>NZ_JBEXTS010000015.1:0-196859 GCF_040628815.1 Streptomyces sp. NPDC006140 | reverse complement strand
GTGGGCTCGTCGAGGAAGATGATCCGCGGGGCGCCGACCAGGGTCATGGCGATGTCCAGGCGGCGTTTCATGCCGCCGGAGTAGGTGGAGGCGGGCTTCTTCGCGGCCTCGGTGAGGTCGAAGCGCTCCAGCAGTTCGGCCGCGACCTGCCGTCCTCGGCGTTTGGGCAGGTGGTGCAGGTCGGCCATGAGGAGCATGTTCTCCTCGCCGGTGATCAGGCCGTCGACGGCGGAGAACTGCCCGGTGACCCCGATCGCGGCGCGCACGGCCTGTGCCTCGGTGGCCAGGTCGTGGCCCGCGACCCGGGCCTGTCCGGCGTCGGGGGTGATGAGGGTGGAGAGGATCTTCACGGCGGTGGTCTTGCCGGCCCCGTTCGGGCCCAGCAGGGCGAACACGGACCCGGTCGGGATGTGCAGATCGATGCCGTCGAGGACGGTCTGGTCGCCGTAGGACTTGCGCAGCCCGACGGCGGAGACGGCGGCCGGGGAGGGCCGACCACCCCTCTCGCCGGACGTGGACATGACAGAAGTAGGCATGTGGCCCTCCATGAGAAGGCTGGAGTGGGTGGGGAAGGGCGGTGGTGCTCAGGGCTTGGCGCGGAGGACGTCGATGTTTCCCCAGTTGGTCCGTGCGTGGACCTTCACGCTGTCCTCGGTCTCCTCCGGGGCCTCGGACGCGGCGAGCCTGTTGCGCACCTGCCCCCGGTTGGAGCTGACATCGAGCCAGGCGGCGGTGCCCTCGCGGATGCCGATCTCGATGGAGCCGTTGGAGGTCTCCAACTGGACGTCCCCCCGGGCGACTTCGGCGAGTCGAAGAGAGCCGTTGGTCGTGGTGGCGGTGACCGACGCCTCGGCTCGTGCGATGTCGATGGCGCCGTTGGCCCCGTTCACCCGCAGCTCGCCCGTCACGGCGCCGACGGTCGTGGTGCCGTGGGAGTTCTTCAGGACGGCGGGGCCGTCGACCAGGCCGACGCGCACGTTGCCGGAGCTGGTGGTGATCTCGGCCGCCCCCTCGACCCGGTCCACCGTGACCGCGCCGTGCGACACGGTCAGGGTCAGCGGTCCGGTGGTGTCGAGGCGCACGTCGCCGCTCGAGGTCTTCACCCGGACCTCGCCGAGCCGGCCCTCGCCGAGCACCTGGGCGAAGGAGCCGCCGGACACGTCGACATCCGAGCCCGCGGGCAGCTCGACCGTCACGTCGACGAGGCCGTTGGGGCCGATGAGACTGCGGCGCCTGGGCAGCGTCCTGATGGTCAGGACGCCGCTCGCGTAGGTGACCTCGGTCTGTTCGGCGGTTCGGACGTCCTTGTCCCGCTTCGGGTCGCGGGGCCGCACCTCGACGACCGTGTCGGGGCGGTCGCCCGCGGCGAACCGGATGGCCGCGGCGGGCACGTGGGCGGTGACCGCGATCGGCTGCGGGGTGTCGAAAGAAGGCATGGCTGTCCCGTCCTCTTGAGTCCTTGGGGCGTCCGCGCTGGTGGGGCGCGGTGCGGATGAGTGGTGCGGCGGGCGGGACGCGGTCAGCGCACCCAGCCGGTGAAGCTCTGTCCGACGGTGCGGGTCCGGTCCGTCGCGTGCGGCCGCGCACCGCCCTCGACCGCGGCCGAAACGGCCCGGACCAGCCACGCGTTGACCGACAGCCCCTCACCGGCCGCGGCCTCCTCGGCGCGGGCCTTGAGGTGGGCCGGCAGCCGCAGGTTGACGCGGGCGGTGCCGCCCTCGTCGCCGTCGGCGGGCACATGCCCCCTGACCGGTTCGAGGGACGCGGTCGGTGCCGCGGGGGCGCTGCCGTAGGTGGGCGGCGGTGTCACCACGAAGTCGGGGTCGAGTCCGCGCAGCCGTACGTCGACCGAGCCCGGGGCGAGTTCGCGGGTGATCTCGTCCATCGCGGCGGAGAGCACGTTGAGCAGGGCCAGCCGGGTCGCCGACTCCAGGGGAGCGGTGAGCCTCTCGGCCAGCTCGCGGGCTTCCTCGCCGCCGGCCTCGGCGGCCACCGCGAGTTCACGGCGGAGGGTGTCGACATACGGGGTGAGGTCCATGACGCCATAATGGCACCACTATGGCGCCACACGCAAGCACGTGTGGCGCCTCGGGCGGGACGGGGCGGACCTCCAGCCTCCTCATCTGCGACTATGCGAAGCAGGGGCCGTCAGACACCACTCGGCACCGCACGGCACCGCATGACGCCGCGTGGTGCCATGCGGTGCCACATGGCGCCACGTGGCGCCAGGGCAGCACGGACGTTCCGCGCGGTCAGGCCGACTCCCTGACCAGCGAGCCGGTCCGGGCCGGTGCCTGTACGACGCGGCGGCGCCGGGCGAGCGTGCCGGCCGCCGGGTGGGCGACGCCCCAGGCCGCGCCCTTGCAGATCAGTTCCTTGTAGACGGCGGCGAACCGGCCCGTCAGCGCCGCCCGGACGGCACGGTCGTCGGCGGTGACGTACTGGATCAGGCCCTCCCTGCGGCCCAGCGAGATGCACTGGTTGAAGTAGCGCAGCGGCACGTTCGGGAGCTTCCCGCCGGTCAACCGGGCCGCGATCGCGTCGGCGGCCTGCCAGGCCATGGGGACGCCCGAGGCGCACGACATCCGCAGCGGCTTGTCGCCGGCGCCCAGCGCCAGGGCCGCGTCCCCGACGGCGTACACGTCCGGGTGCGAGACCGAGCGCATGGTCCGGTCGACCATGATCCGGCCGGTGTCGGTGACCTCCAGGGTGGTGGCGCGGGCGATCGGGTGGACGGCGAAGCCGGTGGTCCACACGGTGACCGCGGCGGGGATCCGCCCGCCCTCGGCGGTGGTGACGTGGTCGGCCTCCACGGCGGTGACGGCGGCGTGCTCGTGCACGGTGATGCCGAGCCGGTCGAAGACCTTCCGCAGATGCCGGCGGCCCTTGGGCGAGAGCCAGTCGCCGAGACCGTCGCGGGCGGCGAGGGCGACGTCGAGGTCCGGGCGGGCCTCGGCGATCTCGGTCGCGGCCTCCAGGCCGGTGAGGCCGCCGCCGACCACGACCACGGGCTGTCCGGCCTCCAGCCGGGCCAGGCGCTCGCGCAGCCGGAGCGCTCCCGGGCGGCTGGCGATCTCGTAAGCGTGCTCGGCGGTGCCGGGGACGCCCTGGTCGTTCCAGCCGCTGCCGAGGGCGTACACGAGGGTGTCGTAGGCCAGCGGTTCCTCGGTGCCCTGCGCGTCGGTGACGGTGACGGTCCTGCCGTCGACGTCGACGCCGGTGACCTGCGCGAGCTTCAGGGTGACGCCGGTGCCCGCGAACATCTCGCTGAAGGGCCGAGGTGTGAGGTCCTGGCCGGTGGCGAGCTGGTGCATCCGGACGCGTTCGACGAAGTCGGGCTCGGCGTTGACGAGAGTGATGGCGACGTCTTCGCGGTGCAGCCGCTTGGCGAGGCGCCCGGCGGCGGTGGCGCCGGTGTAGCCGGCCCCGAGGACGACGATGCGGTGCTGCATGTCCTGGCTCCTGTCGTGAGCAACCTTGAGCGGATTCGCCCCTTGAACCGGGCGGCCCGCCGTTTCCTGACAGGAATCCGATGTGAAGCAGCTCACACTGTGCGCGTTCCTCAGAAGGCGGCGCGGAGCAGGGGTTCGCCGTGGTCGGTCGCGGCCCACTGCGCGGTCGCCCGCTCGAGCTTGTCCGGGTTGACCTGGCTGCGGAACGCGGCGATGCCGTCGGCGCCGACCTCCAGGCAGGTCACGCCGACGACCCGGCCGTCCACGACCGCCACGATGGCCGGATCGCCGTTGGCGGTCGTGGCGTACACCTCGGGGGAGCCGCCGACCAGGGCGCGCTTGGCCTTGCTCGGCTTGAACAGGCCCCGCATGAACTTCGCGACCGCGAGGGCGCCCTCGAACGCCTTGGCCCGGGCCGGGACCTTCCCGCCGCCGTCGCCGACCGAGACGGCGTCCTGCGTGAGCAGCCGCACGAGCGGCTCGGTCCGGCCGCTGGTGGCGGCCGCGAGGAACTCCTCGACGATCCGCCGGGCGGCGGCCTCGTCGACCTCCGTGCGGGCCTTGCCGTCGGCGACGTGCTTCTTGGCGCGGTGCAGGATCTGCTGGCTGGCGGCCTCGGTGATGTCGAGGATCGCGGCGATCTCCCGGTGCGGGTAGTCGAAGGCCTCCCGCAGCACGTACACCGCCCGCTCGTTGGGGGACAGGCGCTCCAGCAGGGCGAGGACCGCGTACGAGACCGATTCGCGCTGTTCGGCGGTGTCGGCGGGGCCGAGCATCGGGTCGCCGGCGAGCAGCGGCTCGGGGAGCCACTGTCCGACGTAGGTCTCGCGCCGGGCACGGGCCGAGGTGAGCTGGTTGAGGCAGAGGTTGGTGAGCACCTTGGTCAGCCATGCCTCGGGCACCTGGATGTGCCCGGCGTCGGCCGCCTGCCAGCGCAGATACGTCTCCTGCACGGCGTCCTCGGCCTCGCTCGCGGAGCCGAGGAGGCGGTAGGCGATGGCCTCCAGGCGGGGCCTGGACGCCTCGAACCGGTCCACGTCGTGCACGGTCATGGCCATGGCCGGGATCCTAACTCCCGCGCCCCGCGGGCGCGCGAGGGCGAACGGGGGTGGGTAGGGCGGCGGCGGTCCGGGGCGGTGTTTCCGCCGGGGGCGGCTGCCGACGCGGCATCGGCAGCCGGTACGGCGACCGGGGGCGGCGGCCGACGCGGCGGGGCATCGGCAGCCGGTACGGCGGGGCGCCGGCAGCCGGGCCGGAGGACATCGGCCGTCGGGCGAGAGGACGTCAGCGGCCGAAGGAAGACGCCAGCAACCGGGCCGAAGGACATCGGCAGCCGAACCGGAAGACGTCAGCGGCCGAAGGAAGACGCCAGCAACCGGGCCGAAGGACATCGGCAGCCGAGCCGGAAGATGTCGGCCGGTGTCCGGGTCAGTGGGGGCCGGCCGGTGTCGGGGTCAGTGGGGGCCGGCCGGTGTCCGGGTCAGTGGTGTCCGGCCACCTGGTCCGTGTCGTCGTGGCGGGTCTGTTCCGGGGCGAGGCGGCGGTAGGCGGCGCGGGCGTGGGCCAGGCGGGCCAGGGTCGTGCCGAGGAGGGCGGCGGTGAGCAGGCAGGCGAGCCAGGTGGTGTCGCGGTGCCCGGCCCAGGTGAGGGTGCCGGCGGGCGGGATGGCGAAGCCGTTGAGGAAGAGCCAGCAGAGCACGGCCGTGCCGGGGGCCGCCGTGAAGCGTGCGCACAGGCCGAGCACGGCGGCCAGCAGGGACAGCGCGGTGAGGGCCAGTTCGGGCCGGTCGGGCCCCACCACGGTGTTGATGAGCGCCACCAGGCCCAGTGCGCCGGCGAAGGCTCCGGCCCAGACCAGCGGGGTCGCCACGGGCTGCGGGACGGGCCTGGACCCGGTGGCCAGAGGTATCCAGTCGATCATGCCGGCGCTTCCTTCCGAATTCCCTGGACAGGAATTGTCCCCTCGTACTCCGCGCCACCGGGGCCGGTCGGCGAATTCGGCCTGTGTGCCGATGCCTTCGAGCCGTTCTCGCCGGATGCCCTCCGTCGCCGTTCCGCCGGACCTCCGGTCTCACGCGCCCGCGGCGTTGCGCACGGCACGCGGCGAGGCGCCCAGCTCCCTGCGGCACGTCTTGTTGAACGCCTGCAGGTCGGGGATGCCGACGGTCGCGGCGACCGCCGGGATCGCCAGGGTCGAGGCGATCAGCAGGTGCCGGGCCCGCGCCATGCGGCGGTGCCGTACGTAGCCGACGACCGTGTGCCCGGTGTCCTCGCGGAACAGCCGGGTCAGGTGCGTGTGCGACACCCCGGCGGCACGGGCGATCCCGGGGACGCTCAGCGGGTCGGCCAGGTGCTCCTCGATGTGGGCCATGGCCACCCGCAGCGCGGGGTGGCGAGATTCCGAGGGGTCGATTCCGGCGTCGGTCAGGCCGGTGGTGCGCCACAGCACCGTCCACAGTTCCGCCGAGGCCCGGGACGGGGACTGTGCGCTCGCCCTGATCGTCTGCCGCAGCAGCCCGCTCAGCACGGCCGCGTCCGCACCGGCGTCCCGCATCACCGGGACCCGGCGCCGCTCACCGTCGCCCGGCAGCCGGAAGTGCGCGTACAGGTGCTCGCAGCGCGGGGCGTCGTAGTGGAAGTGCACCTCCGTGCCGGGCGGTACGAGGCTCAGGTGCCCCGGGCGGATCGGGTGCCGCGCACCGCCGAACTCCAAGGTGCCGGAGTAGCCGTAGAGGTGGAGCTGCCACAGGTGCGGGAGGCGGAAGACCTCGTGCGGGCCGGCGGAGCCGTGGACGCCCACGCCGGCGTGCACCAGGTCGGGCGGCAGGTCGAGGGCCAGCTCCACATCCGACGTCATGGTGAGAATTTACCAGCAGTCGCCGAATACAACCCACGACTGACAACCCTTCCCTTTCTACGGTTGCTTCATGCCAACCACCAAACAGCTGCTGAGCTCCGTCCAGGTGGCCCGGTTCGTGGCGCACGGTTTCCTGCGCCTCGACGACGTCGTCCCCCCGGAGATGAACGAGGAGGCGCTCGGTGTGTTCGCCGCCGGGCTGCCCCCGGTGCCGTACGGCACGCCCGTACCGGCGGCGTTCCCCGCGGGGTCCTTCGCCCGCCGGCTCGTCGAACTCCCCGCCGTCGCGGGCGGCCTGGAGAGCCTGGTCGGACCGGACCCCACCGTCGACCACCACTTCGTGCACACCCGCCTGCCCCACGAGGGCAGTGCGCAGCCCCTGCACGCCGACGCGCTCATCGATCTGCGGACCGACGCGTTCGACGTGCAGCTCATGTACTACCCGCAGGCGGTCACCGCCGACATGGGCGGCACGCTCCTCGTCCCCGGCAGCCATCTGCGCCGCACCAACGAGTCCGACACCGGCCGCTACCAGAACCTGCGCGGGCAGACCCGGCTGACCTGCCCGGCCGGCACGGTCCTGCTGCTGCACCACGGGACCTGGCACGGCGGCCGGCGCAACGACAGCGACACCGTCCGCCACATGTACAAGATCCGCTTCAACCCGACCGTGCCGCAGGTGCGGCTGTGGGACACGGCGGACCTGCACGCCCCCGCCGTCCCCGAGGAGTTGCGGCGCACCTTCCCCTGGTACGAGCAGGCCACCGCACGTCTGGAGATCCACCACCGCATCCGGCTGTGGCGCTCCCTGTCCGCCGACCCCGGCTTCGACATCGACCACTGGGCCACTCGTATCGCCAACCGGCCCGCCGCGCAGAGGAGCACCGCGTGACCACCACCCGGCAGCAGGTCCTCGTCCTCTACCTGGACACCTCCGCCCTGGACTCCGCCGTCGTCGGCTGGGCCCGCTACGACGGCACGGGAGCCGGCCACCCCACGACCGGCGACAGCGACGAACCCCCGTACCCGACGGGCGTCGCGGCCCTGCGGGACGGCTGGCGGCTCTTCCAGGCCGCCCAGCTCATCCCGCCGTATCCCGGCGCGGAGCACGAGACGTCGTTCCTCAAGCACGAGTTCTTCTTCGAGAAGCTCGTGGCGGGGTAGGACGGGCCGACCGGGTCCTTCCCGCTCCGGCGCGGCCCCGTCACTCCTCGTCCGTCCTCGCCGACTCCCGACGACGGGCACGCGCACGGACCGCCCAGGCCGTCACACCGCCCGCGACGGCCGTGATCAAAGCCGAGGGGAGCTGCGTCAGCAACCCTTCCCACAACAGGTGCATACGGTGCCTCCTCCAGAGCGCCGCGCTCGGTTCGCGGCCGGTGGAACCAGGCTGGGCCCGACCGCGTTTCCCCTGACGGAAGGTGCCGACGTGCCACGGGGTCCCACGACGTCGGACAGCCCCGGACGGCGACTGACAACGGCTGACAACGGCTGACAGCGGCTGACGGAGGACTGCGGGATGATGGCCGTCGGACCGCGCACATCGAGGGGGTCGCGATGGGAGCCGTCAGGCGGCACCTGGCACGCCCGGAGTTGGCGGAAGGGGCGCGCAAGGACCTGAGCGACGCGTTGCACGAGCTGCTGCGCCGTGCGGGGCGGCCCAGCACCCGGGACATCGCCGCGGCTCTGAGGGGCGTCCTGCATCCCCCGCCCAGCCACACCCGCATCCATGACCTGTTCACCCATCGTCGGCTGCCCGACTGGGAGTTGACCATGTGCGTCGTCCAGGTGCTCGCGTGCCGGGCACGCGGGCTGGACGCGTCCGCCGAATGCGACCGGTTCGACCGGCTGTGGTCACTGGCCGACGAGGAACTGGTGCTCGACCCGCTGGCCGACGAGACCGATCGGCCCGCTCCCCGGCCGGAGCCGACGCGGCCGGCCCCAGCGGGACACGTGGCGGCCGAGGCTCCCCCGCTCGTCCGACAGCCCTCGCACGCGGCCCTCATGCCGGACGCCGACCGCTGCCGCGCCGTCCTCTTCGGGGTCGGGCACTACGCTCACCTGCCGTCCCTGCCTTCGGTTCCGGCAGGTCTGCGTGATCTCGCCGCCGCGCTCGCGTACCCCACCGGCGCGTTCGCGGCCGAGCACTCCCGGGTCCTGCTCGATCCACGCGACGCGACCGAGATCCTGGACCAGGTCCGACTGGCCTGCGACGAGGCGGAAGACACGCTGCTGCTGTACTTCTCGGGTCACGGGCTCATCGATCCTTACAGCAGTGAGCTGTCCCTGGCGCTCCCGGACAGCCGCTCCGACGCCGAGTACACGACCCTCCAGTACAACTGGATCCGCCGCTTGCTGCTGCACAGCAGGGCGCAGCGGAAAGTCGTCATCCTGGACTGCTGTTTCAGCGGTCGGGCCATGGACGTCATGGGAGGGGCCGAGCCCCTCCCACTCGCCGACATCGAGGGCACGGTCCTGCTGACCGCCGCCTCTCCGCATCGGGTGGCGCTCGCTCCGTCAGGCGAGCCCTACACGGCCTTCACGGGCGAACTGATCGACATCCTCCGTCACGGCGTTCCCGGCGGACCGCCCGTACTCGACATCGACCTCCTCTTCCGCGAGTTGCACCGCCGGGCAACAGCCAAGGATCGCCCCCTGCCCCAGATGCAGGCACGGGGTTCCATGGGACTGCTGCCCCTGGCAGTCAACCCGCAGCACCGCCGGGAGACGCCCCACTGAACGGGCCACCCGGCGGCGCCGCGTTCGTGCCGGCTCAGACCTCCTCGATGGTGATGAAGGGGTCCCACTGGAAGTAGCCCTTCAACTGCCGGTGCTGGTCCAGGATCTGGAAGGAGAAGTGGTACACGACCTTCCCCGCCCGTTTGACGGTCGTGCTCCAGTAGTGGTCCTGGTAGCGCTGTATGTCGAACTCCGGCCTGCCCTCGCTGCCCTCCCTGGGCAGGGGGTAGATGCCGTCGACGACCTCGATCTGTGGTGTCCGGATGAGCTGGTGCCCGCTGTCGCTGCTCACGTACCGGTACAGCAGGGCCTTGTAGTCCTTGCCGAGCGACAGGGTCGTCTCCCGCCACCTGATGATGTCCCCGGGCTCGGCCCGGAGGTTCAGTTCGGCGCCCGAGGTGCCCACGACGTGGTCGTGACGGGTCGTCATGTAGATGAGGTTGTGGTCGACCTGGGTCGGCGCGTCGGGGTTGCGGGACGCGTGAGGGTTCTGTTCGACGATGGTGGCCGCGTCGAACGCGATCAGTACGTTGAGGTCAGCCATGCTCCTGCTCCTTCTCCGGTGTCACCTTGTAGGCCATCGCCCGCGGGTAGTCGTGCCGGTGCAGGCGGACGCGGACCAGCAGCGGCCCGGCGTTGACCGGGTCGGCCGGGTCGTCGAGCCGGTCCAGCAGTTCGTCCAGGTCCGAGGTGTGCGCGATCTCGACGCCGCTCGCCGGGGTCTTTCGGCCGGTGAACACGTCGGCGAGGCGGTCGTAGTGCCAGGGGTGCAGGACGTTGTAGAAGTCCGCTCCGTCACCGTCGCCGCCGTCGCCGCCGCCCCGGCCGGCGAAGTACGACGGGTGCACCAGCATCTGCTCGATGCCGTAGAAGTGGCCGTTGTCCATGACGAACACCACCGAGCGCAGTCCGAGCCTGGTGTGGGTGGAGAGTTCCTGGCAGGTCTCCTGGAAGGCGCCGTCGCCGACGAACACCATCGGGCGGGCCTGACCGCGCTCGGGTGCGAGGGCGGCGCCGGTGGCCGCGCCGACCGACCAGCCGATGGACAGCCAGCTCACCTGGGAGAGGAACCCGCCCGCGGGCAGGGCCAGGTTCATCGAGCCGATGAGGGAGAACGCGGCGTCGGAGACGACCGTCCAGTCCTCGCCGGTCTCGTGGTTCAGGAAGTGGTTGATCCGGTCGAACACGCCGTCGTACGTGAGGTGTTCGCCGCGCCGGTGGGCCGAGCGGCCGCTGCGCAGTGACGCCCGGTGGTGTTCCAGGGCCGCCGGGCGGTGGTCGCGCGGGCCGTGGTGGGCGTGGGACTCGGCGTAGTAGTCGGCCTCCAGGCCCCCGGAGCCGTACGCCTTCACCAGCGCGTCCTGGAGCGCGGGCAGCAGCTGTTCGAGCTGCACGTCGGGGAAGTAGGAGGTGCCGACGCTGACGCCGCCGCGCGCGGCCATCACCCAGTCGTCGCCGACGCACTGCTCCCCGCCGAGGTTCTTCGACGTGGACCAGGCGCCGAGCCCGATCCGGCAGGTGGCCCACTCCTTGAAGACGGCGTGCACGTCGGGGTGGCTGGCCTTGCCGTTGTAGACGCCGTGGAACTGCGGCAGGTCCTCGTCGACGACGGCCTTGGCGCCGACGGTCGTGCAGAACGGCACGCCGGTGGCCTCCACGAGGTCGGTGAGCTGCCCGCCGAGCCGGAACCGGTCGATCTCCTCGCCGGCCCACACGATCGGGCGGGGCCTGCCGTCCGGGCCGGGACGCTCCTCGACCAGGGCGAGGACCGCCTGCACGCACGTGTCCAGCATGGGCCGGTTGCGGGCGCTGAACGGCCGGTCGCGGCGGACGAGCGGCGCCTCGGGCTCGGGGCACGGCTCGTCCCACAGGTCCTCCATGACCTCCAGGTAGACGGGCCGGCGCTCGGAGAGGCACGCGGTGAGCGCCGCGTCGATCTGCCCCGGGGCGAGGCCGGGGTTGGAGACGACCTGGGCGTCCACGGTGACCTGCCGGTAGGCCTCCAGGTTGCTCTCGGCGCGCGGGCTCATGTGCGAGGTGAGCAGGCCGAGGGCGCGGTAGTTCTGCCACTGCTCGTACGGCGGGGAGGCGTTGACCGCGACCAGCGGGACCTGCTCCACGTAGGCGCCGCCGCAGGCGTTGAGGAGGTTGAACGCGCCGACGCTGTAGGTGACCGCCACCGCCCCGATGCCGTGGATGCGGGCGTAGGCGTCGGCGGCCTGGCCCGCGCCGCCCTCGGTGGGGGTGCCGACCCACTCGACGTCGCCCTCGGCCCGCAGCGTGGTCAGGAACGGCCCGAGGTGGTTGCCGGGCACGCCGAACAGATGGGTGATGCCCAACTCGGCCAGGCGCAGGGCCAGATAGCGGGCGACCGTGCACTCCGGGTCGATCGCGGTCACGGGCGCTCCTCCCCCGCGTCCGGGCCCGGGGTGGTGACCGGCGGGGCCTGGTGGACGGCGAGGGCGGCGCGCACGGCGCTTTCCAGGGCGCCCTCGATCCAGGCGTGCTTGAGGGAGGTGTGCTCGCCCGCGAAGTGCACCGGGCCCTCGGGCCGGGAAACGTCCAGGTGGAAGCTGGTCATCTGGTGCGCGGTGTAGATGGCGGCCTCCCCGAAGGCGTACGGGTCGCGGGCCCAGCTCTTGGTGGCGCCCCGGCCGGTGAAGAACACCTCGATGCGGGCGCCGTGCAGGGCCTGGAGGTTGCGCAGGGCGTAGACGTAGCGCTCCGGGCCGCGCATGGAGTCCCAGCGGGCGGCGTCGTCGGACCAGCAGTACGAGGCGAGGACGACGCCGCCGGTGCTGCCCTCCACCCGGTGCGAGGGGTAGTACATGAACCGGTTGGGGTTGTCGGCGGCCGAGCCGCCGCCGAAGCAGTGGGTGGCGGGGCGCACGGCCGGGCCGCGCAGCGGCAGGCTGCTGTTGAGCTGCCGCATCTCCTCGGTGACGCTGCTGTCCTTGACGGCGGCGCCGAGCAGGCCGCTGCCCGCCGGGCCGGCCCCGGCCTCGGCGAGCGAGAGGGTCGTGCCGGTGCCCTGCGCGCCGCCCAGTCGGTAGTACTCGTACAGGCCGGGTGCGATGCGGTCGAGCTCCTCGCGCCAGTCGTCCTCGGTGAACTCCCACCACCGGTGGCTGAACTCCAGCAGCACCTTGGTGGCCTGGTCGTAGTGGGTCTCGATGATCGCGCGGCGCTTCTTGTACGACATCGAGGGGACGATCTCCACGAAGCGCAGCGCGGAGAACGGGATGGTGACGATCGCCAGGTCGGCCGTCCACAGGCGCGGCGGGGCCTGTGGATCGTCCTCGGCGACGGTCTGCACGGCCACGCCCCACCCGTCGGGTCCGACGGCGCCGGTGCCCTCGGGGTCGGTGTCGCGGCTGGGGTCGTGGTACTCCAGGCGGATCATGCGGTGGCCGAGCCGCACCTCGTCGCGCAGGCCCTGGTGCAGGGCGTGCGGCAGGCGCCAGCTGCCGCCGGGTATCTCCCAGTAGCGGACGCCGGGGTTGATGTCGCTGCGGCTGAGGAAGCTGTGGAAGAACGACAGGTGCAGCCGCGAGGACATGTTCTCCAGCGTTCCGACGGCCTCGATCGCCTCGTCGCTGAGCCCGGCGTGGTCGCGCAGGAAGCCGCCCATGGAGTAGCCGTCGAAGTCGCGGACGACCCGGGCCCAGCCCTCGACCCACTCGTCGAAGGGCTTGTTGACGCGTTTGCCGTCGACGACGTCGGAGTAGTAGTCGCGCACGCTCTCCAGTGCCTCGTCGACCATCTTCACGACGGGGGCGCGGACTTCGTCGCCGGTGAGGTGGAAGCCCTCGTTGATCCGCTCGGGCGTGGTGGCGTAGTCGGACCGGCGCACCTGGACGCGGTTGGCGCGGATCCAGGAGTTGCCGCGCTTGCCGGGCTCGCGGAAGTCGGGGCTGTCGTCGCCGTAGGTCCAGGTCCGGCCGGTGAAGGACGTGTACGTCACCGGGGGCACGGGGGTGTCGGGGCCGCTGCCGGAGCCGGGGTCGACGTCCACGTTGTAGAACTGGCGGCGGCCGAGGCCGAGTTTGTCGACCAGGGCGAGGACGAGCGGGTGGAAGTCGGGCAGCCGCATGGCGCCGGCCTCGGCGTACTGGGCCGGGTCGTCGAAGGGCTGGTGGTGCTTGGTGGCGCGGAAGGTCTTGATGCGGCCGCCGACCCGGCTGGCGTTCGCTTCCAGAATGGTGACGTCGTGGCCGGCGTCCTTGAGTAATCGGCTGGCGACCAGGCCGGTGATTCCGGCGCCGATGACGAGGATCTTCTTGCGCGGGTGGTGGGTGGGGCCGAGGCGGCCCGTGTCGATCAGAGTGTGCAGGTAGTGGAGTTTGAGGTCCTCGTCGTCCGGCCCGACGAGAAGGAGTTCGCGGGCGAGCCGGAGACAGGTCTGCCAGCGTGCACGGGTGGCGGAGTTCTCCCGGGAAGTGTCGGTCATAGCTTGCGATCGTAGATATGGAGAAACGGTTCCGTGGTTTCCCGGGAAACAAAGTCCGGAAAACGCCGACGGCACTGCTTGGCGGAATTTCAACTTGCTCGTAATTCTTTTCGAGAACGGGTGGTTCGGCAGGGGCGGAAGGGAAATGGAATGCCCCGGAAGGGGAATTCACTTACGGAATTACGGCATCCTGTGTCACAGGCGCGTCACGGCACTGTCATGGACGCAAGACGGCATCGAACCCGTGGCGGTCCACGGCCGTAGGGCGGATCGGCAACGAGCGGCACCGGGCCTTCGGTGCCGCGCATCCGCACCTCGGAGAGGAATCACCGTCATGAACCGCCGTCTGCGCACCGCCCTCGCCACCACCGCCCTGCTCGGCGCGGGGCTGCTGACCGCCTGCCAGGGCGGCGACCCGACACCGGCCCCGCCGAGCGGCTCGTCGTCCGCTGCGCCCGGCTCCTCGGCCACCGCGGGCTCCGGCCAGGGGGCGGGGACCGGCGGTGGTTCCGGGACCGCGGAGCCCTCCGGCGGGGGGACTGCGGCGGGCGGCAAGGCGGGGGGCGCGTCGGGCGGGGCCGCGGTGGGGGCCACGTCGGGCGGTGGCTCCGGCGGTGCGTCCGGGAAGCAGGGTGGGGCGTCCGGCGCCGGGAAGGACGGCGGCACCGGTGACAAGAGCGGCTACGGGCAGGCCTGCGGGGCCAACGACATCTCCTGGAGCGTGGCGTCCAGGACGCAGGCCGGCGGCTACTTCCTCATCCAGGCCAAGGCCAAGCCGGGCATCACCTGCACCCTGCCCGCCGCCCTGCCCACCGTGGCCTTCGGCTCGGACGGCACCGAAGCCGGACCCGCCGAGCAGTCCGTGGGCCCGGCGATCACGCTGCGCGCGGGGGTCACCGCCTACGCCGGCGTGAACCCGAAGACCACCGGCGGCGACTCCGGCAAGGAACTGGACAGCCTCATCGTCGCGATCGGCGACGACGACCCGAACCCGGTATCCCTGCGGGTCGGCACGTTCACGGTCGACCGGCCGATCGTCACCAACTGGCACACCTCCGCCGCGGACGCGGTGCCCTTCTCCTGAGGACCGCCCGCACGCCGGTGGGCCGGCCGGACCTCCCGAGTCCGGCCGGCCCACCGGCGTTCCGCTGACGTGCCCGACGACTACCCCTCGGGCTCCTGCTTCTCCCACTCGGTGCTGCCGGGCAGATAGCCGTAGAGCGGGCGGCCGGTCATGGAGGTGGTGTGGAAGGGTTTCCCGCCGTCCATGATCTCGATCGTCCCCTGGCGGCCGCCGCTGCTCCACTCCAGCACCAGGTACCACTTCACGTCACGGGTGCTGGTCCGGGCGGTGATGTACAGCACCTCCGCGTCGGACCGGCTGACGCTGTAGGGGAAGCCGCGCTGGCCCCCCTTCGGGCGTACGGCGGGCCGTGCCGCGTCGAGGTCGAGACCGAACTCCCTCGGCTCCACGCCTCCGCCGCAGCCGATGCCCATCTCGTACGCGTTCCAGTCCAGGGGCGCGCCCGAGCCGACCACGCGGACGTCCAGCGACTCGATGAGGACGGCCTGGTCCCCGGTGCCCTGGACGGCCAGCGACACACGGTGCCTGCCCGCGGGGACGGCGTCGGCGTCGCTCGCCCACTTCGGGGCGTCCTGCAGCGTCGCGGGGGGCAGCGGGACCTGGGCCGGGGGCCGGTCGACCAGGTAGTGCGTGCCGCAGTACCCCTCCCAGTCGTGGGCGCGGGCGCTCACCGTCAGCGGCACGTCGTCCCGCTCGGGGCCGGCCTGTGCGTTGTCCCGGGTGGCGGCGGCACCGCCGCCCCCCGACGTGCCCGCCGACGCGCCCGCCGACGCCGACGGCTTCGCGCTCGGCGACTTCGAGGCGGCGGAGCCGCTCGGCCGCGGGGAGGGGGACGTGGACGGGGACGCCGACCCGTACGGCTCCCAGGAACCGGTGGACAGTGTCGCGGCGCGCGGCCGGCCGCCCGGGTCCGCGCCGGCGTCGATGTTCTCCAGGACCGCCGTCGTCAGGGCGACCACGGCGAGGGTGCTCGCGGCGACCACGACCCGCCGCTTCCGGAAGAAGGCCCGCCGTCGCCGCCCCCGACGCCGCGTGGCCCCGCCCACGTCCGGCGGCTCCTCCGCCCCGGGCCCGCCCAGTTCCTCGCTCCCAGGCCCGGCCACCACCTCGGACACCGGCTCCGGCTCGGACACCGACTCCGGCTCCGGCTTGGGCTCTGACACCGGTCCCGGCCCCGGCTCCGACACCGACCCCGGCTCCGGCTCCGGCTCCGGCTCCGGCTCCGCAGCAGCCTCGGCCCCGGACACGACTCCCGCCTCAGGGCCCGCTTCGCGGCCCGTCCCGGGGCCGGTCCCGGCGGCCGTCGCAGCTCCCGGCCCCGCCGCCTGCCCGGCTCCCGACCCGGCCCCCGGCACCGGAGCCGCCCCCGACCCGGCCCCCGGCACGGCAGCCGCCCCGGAGCCGGCCCCGTCCGCCGCGGCTCGCCGGGAGCGTTCCCGGGCCGCGTCGGCCATGACCCACCGCCGGTGGAGTTCGACCATCTCCTCCGGAGTCGCCTTGCACACCCGCGCGAAACGCGAGACGGACGCGTAGTCGGCGGGCACCCCCTCCCCCTTGCAGTAGCGGTGCAGCGTCGACGTGCTCATGTGCGCCCGCTTGGCCAGAGCTTCGTAGCTGAGCCCCGAACGCTGCTTCAACACGCGTAGAAGTTCCGCGAAATCAGCTGTCTCCTCAGCCGCCCCCACCGGTCCTCCATCTCATTCGACATCCCACGAGTGGGACGTTCCCCCTGGTCAGAGCCTGTTTCGACGTCCCAGCGTTCCAAAGGTCAGGTTGGAATGGCGGATGGGACGGAGCGTGCCACAGGCTTGGGTCATCCAAGCACGCCGCCCTGCTCCAAGGCGGTGACGCTGGTCTCAACTTCCCTTTTCGGCCGCGAATCTGACCGGCCGACAACCATGAACCGGAATATCTGATTCCGAAGTTCGCGTCTCACAGAAAGCAGTTCAACCATGCGTATCGCACGCCGCATCACCACCCGCGTCGCCGCCTCCTCCATGGTCGCCGCCGCCGCGTTCGCCCTCGTCGGTGTCCATGCCACGGCCCAGACCGCCTCCGCCGCCACCTCGACGCAGGGCCCTGTCAGGACCGCCTGCACCACGGCGAACACCAAGCTGACCGTCGAGGACGTCTCCCGGCCCATCAACACCCTGCTGCTCACGGCCACCAACACCGGCACCAAGCCCTGCAACCTCTACAGCGCGCCCTTCCTGTCCACCCACCCCGACGCCCAGGCCCCCATGCCGTGGCTGGAGTCCAGCAAGCCCCAGGCCGTGGTGACCCTGGCGCCGGGCGAGTCCGGGTACGCCGGCATCGGGACCTCCTCCCCCGACGGTGAGGACGGCCACACCGCCAAGAACCTGGGCGTGAACTTCGCCGACAGGGACGGGTTCGGCTCCGTCGGCAAGGGCACGACGCTGAAGCTGCCCGGCGGCACGTACTTCAACAGCGCCAACTTCGTCACGTACTGGCAGAGCGACGTGTACGACGCGCTGTTCGGCTGAGCCGTCCCGCGTCCCACGGCACCGCCGGTGGTGGCGGTGCCGTGGGACGCACTCGTGATGCCTGTCTCTTCCCACGGGGGATTCGCGTGAAGAAGTGTGAGGCGCTCTGATGCCGGTCACAGAGGTCCGGCCGGCCGAGGCGCGGGCCGCGGGCGGGGTCCCGGCGGCCCCGGAGCACGGCGGCGTGGACGCCGAGACGTTCATCCGGGCGGTGTACGCCCGGCACGGCACGGTACTGCTGCGGTACGCGGTCCGACGGCTGCGGGGCGACTGGCACCGGGCCGAGGACATCCTCCAGGAGGCCGTCGTCCGGGCCTGGAGCCACGGCGGGGCGCTGGGCACCGCGCCGGAGACGATGCGGCCGTGGCTGTTCACGGTCGTCCGCAACCTGCTGATCGACGATCACCGCGCGCAGGTGCTGCGACCGTTGGCCGCGGACGCGCTGGAGGACACGGACGTCCCCGTCGCCGACGAGGTGAACCGGCTGCTGACAGGGCATGTGGTGACGGACGCGCTGGACGACCTCACCGAGCGGCAGCGCGGGATCCTGCGGCACCTGTACTTCGACGGCAGCAGCGTGGCGCAGGTCTCGGAACTCCTCGGGATCCCCCAGGGGACGGTGAAGTCCCGGGCGCATTACGCGATCCGCGCGCTGCGCCGGGCCCTGGCCGCTCGCGGCGTCGACGGCTGACTCCCACGACCGTGCCGAGGTCCACGCCGGTCCGCCCGGGGGGGTGGACCGGCGTCCTCGCCACGGCGTCACGCCGGCTCGGGCACCCGGCGGTGGCCGGTCAGGACGACGATGCCGCCGATGACGGCCAGGCCCATCAGGACGGTCCCGAAGACGGTCGCCCCGGTGGGCAGGCCCACGGCGTCCATGAGGTAGCCGGTGGACACGGGCAGGAGCCCGGCCGGGAGGTAACCGCCCACGTTCAGCGCGGCGTTGGCCTCGGCGAGCCGCCGCGCCGGGACGGTGGAGTTGAGCAGGGACAGGCCGCCGAGCTGGCCCATGCCCTGCCCGGCCCCGGCGAGCAGGGCGGAGGCGACGAGCAGCGCGACCGACGAGGCGTGCACGGCGGCGATCAGCGCGCCCATGCTGAGGGTGGTGCTGATCGCGCCGGCGGTCAGGATGGCGCGCCGGCGCAGCTGCCGCACGGCGAACTGGACGCCGGTGGCGGCGAGGAACATGACGAACGCCATGGCCCCGGAGACGATCCGGCTGGTGGTGCCGAGCAGTTCGGTCAGCAGGGTGGGGCCGAGCGACAGCACGAAGGACGTGGCGGTGATGCCGGGCGCGAACACCGCGATGCCGAGGGCGAGCTGGATGCCGTTGCCGTACGGCACGCCGGGCACGCGCACCCAGGCGCCCTTGCCGGGGGCTGCGGGACGGCGTACGGGCATGCGCAGCACGGCGAGGACGGCTGTGGCCAGCAGGACGGCCTCCACGGCGAAGACGGTCACGGTGGGCGCCGGGAGCGTCTCGGACAGCAGGCCGGCGAGGAGCGGGCCGAGGCCGGCCCCGAAGACCATCGCGCAGGAGGCCAGCAGCGCGGCGAGCCGCTTGCGCCCGGGGCCCGCCACGTCCGTCACGGCCGCCATGCCGGCGGAGACGACGGCGCCGACGGCGATGCCGGTGAACAGCCGGGCGATGATCAGCGCGGTCACCGTCGTGGCGGTCGCGAAGATCGCGCAGGCGGCGAGGGCGAGGCCGAGGGCGGGCAGCAGCACGGGCTTGCGGCCCAGCCGGTCGGAGACGACGCCCGAGACCAGCAGCGAGCCGAGCAGGCCGACGATGTAGAACGCGAAGACGACGGTCAGGGTGCCCTTGGAGAACCCGATGTCGCGCTGCCACAGCACGTACAGCGGGGTCGCCGCGTTGGACAGCACGAAGACGGCGGTGACGGGCCACGCCGCCAGCCACACCCACCAGGTGGGCGTACGGCGCTCCGGCCGGGCGGGAGGCGCGGGGCGTTGCTGTGCGTCCACCGCCTCGGCGGACACGGTCCGGCTCTCCGACATGGGTGCTCCCTCCGGCCAAGCTCAGTACGAGTTATTTCGAACTTAGCATGCAGTACGATAAAACTCGTACAGAGGATTCGGATGGAGGGAGGGGCGGCCCATGTCCGCGACGATGCGCCAGGTGCCGGTCATCCAAGTGGTGCCGGAGCCGGACGACCTGCCGGAACCGCTGCCCGAGCCGGCGGTGGAGGACCTGCGTCTCGAGACGGTGCTGGGCGCGCTGAGCGACCCGCTGCGCCTGCGGATCGTGCGGAAGCTGCTGCTGGAGTCCGAGGCGTTCGACCACTCCTGCGGCTGGTTCGGCCTCGACCGCCCCAAGTCCTCCCTCACCCACCACTTCAAGGCCCTGCGCGAGGCCGGCATCACCCGCCAGCGCCAGTACGGCCTGGAACGCCGCAGCCACGTCCGCGTCACCGACCTCAACGCCCGCTTCCCGGGCCTGCTCGACCTGGTGGCGGCGTGGACCCCACCCGAGAACCCCTGACCCCTGACCCGACGCCCGCGCCCGGCGTTGTTCGCCGCGGCGGACCGGGTGGCCGAACAATCCGTGCCTCGTTGAACTGGGGCTTCCGGCGTGCGACAGCCGGACCAGGGCACGGAGAGGGGTCGAACGGATGGGCAAGAGGGGCAGCGTCGTCGTGGTGGCCGCCGGGCTGGTACTGGCGCTCGGCGGCTGCGGCGGCGGGACGGACGAGAAGGCCGGCGCGTCGGACGGGTCCTCGGCGACACCGGCCCCGGCCCGGGCTCCGTCACCCGAACTCGTGGAGTGGGTCGGCGACCTGTGCGCGTCGGCCGTCGCCCTCAAGGAGCTGCGCGCGGACAGCACCGCACAGCTGAAGGAGATCCGGGACCCGGACGCGGAGATCTTCGCCCAAGCCCGGGCTCTCGGGCACCTCTCCGAGACGCTGACGGTGGTGGAGACCGAGCAGAGCGACCTGGAGGAACTGGGCCCCTCGGGCGTTCCCGCGGCGGACCGGCTGCTCGGCGCCTGGCGGAAGAAGGTGAAGGACGTCGTGCGCGAACTCCGGTCGATGTACCCGGACCTGGGCGGCGAGGACGCCGTCGACGGCGCCGCCAACGTCGACCGGCACGTCCAGACCCTCACCCCGCCCCGGCCGGACCTGCCCGGGCTGACGAAGCAGGACCCGCGGCTGGCGGCCGCGTATCAACGGGCCGAACAGTGCGCCCCGGGCTGGAAACCCCCCAAGGGCGAGCCCTCCGCTCCCCCTGCCTCGGCCGAGCCCACCGGCCCGCTGCCCGAGGCGGCGGACGGCAGGAACACCGCGGCCTGCTCGGACGGCGCGTGCGAGATCCTGGTGACGTCCACGGCCGACGTCACCGCGAACGGACTGAACGTGGACATCACCGTCGGCAACTCCGTCACCTTCCAGACCCCGGACACCATCATGAACCTCGGCGGCCAGGGCGGCGTGGCCCAGTTCGGCGACACCCTGAAGGTGACCGTCGTCGCGCAGAACGAACAGGGTGCGGTGCTGAGGTTCGCCAGGCCGTAGCGCCTATCGCCCCTCGCACACCCCCCGGTAAGCAAGTCGCGGCAGGCGTTCCCGCCAGTCGGTGCGGGTGAGAACGCCGGGGGTGTGGGTGCAGATGTAGGTGGCCGCGTGGTTGGGGGTCAGGGTCCAGAGTCGGGCCGTCAGGTCGTAGCCGGCGGAGGCGAGGGTGTTGCCGCGGGGGCTGAACGCGACGGTGGTGACGGTGTCGAGGTGGCCGGTGAGTTCCTGTCCGTGGGGCTCGGCGCGGGCCGGGTCCGTCACGTCCCACAGGCGGACCGTGTGGTCGCCGCCGCCGGTCGCCAGCGTCTTGCCGTCCGGGGCGAACGCCACCGCTCTGACGTCCGCGCGGTGCCCGGCCAGTTCTCCGAGCGCCTCGGCCCGGCCGTCGGGTGTCACCTTCCACAGCCGTGCCGTGCGGTCGTCGCTGCCCGTCGCGAGCGTCCGGCCGTCCGGGGCGAATGCGACCGCGTTGACCAGCTGTTCGTGACCGGACAGCACCGGGCCCGGCCGGCGCCGTGCCGGGTCGGCCACCTGCCACAGGCGGGCCGTGGCGTCCTCGGCGCCGGTGGCGAGGAGGCCGCTGTCCGGGGTGAAGGCCACGGAGGTGACGGTGTCCGTGTGACCGCGCAGGGGCGCGCCGAGCGGGCGTGCGCGGTCCGGGCGGCGGACGTCCCACAGGCGCGCGGTGTCGTCCGCGCCGCCGGTGGCCAGCGTGCGGCCGTCCGGTGCGAAGGCGACGGCGCGCACTCCGCCGTCGTGGGCCCGCCGGGGCCGGCCGAGCGGAGCGGGGCGGTCGGGTGCGGAGACGTCCCACAGGCGGACGGTGCCGTCCGCGCAGCCGGTGGCCACCGTACGGCCGTCCGGCGCGAACGCGACGGCGAGCACCTGGTCCTCGTGGCCGGTCAGGGCGCGCGGCAGCCGGCGCGGGCGGTCCGGGCGGCGGACGTCCCAGAGGCGGACCAGCCCGTCGTCGGTGCTGGCGGCGGCGAACAGCCGGCCGTCGGGGCTGAACGCGACGGCGGTCACCGGGTTGGTGAAGTCGGTCAGGACGGTCGGCGGCCGGTGCCAGAGCAGGACGTCGCCGTCGGCGCCGGTGCTCGCCAGGGTGCGGCCGTCGCGGCTGAAGGCCACCTCCCACACGGCCTCCGTGTGGCCGGTCAGCGGCTCCCCGAGTTGCTGCGGGTAGGCCGGGTTGGCGACGTTCCACAGGATCGGCGCGTCGTCCTCGCCCGCGCTCGCCAGGGTCTCGCCGTCGGGGCCGAACGCGACGGACATGACGGGCGCGGTGTGGGCGGTGAGGGGTTCGCCGAGCGGTGTGGGGCGGGCCGGGTCCGTCGCGTCCCACAGGCGGACGGTCTCGTCGAAGCCGCCCGTGGCCAGGGTGCGGCCGTCGGGCGAGAAGGCCAGCGTCCAGGCGGGGGCGGTGTGGGCGCGCAGGGGCTTGCCGAGCGGGGTGATGCCGTCGTCGGGGGCGTGGCGCCACAGCCGTACGGTGCCGTCGTAGCCGGCCGTCGCCAGGGTCTTCCCGTGCGGGGCGAAGGCGACCGCGCGGACGCTGGAGGCGTCCGAGGCGTCGGCCCGGGCCGGGCGGCCGAGGGGCGTGGGGCGGGCCGGGCCGGTGACGTCCCACAGCCGTACGGTGCCGTCGTCGCCGGCGGTGGCGAGGGACCGCCCGTCGGGGGCGAACGCGGCGGCGACGACGTTCTCCCCGTCGTGGCTCACCAGCGGGCGGCCCAGGGCGCGGGGCCGGTTCCGGTCGCCCGTGTCCCACAGGCGGATGGCGCCGCCGTCGCCGGTCGCCGCCAGCAGGTCGCGGCCCGCCGGTGCGAAGGCGACGGCGCCGACCCGGGGCGTGCCGAGGCGCAGTGGCTCGCCCAGGGCCCGCCCGGTGCTGTCCCACAGCCGGACCAGGCCGTCGTGGCCGCCACTGGCGAGGGTGCGGCCGTCGGGCGCGTACGCCACCGCGCTGCCGACACCGTCGTGGCCGGGCAGCCGGCCGGCGAGCACGCGGCCCGCGTCCGAGGCCAGCCGGGTCCGCAGGTCCGCGGTGGAGCGCATGCCGTAGGCGGCGACGTCGAGCCGGGCGGCCAGCCCGGCGTGGGTCGAGCGGAGCCGGTCGGCCTCGGCGGTGAGCTGCCCGAAGACGGCGTCGTCCCGTTCGGCCTGTGCGGTGGCCCGCGCCTGCAGGGCGACGACGGCGGTGCCGGTGGCGAGCAGGGCGAGCGCGGCGAGGACGGCCACGACCGTGCGGCGCAGCAGCACGGCGCGGTGCCGGCGGCGCAGCGAGGAGGTGAGGAACCGCCGTTCCAACGGGGTCAGTTCGTCACTGCCGGGGGCGGGCGGGAAGGCGTCGCGGGCGGCGGACAGCCGGGAGCCGGCGTAGAGCGCGGCGTTCTCCTGCCCGAGCGCCTGCCAGGTGCGGGCCGCCTCGGAGAGGGCGCGGTGGACGCGCAGCCGGTCGCGTTCGGCGTCGATCCAGGCGCGCAGCCGGGGCCAGGCGGTGATGAGGGCCTCGTGGGCGAGGTCGACGGTGCCGTCGTCGAAGGTGATCAGCCGGGCCCGGGTCAGGCGTTCCAGGACCGCCCGGGTGTCGGCGGGGTCGCCGAAGTCCAGCTCGGCGTGGTCGGTGGGGCGGCGCGTGTCGGCCGTCCCGTCACCGGGAGCGACCAGGCGGAGCAGGATCCGCCGCGCCAACTCCGCCTGCCGCCCGGTGAGTTCACCGTACGCCTGCTCGGCGGTCCGGACGACGGCGCCGTGCAGCCCGCCGGCCGCCTCGTACGCCGTCTCGGTCAGGACGCGGCCGCCGCGGTGGCGCCAGGTCTCCAGCAGGGCGTGCGACATCAGGGGCAGTCCGCCGGGGGCGCCCTCGACCTCGTCCAGGAGGCGGTCGGTCAGGGCGCGTTCGACGATCAGTCCGTCGGCGGCGGCCGGGCGGACGATGGCCTCCCGCAGTTCCGCGCGGGCCATCGGCCCGGCGAGCAGGGTCGCGTCCTGCAACGCGGCGGTCAGGCCGGGGTGTTCGGCGCAGCGGCCGAGGAAGTCGGCCCGCACGGCGATGACGACGCGCAGCCGGCTGCCGGCCCCGGTGGCGGCGACGAGCCGGTCGATGAACGCGTCCCGGTCGGCCGGGTCGGCGCCGAGGGTGTACAGCTCCTCGAACTGGTCGACGATCAGCCAGGTGTCGGCGTCCGTGCCGGGCACGGGCCGGAGCCGCTCGGCGTTGCGCAGGGGGTCGGCGCCGGGGGTGAGGATCCGTACGGCCGCGGGCGGGGCGTCGCCGTCCTCGCCCTGGGCGCGCAGCCGGGGGATCAGGCCGGCGCGCAGCAGGGAGGACTTGCCGCTGCCGGAGGGGCCGAAGACGGCGGTGAAGCGGTGTTCGCGGTTCAGCTCGGTCAGTCGCTCCATGAGCCGGTCGCGGCCGAAGAACAGCTCGGCGTCGCCCGGTTCGAACCGGGTCAGGCCCCGGTAGGGCGGCCGGGCCGTGTCGTCGGCGGCGGTCTCGGCGGCCAGTTCGGCGGACGCCTCCTGCCAGCGGCGCTCCCACTCGGCGAGGTCGCCGCCGCAGGCCCTGACGTAGGCGAGCGTCACCGCGCGGGTGGGCAGCTGCTTGCCCGCCGCCGCCTGCGACAGGGTGGTCACGCCGTACCGCGCCCGGCGCGCCATCTCCCGGTAGGTGGGCCGGCCCGCGGACTCGCGCAGCTCCCGCAGCCCGGCGGCGAACCGCTGCACCGGTCCGGCCTCCGGGTCGAGTTCGCCTTCGGCGCGCCCCGGCCCCGCTTGTCCCGGCACGTCCTCCCGCCCCCCTCCCCTCGTACGCCCTCCCCCGACCTTCGGCCGTACCGGCGGACGCGGCACGGGCGTTCACCCGATCCTCACGCTTCCTCCAGGTCACTCGGTTCCTCGGATGCCTCCCGGTTGTTCGGCGCAGGCAGGGGGCCTGCCGAACAATCCCGTACGGGGGTCGACTGACCGAGACGCCACGGCGTGGTCCGAGCCCTGCGAGGGGAGGGCTCGGACCGCGCCCGCGTCCACGAGGGGCCTGAGGAGGGGAGGGCACCGGCCCGCGTTCCGCCCGGTCGCCGAGCGGTGGATCCCTTACCGTTCCGGTGTCAGCCGGCACGGGACGGGGGTCGTGAGTCGCCATGGGCATACGCGGGGTGCTGCGGGAGTGGTGGGAGCGGGGGCGGGCCCTGGCAGCGGCCAATCCGCTGCTGCTCGACGTCGGTGTGGCGCTCCTCGTCCAGGGCGCGATGACCATGCCGTTCCTCGTGCCGCGCCCGCCCGGGACGTCGCCCGCGACCTGGGCCGCGTACGGGCTGAGCACCCTCACCGTGCTGCCCCTGGTGTGGCGGCGGCGCGCGCCCGTCGCCGTGCTGTTCGCGGTGCTGGCCGCCAACGCGCTGTACCGGCTGACCGTGGACGGGCCCGGGCAGCCGCTGCCGTACACCGGGCTCGTGGTCCTGTACACCATCGCCGCGGTCTCGCCCCCGCGGAAGCGGCTCGTCGCCGCGCTGGTCATGGTCGTCGCGGTGCCCGTGGGCGTGTGGCTGAACACGCGGTCCGCGCGGGAACTGACCTTCTCCTGCTTCGTGCTGGCCGCCGCCTACGTCTTCGGGCGGCTGACCGACGCCCGCCGGCGCGCGCACCTGGTCGAGGCCGAGCGGGCCGCCGCGCGGGAACGGGCCCGGATCGCGCGGGAGATGCACGACATCCTCTCCCACGCGGTGAGCCTGATGATCGTGCAGGCGGAGGCCGGGCCGGTCGCGGTGCGGCACGCGCCGGAGCGGGCGGAGGCCGCCTTCGACGCGATCTCGGCCACCGGGCGGGACGCCATGGCCCAGTTGCGCCGGATGCTGGGGGTGCTGCGCGACGGGGACGAACCCGGCGGCTCCCCGCGCGCCCCGCAGCCCGGACCGGCCGAACTGCCCGCCCTCCTCGACCGGGTGCGGGAGAGCGGTCTCGCCGTCGAGTACGTGACGACGGGCATCGTCCGGCCGGTGCCGGAGGGGGTCGCGGCCACCGTCTTCCGGGTCGTCCAGGAGGCCCTGACCAATACCGTCCGGCACGCCGACGCCCGTACCGTGTCCGTGCGACTGGACTACGGGGAAGCCGAGTTGGAGGTGCGTGTGACGGACGACGGGCGGGGGCCGCGTCCCGTGCCCGGGGCCGGCGGGCACGGGCTGGTGGGGGTCCGGGAACGGGCGGCGGCGCACGGCGGCAGCGCGGTCGCCGGGCCCGGAGCGGACGGGCGCGGGTTCGAGGTGCGGGTGCGGATCCCCGTACCGGTCGCGGTGGAGGCGGGCTCGTGACGATCCGGGTCGTGGTGGCGGACGACCAGGAGCTGGTGCGCAGCGGCTTCGCGATGATCCTGGACGTCCAGCCGGACATCGAGGTCGTCGCGGAGGCGGGCGACGGGGCGGCGGCGGTCGAGGCGGTGCGGCGGCACGCTCCGGACGTGGCGCTGCTCGACATCCGGATGCCGCGCCTGGACGGCATCGGGGCGTGCCGCGCCATCAGCTCGGCGGGCGACTGCCGGACGGTGATGCTGACGACCTTCGACTCCGACGAGTACGTGTACGAGGCGCTGCACGCGGGCGCCAGCGGGTTCCTGCTGAAGGACGTCCGGCGGGACGACCTCGTGCACGCGGTGCGGGTCGTCGCCCGGGGCGACTCGCTGCTCGCGCCGTCGGTGGCCCGGCGCCTGGTGGAGCAGTACACGCGGCCCGCCGCCGCCCGGCCGCGCCGGCCCGACCCCCGGCTGGACGTGCTGACCGCGCGGGAACGCGAGACGCTGCTGTTGCTCGCGCGCGGCCTGTCGAACGCCGAGATCGCCGCCGAGCTGGTGGTCAGCGACCACACGGTCAAGACGCATGTCGGCAACGTCCTCGCGAAGCTGGGGCTGCGGGACCGGATCCAGGCCGTGATCTGCGCGTACGAGACGGGCCTGGTCACGGCCGGGGATCCCCCGCCCGGGGGAGCGGCCCGGGCCGGTGCCTCCCCCGCACCGGGGAGGAACCGGCCGGCCCGAACCGCCCGCGGGGGCGATCCGCGTGCCGTCCCCGGTCCGGAGGATGGAGCCGTCCACAACGACGGTTCCCACCACTGGAGTCGACCATGAAGGCCCGTACCAGCCTGCTCGCCGCCGCGCTCGTCGCGGGGGTGATGGCGGGGCCGTCCGCGCTGCCGGCCGCCGCCTCGGCCCCGGCCGCGTCGCCCGCCGCGGCGCAGGCCTCGGACCCCGCCCTCGAAGCCGCCCTCCGAGCCGCTCTGGCCGGCCTTCCCGGCGCCGACGCGACGGCGGCGCTCGTGCGGGTCGGGGGCGAGGAGGGCGTCTGGCGGGGCAGTTCGGGCGTGCACGACCTGCGGACCGGCCGCCCGGCGGATCCGGCCGGCCGCTTCCGCGTCGGGTCCGTCACCAAGGTCTTCACGGCGGCACTCGCCCTGCAGCTGGCCGCCGAGGGCCGGCTGGACCTGGACCGCAGCGCCCGCTCCTACCTGCCGGAGCTGATCCCGGCCGCGTACGGGAGAGTGACCGTCCGGCAGCTCCTCGACCACACGCACGGCATCCCCGCGCCGGACCTCCCCGGGACCACCGTCGAGGAGTGGTACGCCCACCGCTTCCAGGTCCACGACACCCGGGACCTGGTCCGCTCGGCGACGTCGAAGAAGCCCGAGTTCGCGCCGGGCGAGCGGCAGCACTACCTCAACATCGGGTACCAGATCGCCGGGCTGGTCATCGAGCGCGTCACCGGCGACACCTACGAGCGTCAGGTCGCGCGCCGGGTGCTGAAGCCGCTGGGGCTGCGGGACACGTACTTCCCCGGGGCGAACCCGCGCATCGTCGGGCCGCACAACCACGGCTACCAGCGGATGCGGCTGGACGACGGGACACCCGGGCTGCGCGACGTGTCCGTGTGGGGGGCGACGGACGCGTGGGCGGCCGGGGACCTCATCTCGACGACGGCGGACCTGGAGCGGTTCACGCAGGCCCTGTTCCAGGGGCGGGTGGTGCGCGGACCACTGCTGGAGGAGATGTTCACCCTGCCGAAGGTGACCGACCTCCACAGCGGCAAGCCGGCCGCCTACTCCGTCGGCCTCTCCATGAAGGAGCTGGGCGGACGCGAGGTCTGGGGCAAGACGGGCGGACGCTGGGGCTACAACGCGGCCGTCGCCGCCACCCGGAACGGCTCGCGCACCCTCGTGTACAGCGTCAACTCCACGGACGCCAAGGGCCGGGACATGAACAAGGTGGCGGAGAACATCATGGTGGCGGCGTTCGGCCGGCCGTAGCCCAGCCCTCGCACAGCCGGCCGTAGCCCCGCCGCAGCCACGGCCCTCACGCCGGGGGCGTCGCCCGGACCAGGCCCGTCTGGTAGGCGATGACGACCAGTTGCGCCCGGTCGCGGGCGCCCAGCTTGGTCATGGCCCGGTGGATGTGGGTGCGGACGGTCAGCGGGCTGAGCGTGAGGTCCTCGGCGATCTCGGTGTTGGACCGCCCCTCCGCCGCCAGGGCCATCACCTCCCGCTCCCGGACCGTGAGGTCGGCGAGGCGCTCCGGCGGTGCCAGGTGCGTGCCGGGGGCCGGTGCCATGAGGAAACGGGTGATGAGGGAACGGGTGGCACCGGGCGAGAGGAGCGCCTCGCCCGAGGCCACGGTGCGCAGGCCGGTCAGAAGGGTGTCGGCGGTGACGTCCTTGCCGAGGAAGCCGCTGGCGCCGGCGCGCAGGGCCTGGGCGACGTAGTCCTCGGTCTCGAACGTGGTCAGGATCAGGACACGGGTGGCGGACAGCTCCGGGTCGGCGCACAGGGCGGAGGTGGCGGTCAGGCCGTCGGTGCCGGGCATGCGGATGTCCATGAGGACGATGTCCGGGCGGTGGGTCCGGGTCAGTTCCACCGCCTCCGCGCCGTCGGAGGCCTCGGCGACCACCTCCATGTCCGCGCAGGAGTCGATGAGGATCCGGAACGTGGCCCGCAGCAGGGCCTGGTCGTCGGCGAGCAGCACCCTGATGCTCAAGGTGTCGGTCCTTCCGTGAGGTGGGCGGCGGGTTGCAGCGGCAGCGCGGTGGTGACCTCGAAGCCGCCCTGGGGGCGGGGACCCGCGCACAGCTCGCCGCCGATGGACTGGGCCCGTTCGCGCATGCCCATGACGCCGAAACCGCGGCCCGGGGCGGCCTCCGGCTTGCTGGGGCCCTCGTTGGTGACCGTGAGCAGCAGCCGGGAGCCGGTGTACTCCAGGCGCACGTGGGCGGACTCGGCGTCGGCGTGCTTGCTGACGTTGGTCAGGGCCTCCTGCACGATCCGGTACGCGGTCAGGTCGACGCCGGGCGACAGCGGCTGCGGCTCGCCCTCCGTGGTGACGGTGACCGCCAGGCCCGCCGACCGGCACGCCGACACCAGCTCGGGCAGCCGGGCGAGGCCGGGGGACGGCTCCAGCGGCGGCGCGCCCGGGGCGTCGTCGTCCTGGCGCAGCAGGCCCAGCGCGGCCTTCAGCTCCCGCAGCGCGGAGGACGTGGTCCCGGTCAGGTCGGTGAGGATCTTCTTGGTCTGCTCGGGGTTGGTGAGGGCCAGGTGGGCGGCCGTGCCGGCCTGGGCGTTGGCCAGGGCCATGTGGTGGGCCACCACGTCGTGGAGCTCCCGGGCGATGCGCACCCGCTCCTCGGTGACGCGCAGCCGGGCCTCCTCCTCGCGGGTCCGCTCGGCGTGCTCGGCCCGGGCCTGCACGGCCTGGAGGTAGGCGCGCCGCAGCCGGGTCATGTTGCCGGCGGCGAGGGGCAGCATCAGCCAGAAGAACGGGCCGATCGTCCGCAGCAGCAGCGAGAGGTGGTCCATGGAGTCGGCGACCACGGCCGCGCCGATCACGCCCACCAGGGTGGTGATGCCGTAGACGCGGGTGGTCTTCCGCTCGGTGAGGGTGGCGAGCCAGTACAGCGCCGCCATGATCGGTGCCAGCAGCAGCGGTGTGAGCAGGTAGCCCATGGAGACCGCCGCGACGGTGCAGGCCCCGGTGACGGTGACGGCGATGCGCGGGTAGGCGCGGTGCTTGAGCAGGACGAGGCAGGACACGCCCATGAGGGCGACGGCGGTCTTGTCCTGGTCGGGCGGGTCGGCGTTGGGCAGGGTGAGCGAGGCACCGAAGGTCGCGCAGGCCAACAGCGCCAGGACCGTCGCCAGATCGACGAGGAAGGGGTGCCGGACGGCGAACTCCTCCAGGCGGTCCGCGTAGCGCCGCTCCTGACTGCTGGTGATCATGGTGCTCTCCGGTGGGTGGGCTGTGACCATCGTGGTCGACTCCGGGTGCGAACGCCCGGGGGCCGCCCGTGTCCTTCGCCACGGGCGGCCCTGGGGTGGGGTTCCTCAGGTGCGGGCCAGCTCGGGTGCGGCCTCGGCGGCCGGTTCCGGCTCCGGCCTGCGGCTGAGTGCCTCGCCCTCCACGTCGACGCGGGGCAGCAGCCGGTCCAGCCACTTCGGCAGCCACCAGGCCTTGTCGCCGAGCAGGGCGAGGACGGCCGGCACGATCGCCATCCGGACGACGAACGCGTCGAACAGGACGGCCGAGGCGAGCCCGAACCCGATCATCTTGATCATGGAGTCGCTCTCGCCGATGAACCCGGCGAACACCGCGATCATGATCAGGGCCGCGGCCACGACCACCCGGGCGCTGTGCCGGAACCCGGACGTGACGGCCCGCGCGGCCGTCTCGCCGTGGACGTAGGCCTCCCGCATCCGGGAGACGAGGAACACCTCGTAGTCCATCGCGAGGCCGAAGACGATGCCCACCAGGAAGATCGGCAACAGGCTCATGATCGGACCGGTCTGCTCCACACCGAAGAGCTCCGCCCCGTGGCCCTCCTGGAAGACCACGACGACCGCGCCGAGGGAGGCCAGCACCGACAGCAGGAAGCCGAGGGCCGCCTTCAACGGGACGAGCAGCGACCGGAAGACCACCAGCAGCAGCACGATCGCGAGGCCCACCACCACGATCAGGTACGGCACCAGCGCGGCCTGCACCTTCGCGGCGATGTCGATGTTCATCGCGGTGGTGCCGGTGACCTCGTAGGTCGCGCCGCTGTCCGACTCGATGCCGGGCCGCTGGTCCCGGATGGCCGTCACCAGGTCCTTGGTCTTCTCGTCGGTCGGCGCGGTGGACGGCACGGCCGAGAAGACGGCGGTGTCGCCGGCGGCGTTGAAGCGGGCCGGGGAGACGGACACCACGCCCTTCGTGGCGCCGATCTCCTCGGCGATCGCGGCGGCGGCGGCCTTCGGGTCGGCGGCGCCCTTGCCGTCCACGACGATGGTCAGCGGCCCGTTGAAGCCCGGCCCGAAGCCCTCGGCGAGCGCGTCGTAGGCCCGGCGCTCGGTGGTGGACGTCGGCTTGGCCTCGTCCCCGGGCATGCCCAGCTGCAGGCCGGTCACCGGCACGGCGAGGGCGCCCAGGCCCAGGACGCCGAGGATCAGCACGGGCAGGGGGCGGCGCAGCACGAACCGGGCCCAGCGGGTGCCGCCGTTGGCCTCGGTGCTCTCCTCGAGCCGGCCGCTCTTGCGGGCCTTGCGGGTGAGCACGGCGTTCGGCCAGAAGCCGAGGAACGCCGGGACGAGGGTGAGCGCGATCAGCACGCCGACGGCGACCGCGCCCGCGGCGGCCAGGCCCATCTTGGTGAGCATCGGGATGCCGACGACGGCGAGCCCGGCGAGCGCGATGACGACGGTGAGCCCGGCGAAGACCACCGCGGACCCGGCCGTGCCGACGGCCAGCCCGGTCGCCTCCTGCGGCGTGCGCCCCTTGGCGCGCTCCTCCCGGTACCGCGAGACGACGAACAGGGCGTAGTCGATGCCGACGGCGAGGCCCAGCATCATCGCGAGGGTGCCGGTGGTGGTGGACAGGCCGAGGGCGCTGGACAGGGCGAGGATCGTGGCCATGCTGACGCCGACGCCTATGACGGCGGTCAGCAGGGGAAGCCCGGCGGCGGCCAGCGAGCCGAAGGTGATGAGCAGCACGACGGCGGCGATCGCGACGCCGATCACCTCGGCCATGCCGCCTGGGCCGCCCTCCTCGGCCAGCGCGGTGCCGCCGGCCTCGACGGTCAGCCCGGAGTCCCGGGCCTGGCCGAGGGCGTGCTCCAGGTGGGTGCGGCTGGCGTCGGTGAGGTCGTTGGCGCCGACCTTGTAGGTGACGGTCGCGAAGGCGGTCGAGCCGTCCTGGCTGATCGTCTTCGCCCGGAACGGGTCGACGGCGCTCGCGACCTGGGTGCCGTCGCCCAGGTCGCCGACCGCCTGCTCGATGGCCTGCTTGTTGCCGGCGGCGGTGACCTTCTCGCCGCCCGGCGCGATGAACACGACCCGGGCCGTCGCGCCGTCGGCGGTGGCTCCGGGGAAGCGCTGTTCCATCAGGTCGAACGCCTTCTGGGACTCGATGCCGGGCATCGAGAACTCCTCGTCGACGGCCCCCGGCGCCTTGAGGGCGCCCAGCCCCACGGCGGCCAGGACGGCCGCCCAGACCAGGGCGACGTACCAGCGTCGCCGGAAGGCCATACGGCCCACTCGATACAGGAAAGTAGCCACGGCAGGAGGTCTCCACATCTCGTGTCGATCGTCCGTCCAGCGTGTCCGTCCGAGGGGCCTGCCGTCGTCGTGCGGCTGCCGACAATCCGGGGTACTCGCCACGCAGTAGAACCGGCGCCCGGGTCCACCCCGGGTACGAGATTTTCCGGGCCTTCCGGCGCCCCCTGTGCTACCGTCGTTGTTGTTGCAGTTTTGGTTCCCAGAGACTTCGAGTGCTCTATCGACCTTTTTGTCGACGAGCACTCTTTTTTGTTTCCGAGATTTTCGGATCTCTCCACAGGGTGATCATTTCGGCGACTACGGGTCCGCAAGGTGCGGGCCCTGAGTACTGCCCCTCAAGGGAGATTCATATGGCTACCGGCACCGTCAAGTGGTTCAACTCGGAAAAGGGCTTCGGCTTCATCGAGCAGGAGGGCGGCGGTCCCGACGTGTTCGCCCACTACTCGAACATCGCCACCTCCGGCTTCCGTGAGCTGCAGGAAGGCCAGAAGGTCAGCTTCGACGTCACGCAGGGCCAGAAGGGCCCGCAGGCCGAGAACATCGTTCCCGCCTGACGTCGGCGCGCATGCCCTGACCGGGGCCCGCACCCCTTGCGGTGCGGGCCTCGGCTCTTTTCGTTTCCCCTACCGGCTCGCTCTTGCGAATCCTGCGGCGCTCCGGCGCCGCCGCGCATTCCCCGATACGTGCCGCATCGAGGAAGGTTCCCCTTGGACCGCACGGCTCGCAGGAACAACGGCTCCACCCGCTCCCGCAACGGCGGGTTCCGCTCCCGCAAGGCGGCCGGACAGAACACCACCGCCCGCCCGGCGGGCGGCAACGGCGGGCACCGCCCCGCCGCCGGCCGGGAGTTCGCACCCCCGGTCACCCTCACCCCGGCGCTCCCCGCCGTCGAGTCGTTCGACGAACTCGACCTGCCCGAGCGGCTGCTGACGGCGCTGCGCGCCGAGGGCCTGACCGCCCCGTTCCCGATCCAGGCGGCGACGCTGCCCAACTCGCTGGCCGGCCGGGACGTCCTGGGCCGCGGGCGCACCGGGTCGGGCAAGACGCTCGCCTTCGGCCTCGCCCTGCTGGCCCGCGTCGACGGGCAGCGCGCCGAGTCCCGGCAGCCCCTGGCGCTCGTCCTCGTGCCCACGCGGGAGCTGGCCCAGCAGGTCACCGACGCCCTCACGCCCTTCGCCCGGGCGCTGCGGCTGCGGCTCACCACGGTGGTCGGCGGGCTGCCGATCGGCCGGCAGGCGAACGCGCTGCGCACCGGTGCCGAGGTCGTCGTCGCGACGCCCGGGCGGCTCAAGGACCTCATAGACCGCGGCGACTGCCGGCTGGACCAGGTCGGCGTCACGGTGCTCGACGAGGCCGACCAGATGACCGACATGGGCTTCATGCCGCAGGTGACCGCCCTGCTGGACCAGGTGCGGCCCGGGGGGCAGCGGATGCTGTTCTCGGCCACCCTGGACCGCAACGTCGACCGGCTGGTCCGCACGTACCTCCACGACCCCGTCGTGCACTCGGTCGATCCGTCCGCGGGCGCGGTCGCCACGATGGAACACCACCTGCTGCACGTGGAGGACGACGACAAGCACGCCACCACGACCCGGATCGCCGCCCGCGACGGGCGCGTGATCATGTTCCTGGACACCAAGCACGCCGCGGACCGGCTGGCCAAGAAGCTGCTGGCGGTCGGCGTGCGCGCCATGGCGCTGCACGGCGGTAAGTCCCAGTCGCAGCGCACCCGGACCCTGGCCCGGTTCAAGGACGGCCAGGTCACGGTGCTGGTGGCGACCAACGTGGCCGCCCGCGGCATCCACGTCGACAACCTCGACCTGGTCGTCAACGTGGACCCGCCCGGCGACCACAAGGACTATCTGCACCGGGGCGGCCGGACCGCCCGGGCGGGCGAGTCCGGCACCGTCGTCACGCTGGTCCTGCCGCACCAGCGCCGGGAGATGAGCCGGCTGATGGCCGACGCCGGCATCTCCCCGCGGATCACCCGGGTCCGCTCCGGCGAGGCCGAGCTGAGCCGGATCACCGGTGCCCGGGAGCCGTCCGGCGTGCCGGTCGTCCTGGCCCCGCCGGCGGCCGAGAACCGTCCCGCGCGCACGGGTTCCGCCCCGGGCGGGCGGCGGGGCGGCCCGTCCCGGGGCCGCCGCCGCTGAACTCGCCGCCGGGCCTCACGCGTCCGGCGTCAGCCGGAGCACCGTGCCCTCCGCGTCGGCCGACAGCAGCAGGGAGCCGTCCGGGGCGGCGGCGAGGCCCGCGAACGGGGGCGCGAGGCCGGGTACGCCGTGCGCGAAGAGGGCCGGGGCGGGCGCGGTGGCCCGGGGCGGGCCGACCGCCAGGTCCTCGGCCGCGACGCGGGACTCGCCGGTGGTCAGGGAGACCGACCACAGGCGGCGGTGCCCGGTGTCCACGGTGAACAGGGCGTCGCCGTGGACGGCGAGGCCCTGCGGGGCGCCGAGGCCGTCCGTGAGGACGACCGGCTCCCCGTCGTCGACGCGGAGCACGGCCCCGAGCCGGTCGTCGCTGACGTAGCAGCGCCCGGCGGCGTCGAGGGCCACGTCCACGGGGTGTTCGAGGCCCTCGGCGAGGACGGTGACCGTGTCGGACGCGTCGACGGCGAGGACGCGGCCGGCGCCCGTCTCGGCGACGACCAGCGTGCCGTCGGACCGGGCCGCGATGCCCAGGGGCCGGTCCAGGCCGGTCGCCCGCAGGCGCGTGGAGGCGTCGGCGGGGTCGTAGGTCTGGACGGTGCCGTACTGGGACGTGGTGTGCAGCAGGCCGCCGTCGGCGGTGATGCCGTGGCAGAAGGGCCGGAGGATCTCCGTGGCCACGTCGCCCGAGCCGTCCCCGGCGGGGTGTTCCGGGCGGGCCACACGGTAGTGGTCCGCCGCGTACACCGTGCCGCCGAGGTCGATGGTCACGCCGTAGGGGCCGTCCAGGCCGCGCGGTACGAGGGTCCGGGTGCGGCCGTCGGGGTGCAGCTCGGTGATGCCGCCGCTCGCGAAGCTGGAGACGAACATGCGGTTCTCCGCGTCGAACGCGGCGTTGTCCAGGCCCGTGACACCGCTGGTGACGAGCGAGCGGGAGCCGCTGCCGTGCAGGTCGACGCGGGTGACGATGCCTTCGGGACCGCGCGAGAGGACGTGCAGGACGCCGCCTTGGTCGAAGCGGACCGCGACCGGGTCGTGCACGTCCTCGGCGACGGACTCCGGCACCCCGCCGTCCGGGGGGATGCGCCAGACCTGCCGGCTGACCATGTGCGGGTAGTAGAGGCAGCCGTCGGGGCCCCGTTGCATCGCGTTGCCGAAGGCCAGCCCGTCGGTGAGGACGACCGGGTCGCCGCCGCCGGGGAAGAGCTCCAGCAGACGGCCGTTCATCCGCATCTCGTTGACGAAGAGCCGGTCGCCGACGCAGGTGATGCCGTTGGGCACCTTCACCTCGTCGGAGACCAGGCTGAACTCCCCCTCGGGGCCGCGGCGCCATACCCGGCCGGGGACCAGGTCGGCGATGTACATCGAGCCGTCCGCCCCGAACGCCAGGTCGTCGGGCGACTGCACCGGGCCGTCCGCCGGGACCACGATCTCGATGTCGCCGGTGGCCGGGTCCACGGCGCTGATCCGCCCCGCGAGGAACTGCGCGACGTACAGCCGCCCGTCGGGGCCGAACGCGACGCCGTTGGAACCCTGGAGCGGGTTGGGCGGGTTGAGGCGTTCGGACCGCCACGGCGTCATGAGCCCAGCACCTCGTCCATGCCGCCCTCCGCGCGCCAGCGCCGGATCAGCTCGTAGAAGGCGATCGGGCCGTCCCCGTACGTCTCGCCGCGCGGTCGCGGCATGCCCTCGGCGTTGTAGTAGCCGGGGGTGCACTCGGACTGGAACGCGAACAGGTCGACCGACTTCTCGCGCAGGGTGGCCACCCAGGCGTCCTGTGCCCCGGCCGACGGTTCCACGCGGAGGGACCCGCGCCTGCGGGCCTCGGCGATCACCTCGGCGACATGGGTGGCCTGTTCGTCCAGTACGTGCACGTAGTTCACCGAGCTGGCGGACTGCACCGAGCCCAGCATGAACAGGTTGGGAAAGCCCCGGCTGTAGAAGCCGTGCAGGGTGCGCGGGCCGGTCGTCCGCCAGGCGTCCAGCAGGGCGACGCCGTCCCTGCCGTACGCGGGGAGCTGCCCGGACAGCAGGCCGGAGACGCCGACCTCGAAGCCGGTGCCGAAGACGACGCAGTCGACCTCGTACTCCACGCCGCCGACCGCCACGGCGTGCTCGGTGACGCGCTCGACGCCCCCGTGGTCGGCCGTGTCGACGAGGGTGACGTTCGGCCGGTTGAAGGTCTGCAGGTAGCTGTCGCTGAAGGTGGGCCGCTTGCACATGTAGCGGTACCAGGGCTTGAGCTTCTCGGCCGTCTCCGGGTCGCGGACGATCGCGTCGACGCGGGCGCGCAGTTCGTTCATCTTCTGGAAGTCGGCGATCTCCTCCAGCCGTTCGCGTTCCTCGGGCGGGAGGCCGGCGAATCCGTCGCTCGGGATGAGCTTCTGCTGGAGGCGGGCGCTGCTGGTCCAGCCGTCGGCGACGAGGTCCTCGTCGGTGCGGGCGCCGGTGACGACCGCGAGGAAGTTGTCCCGGCGCCGCCGGGCCCAGCCGGGCCGGAGGGAGGCGGCCCACTCGGGGTCCGTGGGGCGCTGGCCGCGCACGTCCACGGAGGAGGGCGTGCGCTGGAAGACGTACAGATGCCGGGCGTCCCGGCCGAGGTGGGGGACGACCTGGATGGCGGTGGCGCCGGTGCCGATGAGGGCGACCCGCTTGTCGGCGAGCTTCGTCAGGCCGCCGTTCGCGTCGCCGCCGGTGTAGGCGTAGTCCCAGCGGCTGGTGTGGAACATGTGCCCCTTGAAGGTCTCGATGCCTTCGATGCCGGGCAGTTTGGGCCGGCTGAGCAGCCCGGTCGCGACGACGACGTGGCGGGCGGTCATGCGGTCGCCGCGGTCGGTCGTGACGGTCCAGGCGGACTCGCCCTCGTCCCAGCGCAGTTCGCGCACCTGGGTACGGAAGCAGGCGTCGCGGTAGAGGTCGAAGTGGCGTGCGATCGCCTGCGCGTGCTCCCGGATCTCCTCGCCCGGCGCGTACTTCCACTTCGGGACGTAGCCGAGCTCCTCCAGCAGCGGCAGGTAGACGTACGACTCGATGTCGCAGTGGATGCCCGGGTACCGGTTCCAGTACCAGGTGCCGCCGAAGTCGGCGCCCTTCTCGATGATCCGGATGCCGCGCAGACCCGCCTGCCGCAGCCGGGCCCCGGTGAGGAGGCCGCCGAAGCCGCCGCCGACGACCACCACGTCCACGTGGTCGGTCAGGGGCTCCCGGGTGAACCCGGGCTCGGCGTACGGGTCCTCGTCGAAGCGGCCGAACTCGCCGGTGGTGCGCCGGTACTGGCGGTTGCCGTCCGGGCGGATCCGCCGGTCGCGCTCGGCGCGGTACCGCGCGCGCAGGGCGTCCGGGTCGAAGTCGAGCGGGGTGTGGGGGATGGACATGGGGGTCCTCTTCCTCTCGTGACACTCCCGAGGTGGGGGTGGGGCGGTCAGACGGCGGCCCAGGCGTTGTCCACCGGCAGGATCACGCCGTTGACTCCGCTCGCCGCGTCGGACGCGAGGTAGACGATGGCGGCGGCCTGCTCCTCCGGCTCGCAGATCCGGCCCATGTTGACGAAGTGCCTGCCGATGACGGCCGGTCCGTGGGCCTCCCGGTCGATGTGCACGTCGGCCGTGATGGCGGTGGCCGTGCCGCCCGGGGCTATGGCGTTGGCGCGGATGCCCTGGTCCCGGTACATCACCGCGAGGGAGCGGGTGAGTCCGAGGACGCCGTGCTTGGAGACGGTGTACGCCGCGCCGGCCGCGCTGCCGCGCAGCGCCGCCTCGGAGGCGGTGTTGACGATGGCGCCGCCGCCCGCCGCGATCAGGTGGGGCAGGGCGGCGCGCGTCAGCAGGAACGGGGCCGTGAGGTTGATCCGCAGGACCCGCTCCCACTCGGCGTCGGTGACGTCCGCCGCGGCGGACATGCTGTCCATGACGCCCGCGTTGTTGACCAGGACGTCGATGCCGCCGAAGGTGCCGGTCGCGGCGGCGACGACCGCGTCCACCACCGCGCCGTCGCTCAGGTCGCCCGCGACGGCGACGGCCGTGCCGCCCGCGGACTCGATGGCCTCGACGGTGGTCCGGGCACCCTCCGCGTTGAGGTCGGCGACCACGACCTTCGCTCTCTCGGCCGCGAACCGCAGTGCGGCGGCGCGGCCGATGCCGGAGGCGGCCCCGGTGACGATGACGCTCTTGCCCGACAGGCCCGTGGCACTCGTGGCACCCATGGCGCTCCTCTGCTCGTCTCTGCTCGTCGCGGTGGTGTGGTGTGGCGAGAGGCAGCGTACTGGTTTATGGCACAGCGCGACATAAAGACATGGTGCGCCAGACAGTCGTTTCACGCCACCAAGACAGGGAGCGACCTAAAATGGGTGAGCAGGGCAAGTCGAGGAGGGCGCATGGCCGGACGAGCAGGTGGTGCCACGGGGCGGCCACCGCTGACGGAGCGGCGGCGCGCCGAGACGCGCATGGAGATCGCCGAGGAGGCGGTCCGGCTCTTCACGGCCAAGGGCGTCGCGGCGGTCACCGCGGAGGACATCGCCGCCGCCTCCGGGGTGTCGACGCGCACGCTGTGGCGGTACTTCCGCTCCAAGGAGGAGTGCGTGCGCCCCCTGCTCACCACAGGCCTGGAGCTGCTGACCGAGCGGCTGCGGGACTCCGCGCAGGGCCGGCGCTCCCTCGCCGAGGCGATCCTGAGCCTCCGGCACGAGGACGAGGCCACCCCCCGCCTGCGGGCCCTGGGCGACCTGCTGCGGCTGTGCCGCGACGAGCCGGGGCTGCGGGCGGTGTGGCTGGAGGCGCACTACGACGCGGAGGCGGCGTTCGCCGCGATGATCGCCGAACGGACGGGCCGGCCCGCCGGCGACCTGGCGGTCCGGGTGGAGGCGGGGGTGCTCAACACCGCGCTGCGCATCGGCGTGGAGGAGTGGGCACTGCGACCGGACCGGTCGCAGGGGCCGTCCTTCGCGGAGACGGTGACGCGGGCACTGCGGATGGTCGACGGCGTGCAGGTCAGCCGCGAGGGGTGGGGGGCTCCGGTCGTCGGCCAGGGGGTTGAGTGAGTCCCACGAGGGTGAGTCCCGGGAGGGTTGAGGCCCGGGAGGGTTGAGGCCCAGGAGGGTTGAGGCCCAGGAGGGTTGAGGCCCAGGAGGGTTGAGGCCCAGGGCAGTCGAGGCCCAGGACGGACGGTGGAGGCCCGGGTCGCGGCGGCTCGGCCCGGCCTGTCGATGCCCGCGCTCAGTCCGCCCCGCGGCTCAGTCAGCCCGCGGCTCAGCCCGCCCGCGGCTCAGCCCGCCCCGAGCAGGGACGTCAGCTGCTCGTGCGCCCGGTCCCATCCCCATTCCCGCCGTACCCACGCGCGGCCCTTGCGGCCCATGTCCCGGGCCAGTTCGGCAACGCCGAGGAGCAGGACGAGCCGGTCGGCGAGCGCCCGTACGTCGTGGCCGTCGACCAGGTATCCGGTCTCCCCGTCCCGGACGGTGTCCGGTGCCCCGCCCGAGTCGCCGACGACGACCGGCAGCCCGGCGGCCGACGCCTCCAGGAACACGATCCCGAGGCCCTCCACCTCCAGGCCCGCCCGGCGCGTCCGGCACGGCATGGCGAACACCTGGGCGGCGGCGTAGAAACCGGGCATGTCCTCGTGCGGATGACCGCCGGCGAAGACGACCGCGTCCGCCACCCGCTCCCGGACCGCGAGCCGCCGCAGGGCCCGGGCGTACGGCCCGTCCCCGACCAGCAGCAGCACCGCGCCGGGGACGCTGCGGCGCACCCGGCGCAGGGCCCGTATCAGCGTGTCCTGGCCCTTGCGCGGAACGAGCCGTGCCGCGCACAGCACCACCGGCCGGTCGCCCAGTCCGTACCGCTCCCGCACCCGGGCCCCCGCGGCCTCGGAGCCCTGGAAGACGTCGGCGTCGACACCGGGCGCCAGCCGCCGCATCCGCGCCGCCGCCTCCGGTCCGACCGCGGCGGCGATCCGCGCCCGGGTGTACGCCCCGAGGTACGTGACGCTGTCCACTCCGGCCCCGATCCGCCGCAGCAGCGCACGTGCCCCGGGGGTGCGCGCCCACCACACCTCGTGCCCGTGCGTGGTGGCGACCAGCCGCCGGACGTCCGTACGACGGCGCAGTTCGCCCGCCATCAGCCCGAGTGGGGCCGCCGCCCCGAACCAGACGCTGTCGCAGTCGTGGGCGCGGGCCAGTTCGGCCGCCCGGGCGGTGACCCGCCGGGTCGGCAGCAACATGTGCGTGCGGTCCCGCACCACCGGGAACGGCAGCCGGGCGTCGTAGGCCCGGTCGCCCGGGGTGCCGGAGGTGTAGACGACGACCCGGTCGGCCGGGAAGCGTGCCGTCATGGCGTGGACGAAGGTCTCTATGCCGCCCTGGCGGGGCGGGAAGTCGTTGGTGACGACGAGCGTGCGCGGCATGGTCGGTCAGTCCTCGTCGACGGTTCCGACGCGCCGGGCGGTCCGGCGGCCGGCCGGCGCGAGCCGGAACCAGCCGAACAGCACCAGCGGGTAGACGGCGTATCCGAAGCGGGTGGCGGGGATCAGGCACATGGCGATGCCGAGACCCAGCGCCAGCCGGTCCGCCGCGGCGACGGTGGTGCGCGGCGGACGCGTCACGAGGGACACGGCCACCGCGACCGCGCCCAGCGCCAGCGCCGCCACCGCGAGGGCGAAGCCGCCCGGCACCCGGCTCGCCAGGAGGTGTCCCGGCAGCGGGCTGGCCGCCGGGGACGCGGTGCCGCCCTGGCCCAGCGGGAAGAGCAGCACGTGCTCGGCGAACGCCCTCGGGTCGGCCAGCGCCACCGGCACGACGGCGAGCGCACCCAGCGCGAGGGCCGTGGCACCGGCCCGTACGGCGGCCCGCCGCCCGGCGGTCACGGCGAGCAGGACGAGCCCGACGGGCAGCAGCGGCCAGGCGGTCCACTTCAACGAGGCGGCGGCTCCCAGCGCGAGCCCGGCGGCAACGGGGCTGCCGCGCCCCGCGAGGGCGAGCGCGAGGCACATCAGCGCGATGACGGGCAGATCCACGCCCCCGACGGCGAGGGGGAGGGCTACGGCCGGCGTGGCGGCGACCCAGAGGAGGGCTCGGGCAGGGGTGGCTTGCGGGGTTGTGGAGAGGGGCTGGGCGGGGGACGGCTCGGTGCGCGGGCGTTCGATGCCCGGGTGCGGAGCGCGGAGTTCGCGGCTCCGGGGAGAAACGGCCTCGCGGCACAGCACGGCCGCCAGCCCCATGGCGCCCAGCGACACCCCCGCGAACCACACCCGCGCGTCCCCGAGCGGGACGTCGCCCAGGACCGCCCGGGGCAGCCCGAAGAGCGCCATGCCGGGCAGGTACGGGTTGTAGTCGTCCAGTTCGGACGGATGCGGTACGTAGGGCGTGCCGGACTCCAGCAGCAGCCGCCCGGACCGCTCCACGACCGCGACCTCCATCTGGCGCCACCCGTGGGCGACCAGGAACACCAGCGGCACGAGCACCGACCCGGCCGCCGCCACGGCCGCGCTCGCCCGCCCCCAGGCCCGTGCGGAACGGTGCGCGACGAGCGCGGCGAGCCCGTACCCGACGGCGGCACAGGCGCCCCAGACGCGGTGCGGGGTGAGCGTCGTCCACAGGCACAGCAGCAGCGCGAAGACCGCGCAGGCCCCCCAGCAGGCGGTCTCCCAGCGCGGGGCGGAGCCACGGCGCCGGAGCCGCACGGGGGAGACGGGCACGGGCCCGGGCGCCGGACGCACCGACTCCGCAGTACGCACGGCTACCACCGAGGACGTACGCACGGCCATCACCGAACCGCTGGACACGCCGCCCGCTCCCCGCCAAGTCCCCTGCATACCGCTCCCCTTGTCAGCCGTCACTCGTGTCGGCAAGTCTTCGCAAGGGGCGGACGAGAAGCGTCACACCGGATTCCGATCCTGGGCGTCGACCCGTGGTACTCACCCGGCGCCCGGGTCAACCCGTACGGTGACGCGGGCGGAACGCCCCCGGCCGACAATGTGGGCATGCGTCAGTCGCCGACCCTGCGCCCCACCGCCTGGCCGCGCTCGCCCCGCTACCCGTACGTCACCGGCGTCCTGCTGGTCCTCCTCGCGGTGGCCGAGGTGCTGCACTCCCGCATCACCTCGACGACGGTCCTGGCGACGCTGCCCTTCGTGGTGCCGCCGCTCCTCTGGCGCCGGAGCGAGCCCCGCGTCGGACTCCTGGTGGTGCCCGCCGCGCTGCTGAACTTCCTCTGCCGCCCCGAACTGCTGTTGACGGTCGCCGTGGCCGGGGTCATGGGCCTCTACTCGCTCGCCCGCCACCGCGTCCTGCACCCCGCCGTACTGATCACGGGCACGATCACCGGCGCGCTCCTCGTCAACGCGGGCCACGTGGCGATGGGCGTGTACGACCTCGGGGGCCGGGCGCCCGCCGTCGGCGCCGACGGCTCGCTGTCGTACTTCACGGAGTCCTTCGTCCTCGCCGTGGGCGTGGTGGCGACGGTCGGCGTGGCGGACGCCTTCCGCAGCCGGGAGGAGTCCCGGCAGGCGCGCGAGGCCGCCCAGCGGGAGCTGATCGCCATGGAGCGCCGGCACGCCGCGACTCAGGAACGGGCCGCCATAGCACGGGAGTTGCACGACATCGTGGCGCACTCGGTGTCCGTGATCGCCGTCCAGGCGGAGAGCGCCACGTACACCACGCCCGACCTGTCCCCGCCCGCCCGCGACGGCTTCCAGCAGATCGCCGCCTCGGCCCGCTCGGCCCTGACGGAACTGCGCCACCTGCTGAGCGTGCTGCGCGCGGACGACGCCGCCGAGGACGCGCCCCTCCTCCCCCAGCCGACCCTGGACTCCCTGGACGCGCTGCTGGAGGCCCACCGCTCGGGCGGCGGGGAGGTCACCCTGCACACGGAGGGCACCCGCCCCCCGCTCCTCCCCCCGTCCCTCGAACTCACCGCCTACCGCATCGTCCAGGAAGCCCTCACCAACGCCCGCCGCCACGCCCGCGGCGCCGCGGTCGACATCCGCCTCGCCTACGCGGACGACGAGGTCCGCATCCGGATCACCGACGACGGCCCGGGCCCCCAGGGGTCCCCCCACGACTCGGGCGGGCACGGCTTGAGCGGCATGCGGGAGCGTGCGAACCTGCTCGGCGGGCGTCTGACCTGCGGGCCGGCCGGTCCCGGGGGCGGCTTCCTGATCGAGGCCGAACTCCCGGTGCGGGCAAGGGCGAAGAGCTTCGCGGAGGGTGTGTACGAGTGACGGCGGGGAAACCGATCCGCGCGATCGTGGCCGACGACCAGGCGGTGGTACGGACCGGCTTCGTGAACCTGCTGTCCACGCAGGACGACATCGACGTCGTCGGCGAGGCGGAGGACGGCGAACAGGCGGTCGCCCTCGCGCTCACCCACCGCCCCGACATCGCGCTGCTCGACATCCGCATGCCGAAGCTGGACGGCATCCAGGCCGCGCGCACGATCCTGCGGCAGACCGAGGGCGCCACGAAGGCGCTGATGCTCACCACCTTCGACCTCGACCAGTACGTCTTCGACGCCCTCGCGGCCGGCGCCAGCGGCTTCCTCCTGAAGGACGCGACCTTTCCCGAACTCCTGCACGCCGTACGGGTGGTGGCCGCCGGTGACGCCATGCTCGCCCCCGGCATCACCCGCCGCCTGATCGCCGAGTTCGCCCCGCGCCGACCGGTCACCGCCCCCAAGGCCCTCCTGGACCGCCTCACCGCCCGCGAGGTCGAGGTCCTCCTGCTGATCGCGCAGGGCCTGTCCAACGCGGACATCGCCGACCGCCTCACCATCACCGACCACACGGTCAAGACCCACATCAACCGCCTGTTCACGAAGCTGGAGCTGCGCGACCGGGCGCAGGCGGTGATCGTGGCGTACGAGGCGGGGCTGGTGACGCCGGGGCAAGGCGGGTGAGCGGCGCGGGCGCCCGGGCCGGAACCTGACGCCGAGGCATCCGAAAACCAGTCGAGTGGCGCCGCCGGGTGCCCTTACCGTGCTGCCGAACCACGTCGTCCAGGCAAAGGCAGGCCGTTGTACACCGCGTGAGACACCCCGAGCACTGATTCGTCGCGCGTCGCGCATCCGCGCCGCGCTCCTTTCTGCTGCGGACTTCTCACTGAAACCGGTGTACTTCTGTGCTCACAGACTGGGTGGTCATGCCCACCTGCCTGCCGCTCATCGCCCGCCGTTGCCACTCTTGCGTGTCGGAGCGTTTCCGGGCCCACGGCACATTCCGCGTCAACGCCCACCACAAGCTCCTCGACGTCTGGCTCCTCGCGCTCTGTACCGGGTGCGGGGAGACCACGAAGGTCACGGTCCTGGAGCGGGTGAACGTACGCTCCGTACGACCTGAGCTGCTCGAGCGGCTGCACCACAACGACCTCGGACTGACGGCCGAACTGCTCCAGGATCCGGCCGTGCGGCGCCGGAACCACATCAGCCTCGACTGGGACGACGCCTGGAGGCTCGACACCGGCGGGTCGGATCACCTGGACCGCGAGGTCATCGACGTCTCGGTCCGCTTCGCGGCACGCATCCCCGTTCGGCCGGTGCGGCTGATCGCCGAGGGCTGCGGCCTGCCCCGGGCCGAGGTGGAGAGACTGATCACCGAGGGGAAGGTCGTGTCGGCGGTACGGCTGGGCGGCAAACGCTCCAGCGACTTCAGCTTCACGCTCAAGCGCTGATCCCGCCCCCGGGGCCTCGTCAACGAGTTGCGCCCCCGGGCACACCGACGCCCCCGGCCCTGCCACCGTCGTCCGGCGGTGGCAGGCGGGGGCGTCGCGTGCGGCTGCTGTGCGGCTACTGCGCGGCTACTGCGCGGCTGCTGCGCGGCGGGAGGCGCTAGCCGCCCGTCACCTCCGTCACCTTCCAGCGCTGGTTCGCCCCGGAGTTCGGCTGCCACAGGCCCACGGACGCGCCGTCGGTCGTGGACTGGCCGGAGACGTCGGGGAGTTGGCCGGTCGCGGCGTTCACCAGGGTCCAGGTGCCGTCACCGGTCGTCGACATGATCCACTCGGTGGCCTTGTCGCGGCGGCCCTCGTCGGGCTCCGCCACCAGCGCGCCGTTCCGGACGGCCAGGCGCTTGTCCGAGGACGTCTCGGTGAGGACGTACCGCTTGCGGTTGTCGCTGCCGCGGATCTGCTCCACCTGCCACTGCCGGCCGGCCGGGTCGGCGGAAGCGCCGCGGATGACCAGACCCGTGCCGTTGTCCGCGATCGTGAGGTCCTTGCCGCTCTGGACGCCGGTCAGGCGGTAGGTGTGGCCCTTCCGCAGCTCGGCCGCGTCCTTCGCGACGCCCGAGACGCCCTTGACGAGGAAGGACGTCACCGACTGGGCGGGCACGGCGATCGTGGCCTGCTTGCCGGTGACCCGGACGGCCTTCTGCTTCTCCAGCTTGCCGTCGGCGCTGGTCACCACCGGGGTGACGGTGGCGCGGGAGGAGACCCGGCCGAACTTCGACAGGTCGAGCGTGACCTCACGGGCCTCGGTGGCGCTGTTGACGTGGACGACGGTCGCCGCGTCGCCCTTGCGGGAGACCGCCGCGGTGCTGGACGTGTCGTTCGTCTTGATCAGCCGGTCGCCGGGCTTGATGAAGTGCGTGAAGTTGCGGGCCGTGTCGAACTTGGTGTTCGTGTAGACCGGGCAGGTCTCCAGGGTGTCCTTGGCGGTGCAGCTGAACGGGAGCTGGATCTCGCCCCAGTTGCCGCCCTTCGCCGACTCGCCGCCCGGCTTCATGTTGTCGTAGTCCTCGACGGGCTGCCAGAACACCCAGGCCTTGGGCTCCAGTTCGCGCAGGTCGTCGACGATGCGCTGGGCGAGGCCGAGACCGGGCCGCATGTCGGTGAAGCTCTGGCCGTCGCCCCAGTCGCCCTCGACCTCGCTCATCCACAGCGGCTTGTCGGCGGCCTTCGCGAGGTCGCGGACCGTGGTGCGCTGGCCGGTGCCGTAGGTGTGGACGTTCATCTGGCCGACCAGGTCGCGCACGTCCTGGGGGTAGGAGTTCCAGTTGGTGGCGAACGTACCCGGGTTGGTCTCGTCCATCGCGGATATCTCCGCGCCGCTTCTCGACCGCTCCAGGACCGGGGCGAGCGCGCGCAGCACCTTCTGCTGGAGCTCGGGGCCCATGTGGGCGCCCTCCTGGCGGCCGCCGGTCGGCTCGCCGTCCGGGCCCAGCTTGGTGCCCCAGTAGTTGGTGTTCGGCTCGTTGAACGGGTCGAGGGTGTCGACCTTGATGCCGTGCGCCTTCTCCAGCCGTTCGGTGGCGCCCACCAGGTACTTCGCGAAGTCCTCGACGGACTCGGGCTTCAGCTGGTCCTTGCCCGCGTCGAAGTTGCCGGAGACGTATCCGCTCTCGGTCATGAACCAGGGCGGGGAGTTGCTGAAGGTCTCCCAGTGGGTGATGTCCTTCTTGATGCGGTCGACCCACCAGCGCTGCGTCTTGTCCGCGTTCTTGTTCCAGTCGGCCGGGTCCTCGGCGTCCCACCAGTCGACGTCCTCGCGGGTGGTGCCCGCCGGGGCCTTCCACCAGCCCTCGACCGCGCCGCCCGCGCGCAGGTAGTCCTTGACGTCCGGGGCGTTGCCGCCGCCGATGTTGTAGCGGGCGATGTTCAGGTTGAGGCCCTCGTCGCCGAAGAGGAGCTGGTAGAGCTTCTCGCGGATCGCCGGCGGGTAGTCGCCGGTGGCGTTGGCGAACCAGACCAGGCTCGTGCCCCAGCCCTCGAACTTCTCCCCCGAGTAGGAGGGGTCCGGCCGGACCGTGACCCCGGCCGCCTGGACCGCGGGATCGGCGTGCGCGGCCGGCAGGGTCGTCGTGGCCAGGAGGGTTCCGGTCGCCAGGGCGGTGACGCCGATGGCCCCGAGGAGCCTTCTCTTACGGGTGGGGTGTGCCATCTCGAGTACTCCAGCTCTTCTGCGTGCCGCGCGTCCCGGCGGGACACAGAGATCGGGGCCTACGGGGTGCGAGTGGTACGGATTCGAGGTGCGACTGGTGGGGATCTGTCGGCTTCTCGTACGGTTTCGACTAGGCAATGTTTACGTAAACATCCACTGGCGGGATGTCTACACTGTCCGAATCTCAGGGGTCAAGGAGTCGTTCCGGACCGAAATTCGCGCCAGTCGGGCGGCGAGGGCAGCGAGGGGCAGGTGGGCACCGTGGACGGCGAGAGCGTGCCGGGGGGCACGAGCCGTACGAGACGGCGTGCGGCCCGTCCCCGCCAGGGCGCGTCGATGGCGGACGTCGCCCGGCTCGCGGGGGTCTCGTCCCAGACGGTCTCCCGCGTCTCCAACGGCTTCCCCGGAGTCACCGAGGACACCCGCCGCCAGGTCCTGGACGCCATGCGCGAACTGGGCTACCGCCCCAACAGCGCGGCCCGGGCACTGCGCCGCGGCGAGTTCCGCACCCTCGGCGTGATCACCTTCACCCTGTCCACCATGGGCAACATCCGCACCCTGGAGGCCATCGCCATGTCAGCGGCGCAGCACGGCTACGCCGTCACGCTGCTGCCCGTGGCCGTCCCCACCCAGGACGAGGTCAACGGCGCCTTCTCGCGCCTCGGGGAACTCGCGGTGGACGCCGTCATCGTCATCATGGAGATCCACCTGCTCGACGCGGCGACGGTCTCGCTGCCGCCCGGGGTGCAGGTCGTCGTGGCCGACTCCGACGCCGGCGACCGCTACACCGTCGTCGACACCGACCAGGCGGGCGGCGCGCGGGACGCCGTACGGTACCTGCTGGACCTCGGCCACGACACGGTGTGGCACCTGGCGGGCCCCGAGGGCTCCTTCGCCGCCCAGCGCCGGGCCAACGCCTGGCGGGCGACGCTCACCGAGTCGGGCCGTACCCCGCCGCCCCTGGTCCGCGGCGACTGGTCGGCCGACTCCGGCTACCGGGCCGGCCTCCGCCTGGCCGACGAGCCGGACTGCACGGCGGTGTTCGCGGCCAACGACCAGATGGCCCTGGGCCTGCTCCGGGCCCTGCACGAACGGGGCCGCCGCGTCCCCGAGGACATCAGCGTCATCGGCTTCGACGACATCCCCGAGTCCGCGTCCTTCCTCCCACCCCTCACCACGATCCACCAGGACTTCGCCGAGGTGGGACGGCTGTGCGTGGAGGGGGTCCTGAGCAAGATGCGGCAGGACGGAACGGAGCACGGGACGACGCTGGTGCCGACGCGGTTGGTCCGGCGGGGGAGCACGGGGCCGAGGGTGGGGTGACGGGGCTGCCGGCCGGGGCGGGGGCGGGGGCGATGGTGCTGCCGGCCAGGGCGGGGACGGGATCGAGGGCTGCCGACTGGGGCGGGGTGGAACCGGTAGGGCTGCCGACCGGGGCGGGGTGGAACCGGTAGGGCTGCCGACCCGGGGCGGGGACGGGATCGGCAGGCCTGCCGACCGAGGCGGCCTGGACCGACCGACCTGCCGACCGAGGCGGGGACGGGATCGGCAGGCCTGCCGACCGAGGCGGGGACGGGATCGGCAGGCCTGCCGACCGAGGCGGCCTGGACCGACCGACCTGCCGGCCGAGGCGGGGACGGGATCGGCAGGCCCGCCGACCGAGGCGGCCTGGACCGACCGACCTGCCGGCCGAGGCGGGGCCGGGCTGGTCCACTGTCCGTTTCAGCGGGCGGGCGGCAGGAATTCCGGCTGGTCCAGCACGCGCAGCCAGCTTCCGTCGGGCTGACGCCGTACGACCTGCGCCCGGGCCCCGGCCCCGTCCCTGGGCGGGGTCGCCGTCAGGGCGATGTCGCCGCTGACCAGGGTCGGCAGGGGCGGTTCCGGCTCGAAGTGCGGGCGGTCGGCCAGGACCTTCTCCCAGAGGGCGCGGATAGCCTCCCGGCCCACCGTGCGCTCGCCGGGCGGGTAGGCCAACACCGCGTCCTCCTCGTAGAGCGCGGCGACCCCGGCCGCGTCACCGGCGTTGGACCGTTCGACGAACAGGCGGGTGAGGTCTTCGGGACGCATGGCCTTCTCGTACACGGCTTCTCCTGAGGACGGACGGGACGGGCTCCTTGGTGCTTCCAGCGTCTCCCGCCCCCGAGCAGAAGTCCAACAGATGGATCTGCTGACAGCTAGAATTCCCAGTCATGGAACTGAGGCAGTTGGAGTACTTCGTCGCGGTCGCCGAGGAGCGGAACTTCACGCGGGCCGCCGAGCGGGTGCACATCAGCCAGTCCGGGGTCAGCGCCCAGATCCGCCAGCTGGAGCGGGAGCTGGGCGCCGAGTTGTTCGACCGGTCGACGCGTACCGCCACCCTCACCGCCGCGGGCCGGGCCGCGCTCGACCACGCCCGTGCGGCACTCGCCGCGGCCGGGGCGGTCGGGCAGGCGGTGGGCGAGGTGACCGACCTGATCCGGGGCCGGCTCGCGGTCGGGATGGTCATCGGCTGCACGCTCACGCCCTTGTTCGACGCCCTCTCCGCCTTCCACCGGGCGCATCCGGGAGTGGAGCTCTCCCTGCTGGAGGACAACTCCGACCGGCTGGTCGAGGCGGTGCGCGACGGGACCGTCGACCTGGCACTCGTCGGGACGGCAGGCGCGCCCGAGGATCTGGAATCGCTGACGGTGGTCAGCGAGCGGCTCGTCGTGGCGGTCCCGGCCGGACACCCGCTGGCAGAGCAACGCCGGGTGCTGCTGGCCGACTTGGCCGATCATCCCCTCGTGTGCATGCCCCCGGGCACCGGCCTGCGCACGGTCTTCGGCCGCGCCTGCGCCGCGCAGGGCCTCCGGCCGGTGATCGCCCTGCAGGCCAGCGCCGCGGACGCCGTCGCGGACCTGGCGGCCCGCGGGCTCGGCGTCGCCGTGCTGAGCGAGTCGATGGCGGCGGGCCATCGCGGCCCCCTGGGCCGACTGGTCGCCCGCACGATCGACGACGTCACGGCACCGGCCCTGCTCGCCCTGGTCTGGCGGAGCTCGCACGGCCCGGCGGTACGGGAACTGCTCGCGCACAGCCGACGGGCGTTCGCCGACGCATCCGTCAGACGCCCTTGAACCGGTCCGTCGCCGCCAGCACGGCATCGGTCGTCGCGTCCCCCGACAGCCCGTGTCCCTCCCCGCCGATCAGCACCAGTTCCGCGTCGGGCCACACCTGGGCCAGCCGCCAGGCGATGTCCGGGGGCCCGCTGATGTCCAGGCGCCCGTGGATCAGCACGCCCGGGATGCCGGCGAGCTTCCCGGCGTCCCGCAGCAGCGCCCCGTCGTCCAGGAAGGCGGCGTGCCGCCAGTAGTGCGTGACGAGACGGGCGAAGCGGAAACGGAAGCGCGGGTCCTCGTAGCGGGGGTCGGGCTTGTGCCCCGGGTGGGTGGAGACGTGCACGTCCTCCCACCGGCACCACTCCCTCGCGGCCCGCTCCCGCACGGCCGGGTCGGGGTCGGCGAGCATGCGGGCGTACGCGTCCACCAGGCTGCCGTCGCGCTCGGCCTCCGGCACGGCGTCCCGGAACCGCGCCCACTCCGCGGGGAAGATCCGCCCCATGTCCCGGGTGACCCACTCGACTTCACGGCGGGTGGTGTTGGTGACGCTGAAGAGGACCAGTTCGCCGACGTGCTCCGGGTGCCGCTCGGCGTAGGCCAGGGCGAGGGTCACGCCCCAGGAGCCGCCCAGGACCAGCCAGTCGTCGATGCCGAGGTGGCGCCGCAGCAGCTCGATGTCGGCGATGAGGTGGTGCGTGGTGTTGGCGGCGAGCGAGGTGTCCGGATCGGCGACGTCGGGCGTACTGCGCCCGCACCCGCGCTGGTCGAACAGCACGATCCGGTACGCCGCCGGGTCGAACAGCCGCCGCCAGAACGGCCCCGCACCCGATCCCGGCCCGCCGTGCAGCACGAGGGCGGGCTTGCCGGCGGGGTTCCCGCAGGTCTCCCAGTAGACGCGGTTGCCGTCGCCGACGTCGAGCATGCCGTGCTCGTACGGTTCGACGGGGGGATGGAGCCCGGGCATGTGCGCCGCCTCTCGCGGTGGGATGCGCTGGGATATAACAGCACTGTTAGATTAACAACATGAGCGGTCATCCGGATCCCGTCGCCGTGGGCACCCTGCTCCGGCACGTCCTCGAACTCCTCGACGCGGACGTGGCCAAGGTCTACGAGGAGCAGGGCCTCGCCGAGTACCGGCCCCGGTTCTCCCCGGTCGTACGGGCCCTGGTGGCCGAAGGCCCGCTCTCCGTGCGCGACGTGGCCGCCTCGGTGGGTGTCACGCACTCCGCCGCGAGCCAGACGGCGGCGCAGATGGCCCGCGCGGGCCTGGTCACCCACACCCCCGACCCCCTGGACGCGCGCCGCCGGCTGATCGCCCTCACCCCCAAGGCCCGTGCCCTGCTGCCCCGGATCGAGGCGGAGTGGGAGGCCACACGGACGGCGATGGCCGAACTGGACGCGGAGCTGACGATGCCGCTGGCCGCGTTGCTGACGGAGGTGACGGAGGCGGTGGGGCGACGGCCGTTCCGGGAGCGGGTGGCGGCGGCGTATCGGCTGTGAGGGGGCGGGTTCGTCGACGTGACGGGCCGTGGCAGGGCGCGATCGCAGTTGCCGGGCGACGGGCCGGGGGTACCGTTCCGGTGTCGACGCAGAACGGAGACCAGGATGTCCCCGAACACTGACGAGCGCGCGGGCGCACGCATCGCGCACGTGCGCAAAGTCCGCCGGTTGACGCAGCGCGAGTTGGCCGATCTCTCGCACGTTTCCTACAGCACCCTGACCAAGGTGGAGCAGGGCGTCCTGCCCGCGAGCCCGTCGGTGATCGGCGCACTTGCCCGCGCGCTCTCCGTGCCCGTCACCGAACTGACCGGGCAGCCCTACCTCGAAGAACTGAGACAGGACCAGTTGGACGGCCTGATCAACCCGATCCGCGAGGCCCTGAACATCTACGACCTCGGGCCCGACCCGGACGTGAGCCCGCGTCCGGTCGAGGAGTTGGAGAGGCACGCGGAGAAGCTGTGCGCCATGGTCCGCGCCACGGACATCAAGCAGGTCGCCACCGACCTTCCCGGCCTCATCCACGAGGTCACCACGACAGCTCACACACACCCGGCGGACCGCACCTGGCGCTTGCTGGCGAGCACGTACCGGACCGCCTACGACGTGACGACGAAGCTCGGGTTTCCCGACCTGTGCATGGTGGCGCTGGACCGCATGGAATGGGCCGCACAGCGGGCCTCCGACCCGTTGCTGAGCGGGATGCGCCAGTACCTGCGCGCCCTTGCCTACCTCCGGGCGAGCGACTACCGCACGGGCAAGCGGCTGGTCCGGTTGGGCATGGCCGCCCTGGAGCAGGCGGAGCCGGGGCGCGTCACCGATGTCGTCACGGGACAACTCCATCTCGGCGCCGCCGTGATGGCGGGCCGGGACAAGGACAGGGACACCGCGGAAGGGCATCTCGGCGAGGCGGAGCGTATCGCAGGGCGGACCGGTCCGGCCGAGAAGGTCCAGTGGCTGTCGTTCGGTCCGACCAACGTCGGCGTGCACCGGATCAGCGTGCTCACCGAACTGGACCTTTACGCCGAAGCCGTGGACTCCGCGCAGAAGATGAGGATTCCGGAAGGGTGGCCGCCGTCCCGACTCGCGCATCACCACGCCGAGGTGGCGCGGGCCGAGATGTGGACGGGCCGTACGGACGCGGCGTTCAGAAGCCTGTTGAAGGCGCGGAAGCTCGCCCCGCAGCAGACGAAGTACCACCCGACGGTGCGCGAGACATACGCCGGCCTGGAGGCAGCCAAGCGCCGGATGCCGGAAAGCTTCGGCAATTACGGCTCCTGGCTCGGGATATGACGTAACGCCAGGCCATGGCCGGGGCTATCAGCAAGGTCTGATAGTTCCGGCCTTCGCATGTCGGCACGATGCCAGGGTCGGAAGACCCCCGCGACCGTGCGACCGGTCCGGGGGCGTGGCCACCAACCCCGTGGAGGTTGACGACATGCGTCACGCTATCGCGTGGATCTTCGCACCGCTGCTACGGCTGCTGCTGCCCGCCCGAGGCCGCCATCGGTCCCCCCAGACGTCACGGTCCGGGCGGGCCTCAAACGCGCCGTTCGTCCGCCTGCCGCGCGTGCCTGCGTTACGCGGCGAGGACATCGGCCTCGTCCGTCCCTACCTCGTCGCGCATGAGCGGCGCGAGGCGGAACGGCGGCGGCGCACACGGCAGCGGACACTGGTGCTCGCCCCGCGCGGCATCGACATCCGCCCCCGTCGGGCTCACGGCATGGAGGTGGCGGCCTGATGACCTACGACCGGGACGCCGTCCCCACGCTCGGCCCTGGCCTACGGCTGCTGCCCTGGGAGACCGACACCGGCAAGCCGTGCTTCCTGTCCACGGACAGCAGCCAGGGCGCGCTGTCCCGGCTCGCGGACGAGATCGAGGAGGACCAACTGCGCGACGGCGGCGACGTCCTCAAGGGCGCCCGAGCCGTGCTGCACGACGGCAAGGCCGGAGAGTACGCGCTGAGGAACGCCCTGCGAGCGGCCACCCAGTGCCTTGGCAACGTGCTGCGTGTCGCCGACAGTCGAGGCGCACGCCTCTCCCAGCCGGATGGTGAGCAGACGCAGTTCCCGGCCGGGGCACGCGGTTGAGCGCGTCCCAGTACGTCAGCGCCGCCATGACCGGTCCCGGTGTCGAACCGCACGGACACGGGAGGAGGTGAGAGGAGCAAGACGCTGGGCCTCGACTCCCGCCCCACGGGGCCGAGGCCCTACCGTCCCGGTTGACGTCGGCTTCACGGGAAACGGCACTCGATCCGGCCGAGGTTGCCGCTTGGGCCGGTGGGTTATGAAGCACTCATGGCTCTGACTGGTCAACTGGCGACGCTGCTCGCCGTAGCGTTGGGCGCCGTGCTGTCGATGGCGGCAACCATGGTCGTGGAGAAGGCACGATGGCGGCGGGAGCAGTCCGTCCGGTGGGACGAGCGACGGTTGAGCGCCTATGCCGAGTACGCCCACGCCGTGAAGGAACTCGCGCACCGCTACCGGCGGATCGCGGTCGCCAAGGGCATCGCCGCGAGCGGAGCCGCACCGCTGGAGCCCACGGCGGAGGTCCTCGCCGAAGTGGTGGAGGCCGAGTTGCGACGCTCGGCGCTCGCGGAGACGGTGTGGCTGCTGGGGGACGTGAAGACGAACACGGCCGCGGTCAGGCTGAACCACTGCCTGTGGCATCTGGAGTGGCTGGCCCGCGAGCTTCCGACCAGAGAGCAGGGCGGCTGGGACCAGGCGTATCAGGACTTCCGACAGGCGCGGCATCACTTCCTGGAGCTGGCACGCGCCGGCCTCGGCGTGCGAGGGACACGCATAGCGGAGTCGGTTCCCTGGCCACCGCCTTGGCGGGGTGACCTGTCCCAGGACCCTCGGGGTTGAGGGCCGGACGGACGGTCCGAGGTCACCGGACCGCGACCAGCACGAGCATCCCTGACCCCCGTGCACACCAGCGCCCGGGGTGGCACCAGCCACGGCAGATTTATGAAATAGCGGCCTCTCAACCTCAAGTCTGCCTCAGAAGATCAGCTTTTCGAGCGCTGACGCAGCCGCAGCTCTATACATTCCACTCATCCGCCAGTGCAGGCGGCAAGGGGAGGGGAAATCACTTGCGTAGAGCACCGCTGCGACGCTTACTTGTCTCGAGCACAGTTCTGGCTCTGGGGGCAGCGATGACCGCGGCTTCCTATGCGGTCGAAGTACCAGCTGGTCCAGCTCCCGAGGACGTGTCGCCGGACCAGGTCGCCACCGAGGAGTTGAGCAGCAGCGCGGTCGAGGGCCCTGTGATGTCGGCCCAAGAACTGGCCGCCGAGAACAAGCTCAACGCCCTGCCAGAAGTGACCGACGAGGGCGATATAGGGACACAGCGCTGCGACAATCCCTACAAGAAGTGGTATACGCTCTCGGGCCGGAAGAGGCACTATCACATCCCGTCCTGGTGGAACGGCACCTCCTACAAGGACGGCCCGGGCGGGACGGTGACCGTCGAGGTCCTGAAATCCGGAAAGATCGGTATCGAGTTGAGCGGAAGCGTCTCGGCCGAGGCCGGCGTCCTCCTCGCGAAGGCCAAGACAGAGTTTGGCGCCAAGGTGCTTGCCGAGGTCGGCATCGCCACAGGGCACAAGTATTCTCGCGACATCAAGAACGGGTACTACGGGAATGTGCAGTACGGTACCTGGGGCGAGAAGTACAACTGGACCAAATACGAGACAAGTGCCAACCGCTGCGGGAAGAAGAAGCTCGGTTCCGGCACCACGAAGATGCCGACCAAGAAGGTCGGTTGGCGTTACTGGGAAACCCGGACATGATTCAAGGCCTCCGGCATTCACGCCGCGGCGCGGTCCTTGTCACCTCGGCTCTGGCCACCATGCTCATCGTTGGTTGCAGTAGCGACGACGGGGACGGCAGGGAGTCAAAGGAGCCCACGCCGAAGCCCACCCCCTCTGCGACCAGTGATCAGATGAAGGCACTGGAGAAGAAGGCGGAAAAGGCGCTGAAGCTTGACGACACGGATGACTCCGACAGCCTGTTCGTAGAGTCGGGACTGGAACGCGTAAGCGACGGAATCCACACCCGCTCAACCCTGGAGAACGGCAAGTCGTACACGCTTGCCGTTGTCTGCTCGGGAGCAGGGAAAGTCCGCCTTACTGTGACCACAGATCGCCCAGTGCGGCAGACTGTGGAGTGCGACAGCGTCCCGATCCGTCAGCGCATCACCGATGCCCCTGAGCATGTCGAGACCGATGTCGACGGCCTTGCAGGCTCATCCGGAATCATTGGCTGGCGAATCGATGAACTAGCCAAGTAGGCATCCACAGCAAGTGGTCTTCGCATCAACTCCTGGGATGCTGGGCCAGTCGTGACCGCCGTCGGTTCGGAGGGGTCGCCTCCGAACCGACGGTGCCGTCGTAGGTGCTTCATGCACGTGGCAGCAGCTTCCGTCCGCCTCGTTCGGGCCGTCGGGAGCAACGGCCCATCGGCGCTTCGCTTCATGCCTCAGCCGGTCATCCGCCTTGTTTCGATCTGGAGGGACTCCGTGCCGAGTTGGCCGCTCAGCTCCGTAACGAGGTGGTAGCCCCCGGCGAGATCGATGTCCGTCCGTTCCCTGAGCAGTTTGATCGCGGTGTCACGACGACTGCTGCTGAGCAGATCGGTCAACTCGGTGACCAGCGGGGCATCGAGTTGCCGTAAGGCATCCAGCGCTTGGCTGTAGGTGGTGGGCAGTGCGTGCCCCTGCGCCAACAGGTCCAGGGCCACGGAGGCCGTGTCCAGCCCGAGGCCCGAATCCTTGCGCAGTCGACGGATGGCCTTGGCGGTACGCCCTTCACCCGCCAACGCCTTCGCCTCGTGCTGTGCTCCCTGCTCGACGGGCGTGATCAGCGCCGTTGTACGTGCCTTGGTGCTCGTCATGACGCTTCGCCACCCCCTGTCGGCAGTCTTGTTGATCCCGTCGATCACGAGTATCCCCGAAGCCCCCTGACCATCACCGAGGAGACCGGCGAGTCGGCGAAGGGCTGTTGCTTTGAGCAGCGCCTCGTGAAGCCGTTCGGTGGTCGCGCATAACTCGGCTGACGGCAAGGCGCCGCAGGCGTTAACGTGTGGCGGTGATCAGCAACGAGGGGTTACGCCTGGGCGCGGAGGCCGCGCGCCGTCTGGCGGAGACGGGTCTGTACGCGTTCGAACCCGGTCTGACGGAGGCCGAGTTCACACGCATAGAGCGCGAGTACGGCTTCGAGTTCGCGGATGATCACCGGGCGTTCCTCGCGGCCGGCCTCCCGGTCAACGTGCCTCCCGAGGACGGGGAGACCTGGTCCAAGCCCTGGCCCGAGTGGCGCGGCGGTGACGCGGACAGCTTGCGTCGGCAGCTCGACTGGCCGGTCGAGGGTGTTCTGCTCGGCGTCGAGCACAACGGGTTCTGGTACGAGGGCTGGGGTGAGCGTCCGGTCGACGGGACGGCGGCACTGGATACGGCGCGGCGTCTCCTGGCGGAGGCACCGGTGCTGGTGCCCGTGTTTGCCCACCGGTACCTGCCCGCCGGCCGGGGGAGCTTCGGGCATCCGGTCCTCTCCATGTGGCAGACCGACATCATCTACTACGGCCTGGACCTCCTCGACTACGTACGTCACGAGTTCGACGAGGCGCGAGGCGAGGTCGACGAGAACTGGAACCCGCAGGCGACGGTCCCCTTTTGGCGGGACCTTCTCTGACGGAAGACGGACGTACCTGTCCCCACCCCTCCGAACATAACAGTCCATGGTTTCCTGAATTCAGAGATGCGTGTACTGTCGTCACATGCTGACCGTCGCCTCCGACATCGACGTGCTCGCCCGGTTCGGGCGTGCGCTCGCCGATCCGATCCGCTGTCGAATCCTGCTCGCCCTGCGCGACGCCCCCGCCTACCCCGCCGATCTCGCCGACGCCCTCGGTGTCTCCCGGACGCGGCTGTCGAACCACCTGGCCTGTCTGCGCGACTGCGGGCTCGTCGTCACCGTCCCGGACGGCCGGCGCACGCGCTACGAGCTTGCCGACGAACGGCTCGGCCACGCCCTCGACGACCTGCGCACCGCCGTGGTGGCCGTCGAGACCGACCGCAGCTGCCCGGACGCCGACGCGAAGGGCTGCTGCTGAGCATGGCCGCCGAGACTCCTCTCACGCTCGGGCCCGCCCCGGCCCGGCGCGACGCGCTCACCCGCCGGATACGGCTCCTGGTCACCGCGACCATCGCCTACAACGCCGTCGAGGCGATCGTCGCCCTCACCGCCGGGACCCTCGCCTCCTCCACGGCACTGATCGGCTTCGGCCTCGACTCCGTCATCGAGGTGTCCTCCGCCGCGGCCGTCGCCTGGCAGTTCTCCGCGGCCGACCACGCCGTGCGCGAGGCGCGCGAGAAGACCGCCCTGCGGATCATCGCCGTGTCCTTCTTCGCGCTCGCCGCGTACGTCGCCGTCGACGCGGTACGGGCGCTCGCCGGCACCGGCGAGGCGGAGCGCTCCGTCCCGGGGATCGTGCTCGCCGCCCTGTCCCTCGCGGTGATGCCGTTCCTGTCCGCCGCGCAACGCCGTGCCGGCCGGGAACTGGGCTCCGCCTCCGCGGTCGCCGACTCCCGGCAGACCCTGCTGTGCACGTACCTGTCCGCCGTCCTCCTGGCCGGTCTGGTCCTCAACGCCACACTGGGCTGGTCCTGGGCCGACCCGATCGCCGCCCTCGTGATCGCCGCCGTCGCGGTCAAGGAGGGGCGGGACGCCTGGCGGGGCGAGGGCTGCTGCGCCACGCCGCCGACCACCACCAAGGCGCCAACCACCGTCACACTGTCGGACGTTGCCGCGGAGCAGGACGTTGCCGCCGAGCAGGACGGGTGCGGGTGCCGCCCGAGCTGCTCCTGCTGCGCCCCGACCGGACGCCGAACGCGTCCCGCACCGGCACCGCGGCCCTGACCGTTCCCCGCCCCCGCCTGACCGGCCTGGCCCGCCTCACGGACGCCCCCGCGACAGCAGCGCCCCAACAGCCCCGCGCCGTCAGCCGTACAGCGCCACCCGCGGCTGGACCACACCCCGCGCCGCCGGATTCGCCACCGTCACCCGGTACCGCTCCGTCAGCGTCTCTCCCGCGTCCAACCTCCGCTGCGCGCCCGTGAGGTCCGTGTAGAGCGTCCCCGTCTGGCTGCCCAGTTCCACCGGAACCCAGCAGCCGTGCCCCGTACGCCGCTCCACCGTGAGGTCCGCCGGCGTCAGGTACGGACCGGCGTCGGGGGACAGCAGCAGGAGCTGCGGGGCGACCATGACCGTCGTCGTCCCGCTGTTGCGGTACGTGACCGTGACGTGCCGGCTGCCCTCGGCCCGGAGCGGGCTCGGGGCGAGGTCCACGAAGTCGGTGGGCGGCTCGGTCTCCCGCGTCTGTGACGTCGCGGGCGGCGGCGTGGCCGCCACGGCGGGACCGGCCGCACTCAGGCCGGTGACCGCTACGGCGAGGGCGAGGAGGGTGAACCGGATACGGCGGTTTCTGAACGGCATGGGCGTCGGTCCTTAGGATTCGCTCGGGCGAACTGGGGGTTCCTGCACGGCCCTTGGACGCCAGGCGCCGCAAGGCCGCTGCGGTCATCGTAGGCAGTGGTGGATACGGGCCGGATCAGCCTGCCGGCCGAGGCGGAAAACCGCCCCCGTCGGGTAGCTTCCAGCCGTTCCGAAGGTGAACGTCGCGGTAACTACCGCCGGGTACTGGGGAGATGCGGTGGAAGGACTCGCCGGATCGGGTCGCGCGCCCCGTCGGATTGGGCTAGACATGCGGCGGAACACGCCGGCATCAGGACGCGCCAGTCGGCGCATCCGCCCAAGGGGGAACGGAAAGAGTGACCACACACGACCACACCTCGCGCCGCTCCGGCTCCGGAACGCGCAGACGCATCCCACGGCTCAGAATCGCCCTGGCCACCGCCGCCGCCTTCGTCGTCGCCGGGAGCGGGGTCCAGGCGACGGCCGCGCAGGCGGCCGAGGGCGCGGCGGCATCGACGCAGCCGCCCGTACCGAACCTCACCTGGTCCGACTGCCAGGGCGGCTTCGAGTGCGCGAACGCCGATGTGCCGCTGGACTACCGCGATCCGCAGGGCAGGACCATCACCCTCGCGGTGATCCGGAAGAAGGCCCCTGACCAGGGCCGGAAGAAGGGCACCCTCTTCCTCCAGCCGGGAGGACCGGGCAACTCGGGCGTCGACTTCGTCCGCAACAACTACGCCGACCTGCCCGCCGACCTGCGCGACTCCTTCGACGTCTTCGGGTACGACGTACGGGGCGTCGCCCGCAGCTCGCAGGTGGAGTGCTGGGACGACGCGACGTACACGAAGGCCATCAGGGAGGCCAAGGGCGCGCCCGGGCCGGACGCCTACGACAACGCCGTGCGCCAGGGCGCCGCGTTCGACCAAGCCTGCCAGGACCGGGCGGGCGCGCTGCGGCCGTTCGTCGGCACCGGGTACGTCGCCCGCGACATCGACCTGCTGCGCCAGGCCCTCGGCGAGGAGCAGCTCACCTACTACGGCCGCTCCTTCGGCAGCTACATCGGCACCGTCTACGCCGCCATGTTCCCCGAGCGCGTCCGCGCCCTGGTGCTCGACGGCGCCTACGACCCCGAGCGCTACGCGAACCACCCCTACGCCTACGACCGGCCCCAGTACCTGGCCCTGGACGGCGCGATGAGCCGCTTCCTGGACTGGTGCGAGGCCGACCAGGCGACGTGCGGGTTCGGCGACGGCGACCCGCGCGCCGCGTTCGAGAAGCTCAAGGCCGACCTCGACGCCAACCCCGTACCGACGGCCAACGGCGGTCAGGCGAACGGCTACACCGTCGTCTACCGCCTGATGTTCAACATCAACGAGGGCAAGGTCATCTGGCCGTCCCTCGGCGAGGCCCTGCGCAAGGCCCAGCAGCGCGACACCACTTCGTTCCTGCTCCGGCCGCCGTCCCCGGCCAGCTACGACTTCCTCAACCCGAACATCGTGGTCGAGTGCGTCGACAAGGACTACCCGCGCAGCCCGGCCCTGCTGAAGCGGCAGGTCACCACCAACGCCGCACTGGCCCCGCTGCTCGGCCCGGCCCTGGCGTACGGCCCGCCGCTCTACGACCACCAGCACGCCACCACGTGCGCCCAGTGGACCGGCGACAAGCCCAGCCGCTACGACGGGTCCTTCCGGGCCAAGGGCTCCGCGCCGATCCTGGTCCTCGGCACCACCGGCGACCCGGACACCCCGTACCGGGACGCGGTCGCCCTGTCCCGGCAGCTGGACAACGGCCGGCTGCTCACGTTCCGGGCCGAGGGGCACACCGCCTTCGGGCGCAGCGCCTGCGCGACGGACGCCGTGACGAGCTACCTCGTCGACGGAAAGGTCCCGGCGCGCGGCACCACCTGCGCGGACGAGACCCAGCCGCCCTCCTCCACGCCGACGAAGGTCCCCGCGGGCACGACCCTCGGCGAGCTGCGCAACGGCGTCAACGAGCGGCTCGACCGCATCGGCACCCTGCGCTGACCCGCCCCGCGCCGCCTCGGAACCCCGGACTCCCCGTACCGCACGGGGAGTCCGGGGTTCCGGCGTTCCAGCGTCCGGGGTTCCGGCGTTCCGAGGTCTTGACCCCCTCTCGCGGCAGGCCCTACAACTGACATCCGGTAGAAACCGTTTACTACCTGTTTGCGAGAGGGGTCCGCGCATGAGCCCGACCAGAGGGTCACGACAGCAGGAAGAGCCCACCCCGGGCAGAGCCGTCGGGCAGCCGGCGCCGGCCCCGGCCTCCCGCCGGACGGTGCTGAAGGGCGCCGCCGTCACCGCCGGGCTGGCCGCCGCGGGCCTCACCGCGGCCGGGCCCGCCCACGCCGGCGACGGCGGCCGAGCGGAGAGCGTCACCGCCCGCATGGGCGGCACCTCCGTCACCCTCTCCCTCCTCGGGGGCGCCCTGCGCTGGTCGGCTCGTCGCGGCGGCAGGACGGTGCTCGACGACTCCGCCCTCGGCCTGCGGCTCGGCGACGGCACGGTCCTCGGCGACGACGTCAGGGTGACCGGCCGGCGCTACCGCACCCGGCGCACCACCTGGACCCCGGTCTACGGCCGCAACGCGACCGTCACCGACCACTACCAGGAGCAGCGCTGGGACCTCCGGGACCGGGCCACGGGCATCCGCTTCGGCGTGCAGGTCCGGGCGTACAGGACGGGCGTCGCCCTGCGGTACCTCCTCCTCGACGAGGGCACCGCGACCATCGCCGACGAGCTGACGTCGTTCGCCTTCCCCGACGGCACGACCGTCTACAGCGCCCGTGACGAGAACGCCTACGAGCCGGTGGCGCCGGGCGCCATACCCGTCACCGGCACCTCCACCACGGACAACGGCCCGCTGACCGACCTGCCGCTGACGGCGACGCTGGGCGACGGTCTCATCGCCTGCGTCTGCGAGTCCGCCCGGGTCGACTACCCCCGGCTGATGCTGAGTTCCGTCCCCGGCGAGCCGAACACCCTCGCCGCCTTCCTCATGGAGCACACCGCCCGCGGCACCGGCCCGGCCGAGACGACGTCCACCGTCGCCACCCCCTTCGCCACGCCGTGGCGCGCGGTGGTCGTCGGCGCCACGCACGCCGAACTCGTCGACAACGCCGAACTGGTGCTCAACCTGGCCCCGCCGAACGCCCTGTCCGACACCTCGTGGATCAGGCCGGGCAAGGTCTTCCGCTGCGAGCTCTCCACCGCCGCCGGCCTCCAGGGCGTGGACTTCGCGGTGGCCCGGGGCCTGGAGTACATCGAGTACGACGCCGGCTGGTACGGCCCGGAGTTCACCACCCCCGACGCCACGAAGCCGATCCCCGCGATCGACCTGCCCTCCGTCATCTCGTACGCCACGAGCAAGGGCATCGGCGTCTTCCTCTACGTCAACCGGCTCGCGCTGACCGACGCGGACTCGCTGTTCGGCCTGTACAAGAGCTGGGGCGTGCGGGGCATCAAGCTCGGGTTCATCAACGACGGCACGCAGTCGATGACCAACCAGATCGTCGACTGGGCGAAGACGGCGGCGAAGTACGAGCTGCTGATCGACATGCACGACGACGTCCGGCCGTTCGGCTACGAGCGGACCTACCCGAACTGGATCAGCCTGGAGGGCGTGCGCGGCAACGAGCAGTTCCCGACGGCCACGCACAACGTGACGCTGCCCTTCGCCCGCAACATCGGCGGCCCGATGGACTACACGATCTGCTACGGCCAGTCCCGCGACAAGACGACCAACGCCCACCAGATGGCGATGGCCGCGGTCTACTACCAGCCGCTCAACTTCCTGTTCTGGTACGACAAGCCGTCCAAGTACGGCAACCCGGCCGCCTGGCCCGGGCTGCCCTGGTTCAACGCCGTCCCGGTGACCTGGGACGAGAGCCGCACCCTGGCCGGATCGATCGGCGAGTACATCGCGGTGGCCCGCCGCAGCGGCTCCGACTGGTACCTCGGCGCGATGACGAACGAGTCCTCCCGCACCCTCTCCCTGCCCCTGTCCTTCCTCGGCAGCGGCACGTACACGGCGACGGTCTACGCCGACGGCACCCCGGGCGCGAAGCCGTACCAGACGCCGGTCGTGGTCGGCACCCGGACCGTCACCGCCGCCGACACGCTCGACGTGGCCATGGCCCCGGCGGGCGGGCAGGCGGTCGTCCTGACGCCGAGCTGATCCGCAGTACGGGGGTTATCCCCAGGGCCCGGGTCCACCGGCCGGTGGACGACAGGTTCAACCGACTGCCTCTGTCCGACAACTGCCCAGCTCAGCCAGGCTTTTGGGCATGAACTCATTATCTGTGCGGGTGGCGCGCTGGAGTGCGCGGCATCCCTGGCGGGCGATCGTCGGCTGGCTGGTGTTCGTGGCGCTGTGTCTCGGGATCGGCAGTGCCGTCGGCACGAACAGTGCGACGACGGCCGACTACCGGGTCGGCGAGGCCGGCCGCGCCGAGGCCCTGGCGGCCGAGGCACATCTGGAGCGCAGGGCCGCCGAACAGGTGCTGATCTCCTCCCGTTCGGGCGGTGCCCTCGACGAGGGCGCCGCCCGGTCCGCCGCCGAGGACCTGACCGACCGGATGCGGGGGCTGCCCGACGTGGCGGGCGTGGCGGGCCCGCTGCTGTCCGACGACCCGCCGGGTCCTCATGGTCGAGGTGTCCCTGAAAGGCGAGGAGCGGGACGCCAAGGACAAGGTCGACGCGCTCCTGGCGCAGACGGCCGCGGTGCAGAAGAGCCACCCCGCGCTGCTGCTGGAGGAGACCGGAAGTCCCTCCGTCAGCAAGGGAGTCGACCAGCAGCGCAGCGACGACCTGGCCCTGTCCGAGGCCATCACCCTGCCGGTCACCCTGCTCACGCTGCTGGTGGTGTTCGGGTCGGTGACCATGGCCGGGGTGCCGCTGCTGCTGGCGCTGTCGTCGATCGCGGCGGCGGTCGGGCTGTCCATGGTCGTCTCGCACCTGTCGCCCGACTCCGGGGTCGGCACGAACGTCATCCTGATGATCGGCCTCGCGGTCGGCGTCGACTACTCGCTCTTCTACCTCAAGCGCGAGCGGGAGGAACGGGCCCGCTCCGGCGGGCGGCTCTCCTCCGAGGCGCTGGTGGAGCTGGCCGCCGCCACGTCGGGCCGGGCGGTCGTCGTCTCCGGGCTGGCGGTGGTCGCCTCCACGGCGACGCTGTACCTGGCCTCCGACGTGATCTTCTCCTCCCTCGCCACCGGCACCATCGTGGTCGTCCTGGTCTCGGTGGCCAGTTCGCTGACGGCCCTGCCCGCGCTGCTCGTCAAGCTGGGGCGGCGGGCGGAACGCCGGGCACTGCGGCGGGCAGAGCGCGGAAAGCCCGTGCGCCGGGTGCGGGGCGGGACGGGCGGCGGCCGGGTGTGGAGCGCCCTGCTGCGGCCCGCCGCCCGGCATCCCCTCGCGACCCTGTGCGTCTCGGTCCTCGCCCTGCTCGCGCTCGTCGTCCCGCTCGCCGGACTGAAGATCACCGAGATGAGCCGGGACACGCACTCCCGCGACATTCCCGCGATGCAGGTCTACGACCGGCTCAACGAGGCGTTCCCGGAGCGGCGGGTGACCCACCAGGTCGTGGTGCGCGCCGATGCCTCGCGGTCGGGGGAGGTGGCAGCCGCCCTGCGCGAGGTGGTCCGGCGTGCCGGAGCCGACCCGCTGTTCACCGAGGGCTCGCGGACCCGGTCGTCCGCCGACGACCGCACCCACACCCTCGAACTGAAGGTCCCGCACCTCGGCAACTCCGACGAGGCGTACGACTCGCTGGACCGGCTGCGGGAGGACTTCCTGCCCGCGACCGTGGGCCGGATCAGCGGCGCCGAGTACGGCGTCAGCGGCGACGTCGCCCGCTACGCCGACTATCCCGCCCACCAGAACGGCAAACTGCCCCTGGTCCTGGGCGCGTTGCTGCTGGTGACGTTCGCGATGACCGTGTACGCCTTCCGTTCGGTGGTGCTCGGGCTGCTCGGCGTCGCCCTGAACCTGCTGTCCGCGGCGGCGGCGCTGGGGCTGCTGGTGCTGGTCTTCCAGGGGACGTGGGCGGAGGGCCTGCTGGACTTCGACTCCACCGGGTCGATCGGGTCGCGGGTGCCGCTGTTCCTCTTCGTGATCCTCTTCGGCCTGTCGATGGACTACCAGGTGTTCGTGGTGAGCCGGATCCGGGAGGCGGTCCTCGCGGGCGTGCCCACGCGGCGGGCCGTGCTGGACGGCATCCGCTCCTCGGCGAGCGTGGTGACCAGCGCGGCGGTGGTGATGACGACGGTGTTCGCCAGTTTCGTCTTCCTGCACATCATCGAGATGAAGCAGATCGGCTTCGTGCTGGCGGCGGCCGTGCTGATCGACGCGTTCGTGGTGCGGGTCCTGGTGCTGCCGGCGGCGATGCTGCTGCTGGGCGAGGCGAGCTGGTGGCCCTCGCGCCCGGGGCGCCCGGCGACGGCCGGCCAGGGGAAGACGGCCGCCCAGGAGAAAAGCTCGGCCTCCCGCCCGGCGGTCGACGTACGTTGATCCGCATGACCGCTCTCGCCGGGTCCTCCGCCGACGCCTTCTGGGCCACGTCGCTGCGCCGCTGGAACGCGGTGTGCTGGGTGCTGTTCGCCGTGATGGCCGTCGGGCTGGTCGCCATCGACCGGCCCGGCGGGAGCAAGTACGCGGCGCTGGCCCTGCTCGGCGCGATGGTGCTGTGCTACGCGGTCCTGGACCGCTTCCCGGGCAACCCGGTGGTCCGGCCGCACGGGTATCTCTCGGTGCTGGTGGTCGTGTTGGGCGGGCTGGCGTATCTGCGCGGGAACTACGCGGCGCTGTTCATGGTGACGCTGCCGCACTACTGGATGTTCGGGCGGACCCCCAGGGCCTCGATGGTGTTCCTGGGGCTCGCCACGGTGGCGACCCTGGCCGGGAACGTGCTGCGGCAGGACGGCTGGACGGTGGAGTTCTTCACCGAGGTCCTCGTGTCGACGCTGATCGTCGTCGCCGTGGGCGTGCTGATCGGGCTGTGGGCACACTCGGTGGTCGCGCAGAGCGCCGAGCGGGCCCGGCTGATCTCCGAACTGGAGCAGGCGCAGGCGGAGTTGTCGCAGGCCCACCAGCGCCAGGGCGCGGCGGACGAGCGGGAGCGCATGGCCCGCGAGATCCACGACACCCTCGCGCAGGGTTTCGCCTCGATCATCGTGCTGGCCGAGGCGGCCCGGGCGGGCCTCGACTCCGAACCGGCGCGCAGCGCCCAGCAGTTGCGGTCGATCGAGTCCACCGCGCGGGAGAACCTCGCCGAGGCCCGCGAACTGGTCGGCTCGCCCCGGCGGCCCGGCCAGGCGGCCGCCGGTCCGGTGGCCCGGACCCTGCGCCGGGTCCTGGACCGCTTCGCCGAGGACACCGGCCTCACCGTCGACGCCGACCTCGCCGACCTGGAGTGCGACCAGCAGACCCGGATCGCGCTGCTGCGCTGCACCCAGGAGTCCCTGGCCAATGTGCGCAAGCACGCCCGCGCCTCCACGGTCGGCGTGGTCCTGGCCCGGCAGCCGTACGGCGTGGAGCTGGAGATCACCGACGACGGGACCGGGTTCGTGGTGGAGGAGTCGGCGGGCTTCGGCCTGGACGGCATGCGCAAGCGGCTGGCGGAGCTGGGCGGGAGACTGACGGTGACGAGTTCGGTGGGCGACGGGACACGGGTGCAGGCGCTGATTCCCCTGGGGGTGCAGGCATGACCGGGGGACCGCTCCGGGTCGTCGTCGTGGACGACCACACCGTCATGCGGGCCGGCGTCGTGGCCCTGCTCGCCTCCGACACCGGCATCGAGATCGTCGGCGAGGCGGGCGACGGCAGCGCCGCCCTCGCCCTCGTCGAACGCCACGAGCCGGATGTCGCCCTGGTCGACCTGCGGATGCCGGTGCTGGACGGAGTCGCCACGACGACCGAGATCGTGACGCGCTTCCCCCGCACCCGGGTCCTGATCCTGACCACCTACGACACCGACGCGGAGATCGAACGCGCGGTGGAGGCCGGGGCGATCGGCTACCTCCTCAAGGACACCACCCGCGAGCAGTTGGCCGACGCGATCCGCGCGGCGGCCCGCGGCGAGACCGTGCTGGCCCCCCGGGTCGCCGAACGCCTGGTCGCCCGCATGCGCCAGCCCGCGCAGATCCCGCTCACGGCCCGCGAGGCGGACGTCCTCAACGCGGTCGCGGACGGCCTCACCAACGCCGAGATCGGCCGCCGCCTGGTCATCGCCGAGGCCACGGTGAAGACCCACCTGCTCCGCCTGTTCGCCAAACTCGACGTCAACGACCGCACGCGGGCGGTGGTGGTGGCGATGGAACGGGGGCTGCTGCACAGGCCGTAGGACGTCATGAGCGTCATGAGCCGATGTCCACCACGCGGGCCCACGGCGGTGGGGTGTCGGGGGCGTACTCGGGGTCGGACTCGTCGTAGGAGTGGCTTGTGTGGCGGCGGGGGAACAGGCCCACCACCGTCCGGCAGGGCGGGCGGGTGGACGGCCAGGGGGTCTGGCCGTCGGTGAGGGCCACGATGACGTCCGGGGCCGGGCGGGAGCGCAGCGCGCGGGTGAAGCCGGCGCGCAGGTCCGTGCCGCCGCCGCCCGTCAGCGGGATGCCCTCGGCGCGGCACAGGCGGCGCGCGAATCCCGCCGAGGCGTCGCAGGGCACCACGGTGACCAGGTCGCGGCGGCCGCCCACGGCCCGGGCGATCGCGGCGACCTCCAGGAGCGCGCTGCCCAGTTCGGCGTCGCTGACCGATCCGGAGGTGTCGATGATGACGCAGACGCGGGGCGGGCGGCGGCGCAGGCTCGGCAGGATCGTGCCGGGGACGGCGGTGGAGCGGCGGGCCGGGCGGCCGTAGGTGTAGTCCTCGCCCGCGCCGGGGCCGGACGCCGCCGAGCGGACCGCCGCGCCCAGCAGCTCCCGCCACGGCTGGGGCGGGTGGAAGGCCTCCTCGGCCCAGCGGCGCCAGCCCTGCGGGGCGCTGCCGGGGCGGCCCGTGATGCCCTGCGCCACCCGGAAGCGGACCGCGTCCCGCTCCTGCTCGCTCAGGCCCTGCGCGCCGTCCGGGCCCAGCTCCCACTCCCGGTCCAGGCCGTCGGCGCCGCTGCCGCAGTCCAGCCAGGCCAGGTCCTGCGTCCGCGGGCCCACGCCGAACTGCCGCAGGTAGTCCTCCATCAACTGGCCCTCGCGCAGGCCCAGCAGACGCGGTTCGACGGCTCCCTCGGGGCGGGCGAGGCCGTCGCCGTAGACGTCGTCGTTGATCTCGAAGTCGGCGGCGATGTTCATCCGCAGCCGCTCCCCCGGGCCGTGCAGCTCGCGCTCCCGGGCGACGCGGTCGCTGCGTCCGTGGTGGTCGCGCAGGAGGTGGGAGACCTCGTGCACCCACACGCCGGCCAGTTCCTCGACGGGCGTGCGGTCGACGAACGCCGGTGAGACGTAGCAGCGCCAGTGCCGGTCGACGCCCATCGTGGGCACCCGCCGCGACTCGACCACGTGCAGCGCGAACAGGGCCGTCGCCAGGTAGGGGCGGGCCCGGGCGGCGTGCAGGCGGGCGGCGAAGAGCTTGCCGCGGTCGAGGGCGGCGGGGGGCTCGGGGGCCCCAGGTGTCCGCGTCGTCATCGGCCCGCCTTCGCCGCCGTCCGGGCGCCCGCGCGGTCGGCCCGCCGGGACAGGGACACCACCCCGGCGAGGCGCTCGATGGACGCCGGTACGTCCCAGTCCTCGCGGCGCAGTGCGGCGAGCGTGGTCGCGGGGACGACGACCACGTCCGGGGGCCCGGTCTCCACCGCCCTGACCAGGAGCGTCCACGCCGCGTCCCAGCGGGACCGCTCCGGGCGGCTGCGGACCGCGGCCACGACGGCGTCCAGCGCGGCCTGGCGCAGATCCCCCCGCTGGGGCAGCTCCGCGCCGTCCGGGTCCGCCAGCAGCGTCTCGGGGTCCGGGAGGTCCATCCGGTCCAGGCTCGCCAGCAGTTCCAGGCCGGGCCCGTCGCCGACGGTGCCCCGGACCAGCAGGGAGAGCACGTCACGCGACGAACCGGCCGCGGTCGCGAAGGCGATCAGATGCAGCGTCATCTCCCAGCTGCGCGGGGACGGCCAGGCCCCGCCCCGGCGGGCCTCCCCGGAGGGCAGCCGGTGCACCAGCCCGGGGCGTGCGGTGAGCAGCCCGCACACGGCCCGGCGTGCGAAGTCCACGGCCTCCGGCAGCTTCTGCGGGTCGAGCGCGGGCAGGGTCGCCCGGGGCCAGATCCCGCCGAGGCCGCGGACGACGACGTCGGTGTCGTGGGTCCACTGGAGGTGCACGAAGCGGTTGGCGAGCGGCGGGCTCAGTTCCCAGCCGTCGGCGGCCGAGGAGCGCGGGTTGGCGGCGGCGACGATCCGCACCCCGGGCGGCAGCCGCAGCGCCCCGATCCGCCGCTCCAGCACGAGCCGGAGCAGGGCGGCCTGGACGGCGGGCGGCGCGGTGGACAGTTCGTCGAGGAACAGCAGCCCCCGCCCGGCCCGCACCAGCCGTACGGCCCAGTCCGGCGGGGCCATGGGGACGCCCTGCTCGGCGGGGTCGTCGCCGACGATCGGCAGCCCGGAGAAGTCGGACGGCTCGTGCACGCTCGCGATCACCGTGGTCAGCGGCAGGTCCAGGGCTGCGGCGAGCTGGGTCAGGGCCGCGGTCTTGCCGATGCCCGGCTCGCCCCACAGCAGCACGGGCAGGTCGGCGGCCACGGCGAGGGTCAGGGCCTCCAGCTGGGTGTCGGGGCGGGGTTCGGTGGTGGTGTCCCGGAGCAGGGTCAGCAGGTCACCGGCGACATCGAGTCGGGAAAGGGGAGTGCTCATGGGCATGGGTGATCACCTTGGGTGTAGGAGGAGGCCGGAAAGGGCCCGGGTCACATGTGGCGCGGGTGCGGGCCGTGGTCACGGGAGCGGCGGCGGTCCCAGGGGCGCAGGCTGCCGGGCGAGGGCCCGTCCAGGCCCGCCCGGAACAGCCCGTGGGCGATCCACCGCCGCGCCGCCGTCTCCAGCGCGTCCCGCAACGGGCCGCCGCGCAGTGCCGCGTCGGGGCCCAGCAGGCTCTCCACGGCGGCCAGGGCACCGGCGACATCGCCGTGCCGGAGGCGTTCGCGGACGCCGGTGAGGCAGTCGGGGCGGCGATGCGCCCGGTCGATGGCCTGGAGGCAGGGCAGGGGGGTACCGCCCAGGGCGGTCAGCAGCTCCTCCCGCCGGATCTCGTCCGGGGCGTGGTCCAGCGCGGCCAGGACGCCGTCGACCAGGCCGATCCGGTGCCGGGCGCCCCGGCACTCCACCAGCCGTGGATCGCCCGCCCGTTCCGCGGCCCGGGGCGAGCCGGCCGGTGCCCGCTCCGCCCCGAGCGCCGAGGCGACCAGCGGATGCAGCCGTCCGGCGTCGATCGCCCCGGCCCGGAGCAGCTCCAGGTCGGGCAGCACCCAGGTCGCGGCGTCGGGGAGGACGGGCAGGGCGGGCCCGGCGGTGTGCCCGCAGGGGACGACGGCCCCGTCGGACACGTCCAGGACCAGCCGGTTCCGGGCGCCGAGCCGCACGGCGACCCTGCCACTGCCCGGCCGGCGCCCCTCGGCCCGCAGCAGGATCTCCGCCTCGGCCGCCCACCGGTCGACGGCACACCGGTGCCCGCGCGGCAGCAGCCCGGACAGCTCCGCGTCCCCGTCGGTACGGCCCTCGCCGCACCGCTCCCGTAGTTCACCGGCCCGGCGCGCGTCCCACAGGTGGCGGTGCAGGTCGAGACGGAACCGCCGGCTGGGCCGGGGGTGCGGGTGGCCGCGGCCGGCCTGTTCCGTGCGGGACGGGTCCCACAGCGCGAGGCTCATGCGCTGACCGGCGTCCGCCCAGGCCGGCGGGGTCCGCACCACGAGGTGCAACTCCCCCGCGCCCGCCGTGTCGTACCGGGCCAGGGTGAGGGTCAGTCCCGGCCGCAGCAGCCCGTCGGGGGCGATCCTCGGCATGTGCCAGCGCAGCAGGTCGGGGGCGAGGTGGCGGAGGTCGGCGCGGAGCAGGGCGGCGGTCTCCGTGCCGAGCCGCCGTGCCACGGCACGCGGCCGGAGGTCGACGTCGATGTTGGCGGCGGCGCAGGCACCCGCCCAGTCCCCGGTACGACGCCGGGCGGTCGCGGTCTCGATCATGCCGGGCGGCACGGCGAACTCGCGCACGCGCGGCCAGAAGGAGAACGACGGGGAGGCAGCCGCCCCGGAGGAGAACGGCGCCGAAGAGAACAGCTCCGGCGAGGGCGGTCCGTCAGTACGCGGGGATTCCCCGTTCGCGGTCTCGGTGAGCATCAGCACTCACCTTGCGCGGACGGGACCCCCAATCTGTTCACAGAGTGAGTCGTCACGCGGGGAGGCTAGCGCCGCCCGCCCCCCGGCGCGACGGATTATTCACCGGCTCACACCACGTGCGCCTCGGGCCGGATCCCCGCACCGGAGCGGAAGCGGTCCGCGCCGAGCGGGCCGACGTCGACACAGGGGGTGCGCTCCAGGCACAGGTCGCGGACGATCTCGCCCACGGCCGGGGCCTGGAGGAAGCCGTGGCCCGAGAAGCCGGTGGCGTAGAGGAAGTTGACGACGTCGGACGAGCGGCCGATGAGCGCGTTGTGGTCGGGGGTGACCTCGTAGAGCCCGGCCCACCCACCGGCCGTCTCCATCCCGGCGAGGGCGGGGGCGCGGTGGCGGACGACCTCGCGGAACAGCTCCAGCCAGTCCGGCGTCCAGGTGGTGTCGAAGCCGTCGGGCTCGCGGGGGTCGGCCAGGCCGAGCAGAAGTCCGTCGTCGCTGTTGTGGAAGTACGCCGAGGACGTGAAGTCGATGGTGAACGGGATGCGCGGGGCGGGCGGCGTGAGCGGGACGGTGAAGGCCAGTTGGCGGCGCACCGGCCGCACGGGCAGGGGGACGCCGGCCATCTCGCCGATCCGTGCCGACCAGGCGCCGGCGGCGCAGACGACCGTGGCGCAGTCGATCCGCCCCCGGTCGGTGTGCACGGCCGTGACCCGGTCGCCCGCGGTGTCGAGGCCGGTGACGGTGGTGTGCGTGGCGAGGACGGCCCCGGCCCGGGCCGCCGCCCGCGCGTAGCCCCGGACGACGAGGCCGGGCCGGGCGTGCCCGTCGGCGGGCGAGTGGGCGGCGGCCACCAGCCCGTCGGTGCTGACGTAGGGGCAGAGGCGGCGGGCCTCTTCGGGGCCGGTCATGCGGCTGGGGACGCCGAGGGAGTTCTGGAGCCGGACGCCGGCCTCGAAGTCGGCGGCCTGCCGCTCGGTGCTGAGCAGGAAGAGGTAGCCGACGGTGTCGAGCCGGATGTCGGCGCCGGGACGCTCCGGGAAGTCCCGGAAGGCACGCAGACTGCGGCTGCCCAGTTCGATGTTGAGCGGGTCGGAGAAGTGCGCCCGTACGCCGCCGATGGGTTTGCCCGAGCTGCCGCGGCCCAGCTCGCCGCGCTCGACGACGACGAGGTCCCGCACACCGGCCTCGGCCAGGTGGAAGGCGATGCTCGTACCCATCACGCCCCCGCCGATGATCACGACGTCGGCGGTGCGGGGCACGGTGGGGAAGGCGGGTGAGGAGGTCAACGGGCCGTCCCTTCCGGGTGCTGCGCGTCGGGAGGCCATCGTGCGCCGGACCGGCCCTCGGCGTCGACAGGGCGTCACCCGACCGCCACCCCGGGCGACTTTGCCGGCTCTTTACAACCCGCCCCGACCCCGCCTCGTCTCTTCGCACGACCTGTCACCCGACCTGGGAGTGCGACTCCATGCGCCGAACCGTCCTCACCGTCCTGGCCCTCACGGGCACCGCCGTACTGATGGGCACGGGGCCCGCGTTCGCGAGCGGTACGACGGCCCCGAGCCCGGCACCGGCGTCCGCGGCACCCACCGCCCGGCCGGCCGAGAGCGCCGTACCCGCGCCCAGCGCCGAACCGACCCGGCCGGCGGAGAGCACCGCCCCGGCGCCCACTGCCGAACCGGCCCGTCCGGCGCCCAGTGCCGAACCGACCCGGGCACCGGCCGAGGACCAGGTCTCCGTCCGGCCGAGCGGCGCGCCCGACACCGGTGTGACGGCGGCGTCCCAGGGCTCCGGGAGCGGCGGCACGGCGATCGGCGCGGGCGCCGCCGCGGTGCTCGCCCTCGGCGGCGGCACGGTCTTCGTCGTACGCCGCCGCCGGGCGACCGGGGCATGACCGCGTTCTCCAGGCGCGCGTTCACGGCCGGGGCCCTGGCCTCCCTGGTGACGGCCTGCGGCGGCGGCCCCGCGACGGACGGGGGCGCCTCCCGCACGGCACCGCCGCCGGTCGCGGCCGGACGCAGGCGCTCCGGGGCCCGTCCGGTCCCGGTCCGGCTGCTGATCCCGGCGATCGGCGTCGACACCCCGGTGATCCGGCTGGGGCTGGCCGAGGACGGCACGGTGGAGGTGCCGCCGGTCACGGCCGACGACCGGGCGGGCTGGTACCGGCACTCGCCGCCGCCCGGCCGGACCGGCCCGTCGGTGATCCTCGGCCATGTCACGGTCGGCCGGTACGGCGACGGCGTCTTCCGCCATCTGGCCCGGCTGCGCCGGGGCGACCTCGTCGTGGCGCGCCTGGAGAACGGCACGGCGCCGGAGTTCACCGTCACGGCCGTCCGCACGGTCCCGAAGGACGACTTCCCGGCGGACGACGTCTACGGGAACGTGGACCGCCCGGAGCTGCGGCTGATCACATGCGGCGGAGCGCGGACCGGTGACGGCTACGCGGACAACGTGATCGTGTTCGCCGCGCTGCGCGGCGCCGGGTCCCCCACCCCTGGAGAGCGTTGAAACGGTCCCGTGAGAAGGCCGCGTCCGAGCTGTTCGCCGCCCTCTACCCGCGCCTGGCCGGCTGGTGCCGCCGGCTCGTCGACGACGACGAGACGGCGCACGAGATCGCCTCGGAGGCGTTCACCCGGCTCTGGGCCCGCTGGACGAAGGTGGAGGAGCCCCGCGGCTTCCTCTACGTCACCGCGGCCAACCTCGTCCGGGACCACTGGCGCAAACTGGAGCGCGAGCGCCGGGTCCTGCGCCGCGTCACCTCGGAAGCCGCCGTACGCCCGCACCCCGAGCAGGCCGACCCGTCGGTGCGGCTGCTGGTGCGGTCGCTGCCGGAGCGACTGCGCGTCCCGATCCTCCTCCACTACTACGCTGACATGCCGATCCGGGAGGTGGCCGTGCTGACCGGGCGCAAGGAGGGAACCGTCAAGGCCGACCTGCACGCGGCCCGGGAACTGCTCCGCGTCCACCTGAGGAGAAGCCTTGACCACACGCCTTGACGACGACCCTGGCGACGCGGAGCCGGGCCCCGAGGACCCGCTCGCCGTGCTCCTGCGCCCCTCCTCGCCCGACTACCTGGGCGCGCCGCCCGGCCGGTTCGAGGCGGTCCGCCGCAGGGCCTCCCGGCGTCGCCTGCTGCGCGCCGCGGCCGGAGCCGCCGGTGTGTGCTGCGCGGTGGCCGCCCTCGTCGCGCTCCCCCTGCGCCTCACGGCACCCGAGCGCCCCTCGGCCCCGACGGTCCCGATGGCCCCGCCCGCCACGAGCCCGGCGCCGCCCGCTCCCTCGGCGTCCGACACCCCGGCGCCGTCCCCCTCCGACTCCCGCACGCCGTCCCCCTCCGACTCCCGGGCGCCCGCCGCGGACTCGACCCGCCCCGGCACCGGGAGCCCTCGCACGACCGGCCCCGCCACCCGCGGCCCCGGCGAGCCGACCGGCCCGGCGGTCCCGTCCAGCGCCCCCTCGGCCGTCCCGACCCCGGTGGCTCCCCTCCCGACGGCGGCCCGTCCCGCCACGGACCAGCCGTCGGCGGCCGAAAGCCGGTGACCGGCCCCGGCGGGGCCCGGCTCAGCCACCCGTCCCCTGTCGCCGCACCCGTTCCGCCACCTCGCCCGTCTCGGTCTCCCACCACGGCCGGACCAGCTCGGGTGCCCCTGCCGCCCCGGCCTCCCGCACGGCCGGGGCGAGTTCGCCGTCCAGACGGGCGTCCAGTGCGGCCGTCTGGGCGCGCTCGGCCCGGACCCACTGGGCGAGGACCGTCAGCAGGAAGGGCAGCGCGACCAGTTCGGAGATGCCCAGCATGGCGCCGCCGCCGAGCTGCTGGTCGTGGTGGACGTCGGGGGACCAGGGCGGCGCGTGGTGCAGGTACCAGGCGCCCGCGATCAGCGTGCCGTGCGTCATGACCACGAGTCCCGGGACCGCGTCGACGACGCCGTCCAGGAAGACCAGGGCCGCCCGGACGGGGTGGGTGCACCAGGCGGGCAGGGCCTGCTCGCGGGTGAGCACCGGGAGGACGAAGAGGCAGCCGGCCGCCAGCAGGTGCAGGTACATCAGCTCGTGCAGCCAGCCCACGCGCAGGGCGGTGGCGAAGTACGGCGTGAAGTAGACGGACAGCTCCGTGGCCAGCACCAGGACCGTACTGACCAGGGGGAACGTCAGGACCCTGACCAGACGGCCGGTCAGCACCCGCCGCACCCGCGTCGCACCGCCCTCGGGCAGCGCCTCGACGGCGAGCCGCAGCGGGTCGCCGAGGGCGAGTCCCAGCGGCGCGAGCAGGTCGAGCCCGACGTTCTGCACGGCGGCGGGCCAGAACAGCTCGTGGTCGTAGACGGCCAGCCCGGACATCGTGGCCACGACGACGGTCCCCAGCCCGGGCACCACGAAGGCGGCGAGCCGCCCGAGCGGCCAGGTCCCGCCCCGCCCGCGCACCCGCGCGACGCCCCACACGTAGAGCCCGCCCAGCACCACGACCAGCACCAGCGCGGGGACGTCCCACCGCCACGACCCCAGCAGCCGCCCGAAGGTCGGCTCCGGCAGATGTCCGCCCACGATGTTCCACGCCCCTTCCCTGTCGGCCAGGGCGGACGGTAGCCGCGGAAGGTCAATCCAGGGTGAGAGGAACTCGTTTTGCGGAACCTTTGCCCGTGGGCCGGGCGTTGGAAGGGTGTGCGCGCGTGAGCGAGTGCGCCAGTTGATGCTGACGAATACCGAGGTGGCGGCAATGGCAGTGTGGGACCGGCTCAAGGACCAGGCCAAGGCTCTCCAGCAGGGTCAGGCCGGGCGAGGCGCGACGACCGGCGGGCACAGTGGCGGACCCAGCGGCGGACACAGCGGCGGGACGAGGTCCGGCGGCGGCAGCAAGGCCCAGCTGGTCGGCCTGCTGAAGACGCAGCTCGGCTCGCTGAAGAACGAGTTGAAGAGCGGTGCCTACCGGGACGCGAGCATGGCGGTGTGCGCCCTGGTCGCGGCGGCCGACGGCCAGGTGGACCCGGCCGAGCGGCAGCAGGTCGAGTCGATGATCCTGAGCAACGACGTCCTGCAGAACTTCCCGCCGGAGCAGCTGCGCCAGCGTTTCAACAAGCACGTGGACCAGCTGACCCACAACTTCCAGCACGGCAAGGCGGAGGCGATGCAGGAGATCGCCAAGGCCGCCAAGAAGCCGACCGAGGCCCGGGCGGTGATCCAGACCGGCATGGTCATCGCCGGTGCCGACGGCCACTTCTCCCAGGCCGAGGCGGCGGTCCTGCGCGAGGCCTGCGCGGCGCTGGGGGTGAATCCCGCCGAGTTCCAGCTCTGAGCGAGTTCCCCGGGTCGCCGAGCGGGCAGCGGACCGCGCGGCGCTCTCAGGGAGCGCGCAGGGCGTCCACGGCCAGGCGCGCCGCCGTGCCGATGACGGCGTCGGCGGCGGGCAGCAGCGCGGAGGTGCGGGCCGTGCGCGTGAAGACGGCGACGGCGTAGCGGCCCCCGTCGGGGTACTCGACGACGCCGACCTCGTTGCGCACGGTCGGCAGGCTGCCCGTCTTGCCCGCGACGTGGACGTCGTCGAAGGGGAAGCCGGACGCCATGCGGTGGGGCCACACCTGCAGCCCCAGCAGGCGGCGCATGGCCGCGCCGTGCTCCGGCGGGCAGGCCTCGTCGCGCCAGACGGCGGCGAGCAGCCGGGTCATGTCGCGCGGGGTGCTGCGGTTGGTGCGGGCCGGGTCGAGCGCGCGGAGCCGGGTGACGACGTGCGGGTCGGCGAGCGCCCCGGCGCCACCGGGCCCGGCGTCCTCCTTGATGGTGGCGAGGAGTTCGCCGAAGGTGTGGACGGCGCGGGTGCGGGTGAGGCCGAGCCCGGCCGTGGTGCGGTTGACGGCGTCGAGACCCACGCGCCCCAGCAGCAGGTCGGCGGCGGCGTTGTCGCTGACGGACATCATCAGGTACGCGAGGTCCCGCAGGGACAGCCGGGCGCCGTCGAGCATGGCGGCGAGCCCCGTCGGGCCGGTGGTGCGGCCCTCCGGCGGGCAGTCCACCTGCTCGGTGAGGTCCAGGGCCCCCTGCGCGGCCTGCTCGTGCAGCGCGACGAGCAGACACAGCTTGTGGACGCTGGCGGTGCACACCGGCTGGTCCGCACCGGCGTCGAGCTGCGCGCCGGTGTCGATGTCGACGGCGTGCAGCCGGCCGGTGACCCCGGCGTCGGCGAAGGCCGCGTGGATGCGGGCGAGGGCGTCGGTCACAGCCAGTACTCCGAGGCCGGGCGCAGATGGAGCGGGCGGGAGGGCAGGTCGGGGGTCGCGCCGGCGGTGGTGCGCAGCGCGTGCGTCGCGGCCCCGGCGAAGGCGGCCACGGCGGGGTCGCCTCGCCCCTCGGGCCAGGCGACGGAGTGCCGCAGGGCGAGCGGGGCCCCGGTGAGGGGGCGCCAGACGACGCCGGAGGCCGGGTTCCGGGGAAGCCCCTGGGACAGTCCCGGGGAAGGTGCCTCGGAAGGTCCCTGGGAAGGTCCCTGGGGAGCCTCCCCCTCCGCGTCGCCGTGCGCGTCACGCGGGCCGAAGGCCACGGCCCGCGCCGACAGCACCAGCCCGCGGACGAAGCTGGCGCCCTGGGCGTGGCGTACGGCGGGTGGCGTGTAGCCGTTGCGGGCGCAGGTGGTCAGCAGGTCGTCGTAGACGGCGGGGGCGGCGGCGCGGGGGAAGAGGATCAGGTCGTGGCCGGTGAGGGAGGCCAGCGGGACCTCGTCGAGCCCGGCCGCCGCGGCGTCGCCCGGCAGCAGCACGCCCAGTTCGCGCCGCAGCACCGGCCCCAGCTCCAGGCCGGAGACGTCGCTGGGGTGGTGGATCAGTCCGACGTCCAGTTCGTGCGCGGCGAAGGCCGCCAGTTGCTGGGCGGTGGACAGCTCGTGCAGTTCCACCTCCAAGCCGGCGGCGCCCTCGGCGAAGCCCGCCAGCAGCGCGGCGACCGTCTCGCCGGAGAGGTCCGGGGGCAGCGCGGCCCGCAGCAGGCCGGTCTCGCCGTCCCGGATGCGGCGCGCGGTGGCCATCAGCGCCTCGGAGCGGGCCAGCACCTCGCGCGCCTCAGCGAGCAGCAGGGTCCCGGCCTCGGTGATGGTCACCTGGCGGCTCGTGCGCTCGAAGAGGCGGACGCCCAGGTGCTTCTCCAGGCGCTGGATGCGCTGCGAGAGGGGTGGCTGGGCCATGCCCAGACGAGCCGCGGCCCGGCCGAAGTGTGACTCTTCTGCAACAGCCACAAAGCACTCCAGGTGCCGCACCAGGTCCACGAGCAGCGATCATATCGACTGGATATTGATTCGACACCGATACCGGTCTTGGACAGGATGCCGGGCCGCTGCTGTCCTCGGCGCATGGACACTCATGCCGACCACACGCGCGTCACCACCGGCGCACCGCGGCCGCGCCGCCGGGCCCTGCGGGCCGTCATCGCCGGGGCGGTGGTGCCGGCCGCCGTCGCGGGCGGGGCGTACGCGGCGGGCCTCGGGCCCTTCGAGCGGGACACCGGGCCCGATCCGGCGGCCGGGAAACAGGCCCGCGCGTTCCTCGCCGACTGGGCCGCCGGCCGTATGCCGAGCGCGGCGGGCCGTACGACCAGCCCGGGCACGGCCGAGCGCGTGCTGGACAGCTTCACCGCCGGACTCGACATCGACAAGCCCCAACTCGCCGCCGGGCCCGCGGCCGAGGCCGAGGACGGCAGGGTCACCGTGCCCTTCACCGCCAGGATGCCCGTCACCGGCCTCGGCACCTGGACGTACAAGTCGGAGCTGCCGCTGCGCGAGCAGAGCGACGGCACCTGGAAGGTGGACTGGACGCTGTCCCTCGTCCACCCGCGCCTGAGCGACACCGAGAAGTTCCGCCTGGAACGCGAGGAGACCAGGCCCCCCGAGGTCACCGACCGGCAGGGCACGCGCATGCCCGGCGACGCGTATCCCTCCCTCGCGCCCCTCATGACCCGGCTCGGCGGGGGTGACGGCGCCGGTTCGGGCGGGCGCGGCGCGATCCACCTGGTCGACCGGGCCACGGGGAAGGTGGAGCGCACGGAGGCCAGGTTCGGCGCGCGGACCGTCCGGGACGACGGCCCCGTCCGCACGACCCTCGACGCCGACTGGCAGTCCGCCGCGGAGAAGGCTCTCGCCGCCCACGCCGACGGCAAGAACGCCGCGCTGGTCGCGCTGCGCATCGACGACGGCGAGATCCTGGCCGTGGCCAACTCACCCTCGTCCGGCTTCAACCGCGCCCTGTCCGGCACCTACGCGCCCGGCTCCACCTGGAAGATCGTCACGAGCAGCGCCCTGCTGATCGGGGACGCCGTAGCGCCGGACGACGTGGTGGACTGCCCCAAGTACCTCACGGTGGGCAAGCGGTTCCAGAACGTGGAGCTGTCCGAACATCCGGGCGCCACCTTCCGCAAGGACTTCACCGAGTCGTGCAACACCGCCTTCATCAGCCTGCGCGACCGGCTCGACGACGGGGAGCTGGGCGACGTGGCCCGCACCTACTTCGGCGTGGGCCAGGAATGGCACATCGGGGCTCCCTCGTACGACGGTTCGGTGCCGGTGCCGAAGGACGAGACGGAGAAGGCCGCCTCGATGATCGGGCAGGGCCGGGTGCAGGCCAACCCGCTGATCATGGCGTCCGTCACCGCGACGGCCGTCTCCGGCAGCTTCCGCCAGCCCTCGCTCGTCGACGGCACCGAGGACACGACCGAGACGACGCCGCTGCCGAAGGGCGTCGTCACGCAGCTGCGCGAGATGCTGCGGGCCACCGTCACCGACGGCACCGCGCGGATCCTCGCCGACCTGCCCGGCGAGGTGGGCGCCAAGACCGGCACCGCGGAGGTGTCCGAGGAGCAGGACAACAACGGCTGGCTGGTCGCCCACCGCGGCAACGTCGCCGTGGCCTGCGTCGTGGAGGAGGGCGTCACCGGCGGCGGCTCGGCCGGACCGGCCGTCCGCGCCCTGCTGGCGGCCGTGCCCGGCGATCCCGAGTGAGAGCGAACGGAACCCCAGTGAACGGAGCACCCCGTATGTCCGCCGACCGGTCCGCGTCCGCCTCCTCCTCCCGCCGTGCCTTCCTGGCCGCCGCGGCCCTGCTTCCCGTCGCCGCCTGCGGCACGGACGACCCGCCCGCCGGCCGCGGGGACCGATCCGCCCCGGCCACCCGGTCCGCCCCGGCGTCGGAGCCCCCGCCGGTGCACCGCCCCCGGCTGGCGGACCTGGAGCGCGCGTACGGCGCCCGGATCGGCGTCCACGCCCTCGCGACCGGCACCGGCGCCACGGTCGTGCACCGCGCCGACGAGCGCTTCGCCTTCTGCTCGACCTTCAAGGCCCTGGCCGCCGCGGCGGTCCTGCACCACCGCTCCCCGCACGACCTGGACCGGCGCGTCACCTACACGCGGGCCGACCTCCGCTCCACCACCCCGATCACCGGCAGGCACCTCGCGACCGGCATGACCCTCCGCCAGCTCTGCGACGCCGCCGTCCGCTTCAGCGACGGCGCGGCCGGCAACCTGCTGATGCGCGAGATCGGCGGCCCCGCGCAGCTCACCGCCTACCTGCGCGGACTCGGCGACAAGGTGAGCCGCATGGACCACTACGAGCCCGAACTGCACGACGTCCCGCCGGACGACCCCAGCGACACCACCACCCCCCGGGCGATCGCCACCGACTTCCACCGGCTCCTCCTGGGCACCGCCCTGCCCGCCCGCGACCGCGCGCTGCTCATGGACTGGCTCTCCCGCAACGCCACCGCCGTCGGCGCCCGCCGCATCCGGGCCGGACTTCCCCGGGGCTGGAAGGTGGCCGACAAGACGGGCACGGGCGACTACGGCCGGGCCAACGACATCGCGGTCGTCCACCCGCCGCGCGCCGAACCGCTCGTGCTGGCCGTCATGACCGACCGCCCCGGCCGCGACGCCGAGCCCTCGGACGCCCTGATCGCCGAGACGACCCGGCGGACGGTCGCCGCCCTCGGCCGGGGGCTATAACGGGGCCATGATCTATCACGTCGTGCCGCACACCGTCTGGAACAGCGACCCGGAGCGGCCCTACGCCCCCGCCTCCCTCGCCGAGGAGGGCTTCGTGCACTGCTCCCCGGACGAGGCGACCACGCTGGCCGTCGTCAACGCCTTCTACCGGGACGCGCCCAGGCCGCTGCTGGTCCTCGCCCTCGACGAGGCGCGCCTCACGGCGAGGGTGGAGTGGGAGGCGGCGGCCCCCGCCCCGCCGCCCGGAGTCAGCGGTGACACCCTGTTCCCGCACGTGTTCGGCCCCCTCGACCGGGAGGCGGTCGACCACGTCCTGGAGGTGCGGTGGGACGGGGCGGGCAGGGCCTCGAAACTCAGTACGACAAGATGAGCGGGTGACCGATCAGGAAACCCGCCCCGCCGCCCCCGCTCCCGCCCTGCGTCCGATCCGCGGCGCGGCCCACTGTGCCGTCGTCGGACTCGGGCTCGTCGCGGTCGTCCTGGCGGCCCGGGCGGTGTGGCACGTCCGGCTCGCCCTGGCCGGGAAGCCGGCGTCCGGCCCGCCGGAGCACCGGCTCCCGACCGCCCTGGAGGACTCCTACCACGTGGTCGCCTCCCTGAGCGCCGCCGTCGCGCTGGTCTGCGCGGTCGCGTTCCTGCTCTGGCTGGACCGCGTACGGGACAACGCGCGGGCCCTGTCGGGCACGGAGCCGCGCTACGCGTACGGCTGGCTCTTCCTGGGCTGGGTCGTGCCCGTCGGGAACCTCTGGATCCCCCGGGGCATGGTCGCGGACGTTCACCGGTCGGTCTTCCCCGACCGGCGGCTGCCCTCCGTCGTCAACTGGTGGTGGGGCCTGTGGCTGGCCGGCATGGCGGGCGGAGTGGGGCTGGTCTACTCCGACTCCACGGACGAGGTCATCGCCCGCGCCTACACCGGCGTGGTGCCCCTGCTCGTCGCCGACCTGGTGATCATCGCCGCGGCGGCGGCCGCCGCCCTCGTGGTCCGCACGCTGACGGCGGCGCAGCAGGAGCACATCGCCCGCGGGGGTTACTGACCTGAGCGGCGGGGCCGGTACACCGACACCAGGAACGAGGCGGTCACCCGCACCGGCGTCCCCGACTCCGCGACCCTGCGCCGCAGTTCCTCCGGGCCGAGGTGATGCGCGGTCGGGGTCATGGCCACCAGGCTGGTGACGTCCTCGGCCGTGAGGGTCATGGCGTACTCCAGCGGCTCCGCGCGGTCGGGCCGGAAGGCGGCCGACAGGGTCCGGCGCAGGCGTTCCTCCTTCCTGGCGTCGACCCCCAGCAGCCCGAGCGGCTCGTGCAGTTCGCGCAGGTGCCGGCCGGTGGGCGTGACGACGAGCAGGGCGCCGTCGGGCCTCAGGACCCGGTGGAACTCCGGCCCGTTGCGGGGCGCGAAGACGTTGAGGACGAGGTCGGCGGCGCCGGTGCGCACGGGCCAGGGCCGCCAGACGTCCCAGCCGGCGGCCTCCGCGCGGGGGTGGGCGCGGGCCGTGGCGCGCAGGGCGGCGGCGGAGGTGTCCAGGCCGACGCCCAGGGCCCCGGGGAGGGCGTCCAGGACGGCGGCCAGGTAGTGGCCGGTGCCCGCGCCGGCGTCCAGCACGGTGGCGTCGGGCGGGGCCAGTTCGGTGGCGAGGCCCGCGAGGGTGCGGACGAGCGGGTCGTAGTGCCCGGCGCGCAGGAACGCGGCGCGGCACCGGACCATGTCGGCGGAGTCGGCGCTCGGCGCGCGCCGGTGGCCGGTCAGCAGGCTGACGTAGCCGTGGCGGGCGATGTCGAAGGTGTGCCGGCCGGGGCAGCGCAGGGCGCCGTCGGCCCGGTCGAGGCCGGCTCGGCACAGGGGGCAGGTCAGGATCGTCAGCAGCCGATCGGACGGCAGGCGGGTGGGACCCGAGGGCATGGCATGCTCCAGGACGACGCGGCGCGGCGGAGCGCCGGGCCGCGTGCGGGCGGTGGACGGTGCGTCACGGCGCCCGCGGTCCGGCCGCGACGCCCTCGGCGGGGCGTCGGCGGCGGCCGGAGGCGGACGCGCCGAGGACGGCGACGTGAGCGGTTCACGTCGCCGTCCTCGCCGCCGCGTCAGAGGAAGCAGTGCGGCAGGGCGTTGCATGCCAGAGCCATACGGCAAGGCTACCGGCCGCCGCCAACGTCACCACGAGCCGCCCGCCCGAGGCGAAGGGCCGGCACGGGTCACCGGCGCAGGAGGAGCAGCGGTCACGGTGCCCGGCACCCCGGCCCCCCCCCGGAACGCCGACTGCCCGCACCCGGTGGACCGGGTGCGGGCAGTCGGGTGACGCTACGTCAGTCGCGCGAGCGGAGCCGCAGGCGCGGCCCGAAGCGGAAGGCCGCGAAGCCCACCGCTGCCAGGCCCGCCGCCGCCGCGAGCAGCAGGCCGATGCCGCCGGCGCCCGTGGAGGCGAGGCTGCCGGTGTCGAGGTTGGTCGACGTGCCGCCCGTGGTGGAGGTGCCGGAGGTGCCGGTGCCGCCGGTCGTGCCCGAGGGGCCCGTGCTGGTGCTGGGCGAGGGGCTCGGGGTCGCCGAGGGGATCGGGTCGCCCGAGGGGTCCGGGCTCGGGTCGCCGGTGCCGTCACCGGGGACGACCTCGACTGCGAACTGGGTCATGGCGTCGCCCACCGACGCGGCGACGGTGTAGGTGCCCGTGCCCTTGCCGGCGGTCAGGGCCGGGGCCGTGGCCTCGCCCTGCTCGTCGGTCTTCACGCGGACGACCTGCTCGCCGCCCTCGAAGCGGGGCGCGTCCTCGCTGTCGTCCTCGACGCGGAACTCGACCTCCGTGCCGGCCGGTGCCGAGGCGCCGGACTTGACCACCTTGGCCCGGAGGGCCTCGGCGAAGTCCTCGCCCTGCTCGGCCTGCTGGTCGTCACCGCCCACCGCGGACACGACGTAGGCCGAATTCCTCACCGTCACGGTGAAGACCGTCGACACGCCGTCGACCTCCGCGCGGATGGCGAACTCGCCCTCCCGGGAGCCGCCGCCCGACTCGATCAGCGGGGACTGGGCCCGGCCCCGCGCGTCGGTCGGCACCGCCAGCTTCGTGGTGTCGGCACCGCCCTTGAGGTAGAAGTAGGCGCCCAGCTTGTCCGGGTCGTCGATGGTGAAGGTGACGGAGGCGTTCTCCACCGGCTTGCCCGCCTTGTCCCGCGCCACCACGGCCACCGGGTCGGCGCCGCCGCCCGGCTGCGTGGTCTGGCCGGCGCCGGAGACCTGGACCAGCTCCGCGATCGCGGGGGTCTTCCACTGGAACACGACGCGACCGTGGCCGGAGCGGTCGGTGTTGACGCCGCCCTCGCCGATCCCGCCGCGCACCGGCTCGCCGGAGCCCTGCCAGAACGGGTCGTCCTTCGCGGCGGGCACCGTGCGCTTGCCGGTCAGCAGCCGGGCGTCGCTCACGCGCTCCGGGTCGACGTAGCTGCTGCCGCCCCCGCCGCTGCCGACGGTACCCCGCTCCTCGTCGGTGCCGCCGCCACCGCCGCCGCCCGCGTAACCGGCGCCGCCGCCACCGCCCTCGCCGCCCGAACCGGAGCCGCCCGAGCCGCCCTTGCCGCCGCCGGACGCGTCGGCGCCCGAGGAGCCGTTGCCGCCGCCCGCGCCACCGCTGTCACCGGCCGCGCCCTTGCCGCCGCGCTCGGACTCGGTGTCGTCCTGGCCGCGCTCACCGCCGCCGGGACCGCCCTGGCCGGTCTCCCCGTAGCCGTATCCACCGCCGCCGCCACCGGCGGCGATGAGCAGCGGCTTGCCGTTGCCGTCGCGGACGCCGCTGCTGTTGCCGCCGACGGCTCCGCCCTTGCCGCCGCCCTTGCCGCCGAGCGCGTCACCGAAGCCCTGCACGCCGACCGCGACCGACAGCCGCTCGCCGGGCGTGACGCCGAGCGAGCCCGCGGTGTAGCCGCCCGCGCCGCCGTTGGCGTGGGGGGTGCTCTCGCCGCCCTGGCCCCAGGCCCGCACGTCCAGCGCCGTGACGCCGGCCGGGACCTGGAACTCCTCGCGGGCACCGGTCGGATCGAAGAGCCGGCACCCGGAGAAGCCCTGCGTCGGTGTGCACGCCTTCCCGGCGAGCACCTCGCTGCCGGCGGCCGTGGCGGCCGGAGCGCCCGTCAGTGCCGTGCCGGCGGCCAGGGCCGCGAAGGCCAGGGCGGCCGCGCCGCGCCGGACCCCGGCCCGGCGCAGCACGACGGAATCGTGATGCATCAAGGAAACTCCCCAACTTGTCACAAGCTCCCCCCCTGGGAGCCAGACATCGCTCGATCAGAATCGAACAAGACTAATGAGACACCTGATCAAACTTGATGCGGTTGGTCAACTGCGAATGCTCCATTCCGGGTAGCAGCCGGGACAGCGCGTCCCGGGCGTCCCGGGCGTCCCGGGCCGCGACACCGGGCTCGCCGGCGTCCGGGCAGAGGGCACGGACGATGTGCAGGCGGAGGGCGTCGTCGATCGCGTGCGACTGCGGGACGCCGTTCTCGTCGAGGCTCTGGTACTTCATCAGGTTCTGCGCGAAGGCGATCTGGCGCTTGCCGTCCTGGCTGGTGAGGGCGAACGCGCCGGCACCGAACACCGCTCCGCTGTGACCCCAGAAGCGGCCGCAGCCGGGCAGTTCCACGGTGTGGATGCCGAGGCCGTACTCCATGCCGCCGACGCGGACCGTGCGCATCATCTCGCCGAGGGCGGACTTGCCGACCAGCTTCCCGCCGAGCAGCGCGCGGTAGAAGCGGTTCAGGTCGTCCATCGTGGAGACGAGCGCGCCCGCCGAGCGGAGCCAGGACATGTCGTAGACGCTGTAGTCGCGGGGCGGGTCGATCAGGCCGTACAGCGCCTCGTACATCCGCGGGTGCGGGCCCTTGATGTACGGCGTGCGCGGCAGGTACGTGTGGCGCAGCCCGGCCCGGTCGATGACGTGGCGGGTGATGTAGGCGTCCGAATCCTGGCCGGTGACCTGCTCCAACAGCAGCCCGGCGATGACGTAGTTGGTGTTGGAGTACGTCCCGGGCACCTCGCCGGGGCGTCCGGTGGCGGGGGCGTCGAGGCCCAGCCGGACCAGTTCCTCGGGCGGGATGGCACGGAAGCGCTCCTCGTCGAGGCTGGCCGGCGAGTTCCGCAGCAGGGAGGGGAAGGCGGGCAGGACGTGGTCGCCGATCCCGCTGGTGTGGTTGAGGAGCATCCGGACGGTGATCTGCCGGCCGCGCTCGCCGGGTATCAGGCCGGGGAGGTAGTCGGCGACGGGCGCGTCCAGCCGGAGCCGGCCCCGCTCCACCTGCTGGAGCACGGCCACGGCGGTGAAGGTCTTGCTGATGCTGCCCACCCGCTGCCGCATGCCCGGTGTGACCGGCCGCCCCGTGACCACGTCGGCCACTCCGGAGGCGCCGGTCCACCGCTCGCGGCCGTCCCGGACGGCGGAGAAGACGCCGTACAAGCCCGCCTCGTGCGCGGCGTCCAGCGAGTCCTGCAGCCCGGCCTCGTCGAGGGAGGTGCGGTCCGAGGAGGTGGACGGTGGTGCGGGCGGTGCGGCCTGGGCGGGCGCGGTCAGTACGGCGGTGGTCGTCAGCAGCGTGGTGCCCAGGACGGTGCCGAGAAGCCGGGCGATGCGCAACGGCTTGCCCCTTCCTTGGTGTTCGAGTACGTCGGAATGCGAGTACGTCGTGTTCGAACAGGTCGGGGATCATCGTCGTGGGGAGCGGGCGGGCCCCACATCCTTCCAGGGGGTGATCGAAAACCGGCCCCGGTCGGCCGAATCACTGTCAACGGCCGCTGCTTTCCCCCGACTTCACGGCAGGGTCAGACGCCGGTGCGGAGCAGGCCCGCAGCACAGCGGGAGTTCGCGTCCGGGCCATTGACGCCGTACGGTCACCGGCCCTACGGTCTGGCCGAATTGCCGAACCCCGTTCGGTATTTCAGACATCCAGCCGTGCGTCATCGCTTCGTTCCGGACCCCCGACGGAAGGCCGAGCCACCATGACCGCCCCCCGCAGACCCTCCCGCCGCCACGTCCTCGGCATGGCCGCGTCCCTGCCGCTCGCCCTGACCACCGATCTGGCCCTGGGCGCCGGTACGGCCGGAGCGGCGACCGGACCGGCGTACGTGATGGGCTACTTCACCGAGTCGACCAACCTCGGCGCCGGCACCGAGTACGGCCTGCACCTCGCCGTCAGCCTCGACGGCCTGGAGTGGACGCCGCTCAACCAGAACCGGCCGGTCGTCACCCCCACCCAGGGCGCCGGCGGCCTGCGCGACCCGTTCATCCTGCGCAAGCAGGACGGCACCTTCACCGTCCTCGCCACCGACCTCAAGGGCACCGACTGGAACCGCAACAGCCCGTACATCCACGTCTGGGACTCCGCCGACCTGCGCTCCCTCACCGGCTACCGGCTGCTCAAGCTGCACGACATGGCCACGCACAGCTGGGCCCCGGAGGCCTTCTGGGACGCCTCACGCGGGCAGTACGGGATCGTCTACTCGTCCGTGAACTCCAGCGGCCACAACGTGCTGATGGTCAACTACACGACCGACTTCCGCACGGTCTCCGCGCCCCAGGTCTACTTCGACCCGGGCTACGACGTGATCGACGGCAGCTTCGCCCTCGGCGTCGGCGGCACCCACTACATGTACTTCAAGGACAGTTCGAAGCAGACCCTGGTCGGCGCGCGCTCCGCCACGCTCGCCCCGGGCAGCTGGCAGGTCTTCAGCACCCCGGTGGCCCACGGCGGCACCGAGGCGCCGATCCTCGTCCGGTCGCACTCCACCGGCACCTGGTACCTCTGGGGTGACACGTACACGCCGAACGGCGTCTTCTACGCCTGGCAGACCGCCGACCTCGCCTCCGGCACCTGGACCCCGGTCGACCAGCGCCGCTACACACAGCCGCTGAACTCCAAGCACGGCAGCATCGCCCCGCTCACCGGCACGCAGTACGACAACCTCCTCGCGCACTGGGGAGCCCCGGCCTGGAACCGGCTGAAGTCGTACAACCACCCGGACCGCTACGTCCGCCACGCCGGTTTCGCCGGCCGGATCGACCCCTACCCCCTCGACCCGTACGCCGACTCCCAGTGGAAGCTCGTCCCGGGCCTCGCCGACGCGTCCGGGGTGTCCTTCCAGTCGGTCAACTACCCGGACCGGTACCTGCGGCACTACAGCTACGCCCTGCGGCTGGACGTGAACGACGGCACGTCCGTGTTCGCCCAGGACGCCACCTTCCACAAGGTCGCCGGGCTGGCCGACCCCGCCTGGACGTCGTTCCGCTCGCACAACCACCCGACGCGCTACCTCCGCCACTCCGGCTACGCCCTGCGCATCGACCCCGTCGCCACCGCCACCGACCGCGCGGACGCGACGTTCCGCATCGGCTACTGACCCGCCGCACGGACGGGCGGGAAGCCACATCGGCCACTGATCCGCCACCCCCGGCGGGCGGGAAGGCCGGACCGGGCTCCCGAGCGGCACACGCGGGGACGCGACGGCCCGGCCGGCCTTCCTCTGGCCGCAATCTGCCACCCGGCACCCCGCGGCGCCTCCCGGGGAGGCCCGAACGGGGTGGGCGGGCGAAGCTGCGATGATGCGCGCATGTCGACCCTCGCCACCCTCGCGGTCCTGGCCCTCGCCGCGCTCCACGCCTACATCCTGGTGCTGGAGATGTTCCTGTGGACCACACCCCGGGCCCGCGCCGCCTTCGGCACCACCGCCGAGTTCGCCGCCGAAACGAAGGCCCTCGCCGCCAACCAGGGCCTCTACAACGGCTTCCTCGCCGCCGGGCTGGTGTGGGGCGCGGTGGCGTCCGACCCTGTGGGCTTCCAGGTCTCGGTGTTCTTCCTGGTGTGCGTGGCGGTCGCGGGGGTGTACGGCGCCGCCACCGCCAGCCGGAAGATCCTCTTCGTACAGACCGTCCCGGCACTGGCCGCCCTGGCCCTGGTGCTGATCGCGGGGTAGTCAGGCGCCCTGCTCCACGGCCTGTTCCATGAGGCGGCCGGCCTCCGGCTCCGCCGTGGCGGGCGGCACCACCAGCAGGTCCCAGCGGCCGCGGCCGGGGGCGAGCAGGCAGACGGTGTGCGGGGCGGTCGGCGAGTCCTTCCGGCCCACGTGGACGGCCTGCCCCGCGACGAGCAACCGCTCCGGGCAGGCGGGCCAGGCGTCCCCGTTGACCAGGACGCTGCTGATCCGGCCCCAGGCCCGCGGCAGCACGCCGAGCAGCCCGGGAAGTTCCGCGGCCAGGTCGTAGGAGCGGGGCCACCACGCCCCGTCGATCCGGCGTGCGGTGCGGCCCTGGCGCGGCTGGGCCGCGAGCCGGAGCCGGACCTCGGGCCGTGCGGGGACGGGCGGCGGGGGTGAGGATGCGGACGTCATCGGGGGCTCCTGCTGCGGACGGGGTGCGTGGCCAGGAGGTGGCGAAGCCGCGAGCCCGGTGTACGGAGGCGGGGGTTCGTCGAGCGCCGAGGGCGAGACCGGTTCGGCCACCGGTTGCGTCATACCCCCGGTTCCTCCACCGTACCGTGCGGGGCGGCGCGGGGGCCGGGGCCGCCCGCGCCGCCCGGGGTCGCGCGGGTTGCCCGGCCGCCCGCCTCGGACATTCCGGGCGCTTTATGGCAATCCGTCGGCGATAATCGGAGCTATGACAACGGCAACGTACGAAGTGCTGGCGGCGTCGTCAGATCACGCGGTCGCCGTGACCATCGCCTTCATCGGCGGGCTGATCGTGGCCTGCGCACTGATCTGGGCCGTGCGGGTCGGGATGCGCGTCATGGACAAGGACACCCACCACCCCGACCCCGCCGAGCAGCCGCACCTCCCGGAGACCGGACCGGTCCGCGAGATGCGGGAGATGCGGGAGCCGGACGAGATGCCGCTCGTGACGCGCGACGGCGAGCGGCTGCTGCCCCACGAGCTGCACCACGCGAGCACCAGGACCGGCAAGGACCAGAAGCCGCGCCGCTGGCTGCCCGGATCCAGCGGATCCTTCGGCGGCGGCGGCCTCGGCCACACGTGACGCCGTAGGGCCGCGCGGCCCGCACGGCCTGTCCGGAGAGGTCCGGGCCGAGGTGGCCCGGGCGCTGCGCTACTGACCCGCGGTGGCCTCGGTGGTCACGGCGATGTCGATCTGCTCGCTCATGGCGTTCACCCCGTTGAGGGCGGCGACCGCCTGGAGCCGGTTGGCGCCGGGCGGGAGGGCCGGGCCGGGGGTGCACGTCCAGGTGCCGTCGGGGGCGGCGGTGGTCGCGCAGGCCTCGCGCTCGTCCTTGTCCCGGACGGTGATCCGGGCGCCCGGATGGGCCGTGCCGGCGATCTCCGGCCGGGTGTCCAGCGGCACGCCGGACAGGGGGCGGGTCAGCGTCGGCGCGGCCAGACCCACGGTCACGGCACACCGGCCGGCGGCCCGCCGTAGCCCCCGCCCGTCGGTGACCCGCAGCACGCAGTCGCGCAGCCGGGTGCCGGGCACGGCGTCTGCGGCCACCGCCAGCACGAAGGGGAAGGCACGGTCCGGCTCGGACCGGGCGGCGCTGTCGCCGGTGATGCTGTACGACCCGCTGCGCCCGTCGGCGGTGACCGACCCCCGGTAGCCGGACGCGTCGAGCGGCGTGCCCGTCACCCGGGTGCCCCGGGGCGCGGTCAGCGTGAGGGTGGCCCCCGGGCCGGTCTCCGGGACGCCCGCGACCTCGACGATGCCCTCCCGGCCGGGCGCGATGGTCGCGGCGCCCCACAGGGCGCCCTCCCGGCCGGGCGCGATGGTCGCGGCGCCCCACAGCGCGCCGTCCCGGGCCTGCGCGGGCGTCCCCGCACAGGCGAGCACCCCCGCGACGACGGCCCCCGCCACGGCTGCTGACCTGCTGGACCTGTTCATCGCGGGCGAGGCTCCCTGTCGGACACGGCCTGGTCGAAGACACTCCGCCGCCGATTCTCGCGGGCGTCCGGGCAGGTGGCACCCGCTGCTGAGCCACGCGAGTGGTACCGCGCCCCGCAAGGGGCGCGGGGAACCGCGCGACCAGCCACGACGCCGCCGCACACGAGCGTGGCCGCTACCGTCCCAGCCACACCGTCGTGTCCGGCCCGAGCAGACCGTCCTCCAGGGGGGCGCTGCTCAGCAGCACCTCACCGGCCGGCAGGCGGACCGGCGCACCGGACAGGTTCGTCACGCACCGCCAGCCCTCCCAGCGGTCGAACTGGAGCACGCCGTCCGGGGCGTCCGCCGCCCAGGTCAGCTCCTCACCGTCGAGCAGCTTGCGGCGCAGCCTGAGGGCCGTGCGGTACAGCTCCAGGGTCGAGCCCTCGACGCCGTCCTGCGCCTCGACGGCGTGGGCGGCGAAGCCGGGCGGCTGGGGCAGCCAGGCGCCCCCGGGCCCGAAGCCGTACGACGGTCCGGTCGCCGTCCACGGCAGTGGCACCCGGCAGCCGTCGCGGCCCTTGCGGACGTGGCCCGTCTGCTCCCAGATCGGGTCCTGGAGCACCTCGGTGGGCAGGTCGGCGACCTCGGGCAGGCCGAGTTCCTCGCCCTGGTAGACGTAGGCCGAGCCGGGCAGCGCCAGCATCAGCAGCGTGGCGGCCCGGGCGCGGCGCAGCCCCGCCGCCTCGTCCACGGCCGGGGCGTGGCCGCCGGACAGCAGCCAGGCGTTGAGGTCGGTGTCCGGCGGGAGCATCAGGCGGGAGGCGTGCCGGATCACGTCGTGGTTGGAGAGCACCCAGGTGGCCGAGGCGCCGGCCGCCCGGGCGGTGGCGAGCGAGTCGGTGATGACCTGCCGCAGCTCGTCGGCGTCCCAGCCGGCCTCCAGGTACTCGAAGTTGAAGGCCTGCCCCAGTTCGTCCGGACGGGCGTACAGGGCGCGCCGCGCCCCGGGCACCCACGCCTCGGCGACCGCCATGCGGGGCGGGCGGTAGGCGTCGAGGATCTTGCGCCAGTCGCGGTAGATCTCGTGCACGTCGTCGCGGTCGTAGAAGGGGTGCGTGCCGGGCGGCATCGCGGTGAGCGCCTCCTCTCGGCTCAGCTCGGGCGCGCCGAGGTCGCGCAGCGGTTCGCTCAGGTCCTTGACGAGGGCGTGGGCCACGTCGACGCGGAAGCCGTCGACGCCCCGGTCGGACCAGAAGCGCAGGGTGGTGCGGTAGTCGGCGCGGACCTCCTGGTTCTCCCAGTTGAGGTCGGGCTGCTCGGGGGCGAACAGGTGCAGGTACCACTGCCCGTCGGGCACGCGTTTCCAGGCGCTGCCGCCGAAGACGGACTGCCAGTCGGTGGGCGGGAGTTCGCCGTGCTCGCCGCGGCCGTCCCGGAAGACGTACCGGTCGCGGGCGGCCGAGCCGGGGCCGGAGCGCAGGGCCTCCTGGAACCAGGCGTGCTGGTGGGAGGAGTGGTTGGGCACGATGTCGACGATGACCTTCAGGCCGAGGCGGTGGGCCTCGGCGACCAGGGCGTCGAAGTCGTCGAGCGTGCCGAGGCGCGGGTCGACGCCGCGCGGGTCGGCGACGTCGTAGCCGCCGTCGGCCAGCTCGGACGGGTAGAAGGGGCTCAGCCACAGGGCGTCCACGCCCAGGGCGGAGAGGTGGGTGAGGCGGCGGGTGATGCCGCGCAGGTCACCGAGGCCGTCCCCGTCGGCGTCGGCGAAGCTGCGGGGATAGATCTGGTAGACGACGGCCTGGCGCCACCAGTCGGGATCCCGGGACGACAGGTCGAGGGTGGAGCGATCGGTCACGCGGTCTCCTCTTCCGTGCATAGGACGACAGCAGGAAACCTGTCCAGATTGGCGGAAAAAGGAACCACCGGACCGAGCGGAGCAAGCCGTTCCCGACGTGATGGAAGTGTGATGGAGAGGCAACTCTCTTTGCATTCCCGCAGGTTGACAGCGTGCTGCCGCCCCGCCACGATGGGGGCTCACTGTGGCGCATGTGACCAATGAGCCCAGTGTTTCTCAGACCACTCACCCCCGGTGCGGCCCCGGCAGCCGTGCGCCGCGCGCTGCCCGCATGCCGTCACCCGGGGTTCCTGTACACGCCAAGAAATGGGATACGCATGTCCATAGCGAGACGTGTCACCGCGCGCCGCCTGTTGGGGACGGGCGCCGCGGCCCTCGCCCTCTGCGCCGCCTCCGCCACCACCGCGTTCGCGCACGGTGCGCCCGGCGGCGACGGCTGGTCGTCCGGCGGCAGCTACAAGCCCGGGACGGGCGCGGGCACGGAGACGGGGACGGACCGCTGCCAGTTCTCGCTCGACGGCACGACGTTCCAGGACTCGGTCAAGGTCGACGACCAGAACCTGAAGCCGACCGAGGACGGCAAGGTCCACATCAAGGTCCGCACCGCCGGTGACGCGGCCACCTGCACGGCCTCCCTCGCCTCCTACCTGGCGCACGGCGCGACCTTCGCGACCTCCGGCGAGCAGGTCTTCGTCGACTTCGACACGGTGACGGTCAAGCCGGGCGGCACCGACTCGCTCGACATCGCCATCCCGGACAAGGGCTGCTTCGGGCAGATCGACCTCTACCGGGGCGCGGTGAAGTTCGACGGTGAACTCGACGCGAAGGACGGCTTCGAGCACGGCGAGCTGCCCAAGGGCCCGGACCGCCCGGTCATCAAGGACAAGCTGATCGCGGCCTGGAACGGCGGCACCAAGGACTGCACCCAGACCCCGCCGCCGGCGGAGGAGGAGCCGCCCGCCTCCACGCCGCCCGCCAGCCCCTCCGAGCCGGCCGAGGAGACCACCCCGCCGGCCTCCCCGTCCGAGCCGGCCGAGCCCTCGACGCCGCCGTCCTCCGGCACGGACACGCCCACGCCGTCCGCCTCCGAGTCGACCTCGCCCCCGGCGCCCAAGCCGAACGGCGGTGGCGGCGACCTCGCCGAGACCGGCGCCAACAGCAGCACCGGCCCGATCGCCCTCGGCGCGGCGGCCCTGCTCGCGGGCGGCGCGGCGATGCTGGTCGTGACCCGTCGACGCGCGGCGAAGCGCGGCAACGCCTAGAAACCCGGGTCACCCCACGTGTGAACGGCCGCCCCGTCGTCCTCCCCCGAGGACGACGGGGCGGCCGTCCGTGTGCCGCTCGCGGTCAGCCGGCCTCGACCGTCGACAGGTACAGCTTCACGTAACGCTCCACGTCCACGTCCAGCCCCACGTCCACCAGCGGCTGTTCGCGGGTGCCCTCGTGGATCTCGGACTCGCCGGGGCGGGGGCGGCGGTCGACGATCGTCATGCCGCGGGTGGGGCCCGGGGCGAGGGAGACCTCGACGGGGAGGCGGTGGGTGGTCAGGCCCTCGGGGTCGGCGACCGCGCAGACCGCGCCCGCGTCACCGAGGCCGCCGGCCGTCTCCTCGGGGTCGTCGGGGCGGCTGCCCGGGTGCGCCGGGCGGTGCGCGAGCAGGTCGCCGGCCAGCCGCGCGCCCGGCTCGGCGCTCGCACGCAGCCTGCGCACGTCCGCCGCCGGGACGACGACCCGGGTGAACACGTCCAGCCCGTACATGGTGATCGGTACCCCGGCGGTGAGCAGGATCGCCGCCGCCTCCGGGTCGTGCCACACGTTGAACTCCGCGACGGGCGAGGCGTTCCCGGCCGCCGCCGCGCCGCCCATGAACACGATCCGCTCGATGTTGCGCACCACCTCCGGGTGGGTGCGCAGCAGCAGCGCGATGTTGGTGAGGGGCGCGGTGGGGATGAGGGTGACCGGGCGCGGGGAGGCGAGGATCTCGCGGCGCAGCAGCGTCACCGCGTCCACGTCGGCGGGCCTGCGGGCCGGGGCCGGCAGCCCCAGGTCCCCCATGCCGTCGTGGCCGTGCACGTGCCGCGCCGAGCGGGGCGCCTCGATCAGCGGCCGCTCGGCGCCCCGGGCGACCGGGATGTCGGGGGCGCCGGCCTGCTCCAGCACGGTCAGGGTGTTGCGGACGACGCCCTCCACGTCCGTGTTCCCGGCCACGCAGGTGATCGCGCGCACGTCCAGCGCCGGGTGCCGGACGGCGAACAGCAGGGCGAGGGCGTCGTCGACGCCGGTGTCGCAGTCGATGACCACCGGGATGCGCTGACCGTCCGTCACGGCGAGGACTCCTTCCGCTGCGGCTCTCCCCGGGCGGGGGCCGTACCAGCGACCTTACGACCGGGAGGCGCGCGGACGACGCCCCCGGTGGCGCAAGGTGCCCCGCCAAGGCTGCTCAGGGCTGCCGTATGGGTGCTCAGGGCCGCCGTAAGGCTGCTCAGGGCCGCCGTATCGCCGCGATGTCGAGTTCCAGCGCCACCTTCCGGCCGACCATGCCCCGGGCCCCGCTCACGCCCCAGTCGTCGCGGTCGATGGTCGCCCGGCCGGTGAAACCGACCCGGAAGGCGCCCTGCGGGTCGTTCCCCGAGCCCGTCAGTTCGACGTCCACGGTGACCGGGCGGGTCACGCCGCGGACGGTCAGGTCACCGGTGACCCTGAAGCCCGTCGCGCCGGCCCGCTCCACCCGGGTCGAGGCGAAGGTGAGGGCCGGGTGGACGGCCGCGTCGAGGAAGTCGCCCCCGCGCAGATGGTCGTCCCGCTTGTCATTGCCGGTCCGGATGCTCTCCGCGCGGATCGCGAGCCGCACGGCGGACCTCGACGGGTCGTCGCCGTCCAGCCGCCCGCCGCCCTCGAACGCGCCGAACGTGCCGCGCACCTTGCTGACGAGCAGGGCCCGCGCCACGAAACCGATGCGGGTGCGGGCGGGGTCGAGGACGTAGTCGCCGGTCAGTTCGCCGAGTGTGCTCGTGGTCGTCATGGTGGTGTCTCCTGGAAGGGAAGGCCTGGTGCGGGTCTCTGCGGTACGACGACACAGCCCCGGAAAATGTGAGGCGGCGCGGTCCGGCCTCACATTCCGGGGCGCTGTCCCGTCGAAGAGGTGAGGACCCGCGCGACCGAGGGAGCCAGCCGCACCATGAGCACACCGTCCGGACCCGCAGACGACCTGAGCGCGATCACCCGCGAGCGGCGGAAGCTGCTCAACCTCGCGTACCGGCTGCTCGGCTCGCTCGCCGAGGCCGAGGACGTCGTGCAGGAGACCTACGCCCGCTGGTACGCCCTGACCCCGGGGCAGCGGGACGCCATCGACTCCCCCGGCGCCTGGCTGACGACCGTCGCCGGCCGCGTCTGCCTCGACCTGCTGGGCTCGGCCCGGGCCAGACGCGAGCGGTACGTGGGCGCATGGGTCCCGGAGCCGCTGCCCAGCCGCACCGAGTGGGTCAGCGGGCGGTGGGGCGGCACCCCGGCCGACCCGGCCGATCCCGCCGACCGCGTCACGCTCGACGAGTCCGTCAGCATGGCCTTCCTCGTCGTGCTCGAGTCGATGACCCCGGCCGAGCGGGTCGCGTTCGTCCTGCACGACGTGTTCCGCTACTCCTTCGCCGAGGTCGCCGAGATCGTCGGCCGCACCCCGGCCGCCTGCCGCCAGCTCGCCTCCTCGGCCCGCCGCCGCGTGCGCGCGGCCCGGCCTCCCGCGCCCCCGGCGGCCGACCGGGCCGGCCTCGTCCGCTCCTTCCGGCAGGCCTGGGAGGCCCAGGACATCGACGGCCTCATCGGCCTGCTGGCCCCCGACGCCACCGCGACCGGCGACGGCGGCGGACTCGCCACGGCCGCGCTCCACCCGGTCGAGGGCGCCGAGCAGATCGCGCGCTTCTTCGTCGACCGGGCCCGCGCGGTCCCCGGCGTGACGCTCCAGGAGTGCGCGGTCAACGGCCAGCCCGGCCTGATGGCCCGGAAGGACGGCGTCACCGTGTCGGTGCTGGCGTTCGACGTCGCGGGCGACCGCATCACCCGCATCTGGGCCGTCCTCAACCCCGACAAGCTCCGCCCCTGGACGGCGGCCTGACGGGAAATCAGCTGCGTTTCGGAAGCACCTTGCCTAGCATCGCGCCCATGCCCTCCGCCTCCCCCACCCTCGACGACCGCATCGACCGCCTGCGCGAGCTCGCCCACGCCGATCCCCGACTGGAAGGCGTCCTCCTCTACGGCTCGTGGACCCTCGGCGAGGCCGACGCCCACTCCGACATCGAGGCGTACCTGTACATCCAGGACGACCAGGCCGACGGCTTCGACGGCCGCGCCTTCCTGGAGCAGCTCGCGCCCCTCCGGCTCGCGTACACCAACATGTACGGCATCCTCGCCGTCGTCTTCGACGACCTCATGCGCGGCGAGTTCCACCTCACCCCCGCCGGGCCCGGCATCGACGAAGTCCCCACCTGGCAGGGCCAGGTGCACCTGCCCAAGCCCGACGACGCCGTCCTGCTCGACCGCACCGGACGGCTGACGCGGGCCGCCCGGCAGCTGGCCGAGTTCCGCCCGCCCGAGCCGGCGTCCACCGCCCGGCAGCTCACCGACGAACTGGCCAACTGGACGCTGATGGTCGCCCACCTCCTGGCCCGCGGCGAGATCGCCCGCGCCCACGCGGGGCTGCACACCGTCGTCGCCCCGCTGCAGCTCCAGCTCTGCCGCCTGCTGCGCGGCAGCACCGCCCACTGGCTCACGCCCAGCCGCGCCCTGGAGCAGGACCTGCCGGCCGCCGACCGCGACCGCTACGTCTCCACCACGGCCGCCGCGCGCGAGCAGGAGGTGCGTACGGCCGCGCGCCACAGCTGGCGCTGGAGCCGGGACCTGGCCGGCGAGGCGGCCGGACGCTGGACGTTCGACCTGCCACACGAACTGCACGAACAGATCGCCGACCTGCTGAACGCCCCGCGCTGACCCGGCCTCCTGGGCGCCCGGCGCTGACGTGTCCTGCCGGCCGCCCGACGCCGACCCGAGCCACCCGGCCGCCCGACGCCGACCCCGGCCTCCCGGACGCCCCGCGCTGACCCGGTCTCCCGGACGCCCCGCGCTGACTGACCTCTGGCCGCCCGGCGCCGACCCCCGGCCTCCCGGACGCCCGGCGCTGCCCGGCCTCCTGGACGCCTCACGCTGACTCGGCTTCCCGAACGCCCCGCGGCGACCCCGGCCCGCCGCCCGTCCTATGCCGGGCCTCCCGGACGCCCCGCGCCGCCCCCGGCCTCCCGGGCGCCCCGCGCTGACCCCGGCCCGGCGCCCGTCCTACGCCGGTTCCCAGAGGCCGGGGCCGCGTGCCGACACCCGGTCCGCGATGCGCCGCAGCAGTTCCCCGGCGGGCAGTGCGTCCGGCCGGCGGCCGTCCCGCAGGCGCGGTGCCACGAGCCCGGCCTCGGCCTCGCGCCCGCCGATCACCGCCTGGTAGGGGACCAGCCGGGCCGCGCGGATCCGGGCAGCGAGGGTGCCCTGCTCGGGCCCGGCGACCTCGGCCCGCAGACCGAGCTCCCGGGCCCGGTCCGCGAGGGCGTGGGCGGACCCGGCCTGCTCCTCCCCGACCGGCAGCACGACCAGCTGTACGGGGGACAGCCACGGTGGGAACGCGCCGCCGTGCGCCTCGATGAGGTGGGCGACCGCGCGTTCCACGCTGCCGATGACGCTGCGGTGCACCATCACCGGGCGGTGCTTCGCCCCGTCGGCGCCGATGTAGTGCAGGTCGAAGCGCTCCGGCTGGTGGAAGTCGATCTGGACGGTGGACAGGGTCGCCTCCCGCCCGGCCGGGTCGGTGATCTGCACGTCGATCTTCGGGCCGTAGAAGGCCGCCTCGCCCTCGGCGGCCTCGTAGGGGATGCCCGAGCCGTCCAGGACCTCCCGGAGCAGCGCGGTGGCCCGCCGCCACAGCTCCGGGTCGGCCACGTACTTGCCGCCCTCGCCGGGCAGCGACAGGCGGTGGCGGAACGCGCTGATGCCCAGGTCGGCGTAGGCCCGGCCGATCAGCTCCAGCGCGGCCCGCGCCTCCTCGACGGCCTGCTCCAGGGTGCAGAAGATGTGCGCGTCGTTGAGGGTGATGGCCCGCACCCGGGTCAGTCCGCCGAGCACGCCGGACAGCTCCGAGCGGTACATGCCGCCCAGCTCGGCCATGCGCAGGGGGAGTTCGCGGTAGCTGCGGGAACGGGAGCGGTAGATCAGGGCGTGGTGGGGGCAGAGGCTGGGGCGCAGCAGGACCTGTTCGGAGCCCAGCTGCATCGGCGGGAACATGTCGTCGCCGTAGTGGTCCCAGTGGCCGGAGATCTCGTACAGCTCGCGTTTGCCGAGGACGGGCGAGTACACGTGCCGGTAGCCGGCCCGCCGCTCCGCCTCCCGGATGTACTCCTCCAGGGTGTGCCGCACGAGCGCGCCGTCGGGCAGCCAGTACGGCAGCCCCGCGCCCATCAGCGGGTCGGTGTCGAACAGGTCCAGTTCACGGCCGAGTCGGCGGTGGTCGTGCATGGTGGCTCCTCCAGGGTTGGGACGAGCACCACGCGACGAAGCCCCGGGGCACTCGCCCCGGGGCTTCGGACACTCAGGTCAGCTGTCAGCGCGCCGGGACACTCTCCGGCGTCGTCGTGAGAGACGGGAACGACTGGGCGCGCTTCATGGGTGGGACCGTAGCAGGGGGAGCGGGGCCGGGGCGACGCGTTTTCGCCCCGAGCTGCGGCGTCGGCGTCGGTGCGACGGGTTTCCGTTCCGTGCGGCGGCGTCGGCGCGACGGGTTTTCCGTCCCCGCGCGGCGGCGTCGGCATCGGCGCGACGGGTTTTCCGTCCCCGCGCGGCCGCGTCGGCATCGGGCGACGGATTTTCCGTTCCCGTGCGGTCGCCGTGGCGTCGCCGCGCCGGGGCCTCACCCGGACGGCCCGTCGCGCTGGTGGGCGGGCGGTCGTGGTGGTGCCGTAAGAGCAGTACCCGATCTTGGCCCGCCCGCTCCCACCGGGCCCGCCCCACCAGGAGGCACCCCGATGTCCCACCCGCCGGCCGCCGCCCGTGCCCTCCTGGCCTCCGCGCTGTCCGTGACCGCCCTGCTGGCCACGGCCGGCTGCTCCGTCGAGGACGAGCCGCGGCCGCGCTGGTTCTCCGCCTCGGCCTCCGCCGCCTCGCCCGCCGTCGAGCAGCCCGCCGGGCCGGGGGCCGCCCTCACCGAGGCGCAGGCCCGGGCGGCGCTGATCACCGAGGCCGATCTGGGGGAGCCGTGGGGGCCGACGCGGGGCGCCCGGACCTGGCGGGACGGTCTGCTCAAGGCGACCACGGAGGACGGGGAGTGCCAGCGGCTGCTCGACGCCCTGTACACGGAGGAGCTGTTCGGCGTCCCGCAGGGCCCGCACGCGACCTCGGCGTTCGACGACGCCGAGACCGACGCCCAGGTGCGCTACCAGGTCGCCGCGCACCCGCCGGCGGACGTGGACCGCACCCTGGAGTGGCTGAAGTCGCTGCCGGGCAGGTGCGGCCAGTTCACGGCCTCGACGACCCGCGGCGGGGTCCAGGGCGTGGAGGTCCGCGACCTGCCGCTGCCGCCGCTGGGGGACGCCCGCCAGGCCCTGCGGGTGACGCTGGCCGGCGAGACGGAGGAGGGGGAGCTGACGTACCTGACCATGGACCTCGCCGCCGTGCGCGTCGGCGAGGAGGCCATCGTCCTCACCCACGGCGGTCTCGACGAGGTGTACGCGGAGGTCACCCAGCAGGCCGTGGAACTCGGGACACAGCGGCTCGTGGAGATCGGCAGACAGGGGCGGGCACAGATCTGACGTGCCCCGGCCCTTCGTCAGTCCCGGTCGAAGCTCCTGCGGTGGGCGATCACGTCGCGCGCCACGTCCAGCGCCGTACGCCCGCGCGCGAAGGCGTCGCCCCGCAGCCGCGCCAGGGCGTCGTCGGCGCCGACGCCGAGCTGCGCCATGATCATGCCGACGGCCTGGTAGACCTCGTGGTGGTCCGCGGCCAGACCGCTCAGCCACGCCTCCCCGCCCTGCGCCTCGGCCTCGGCCTCGCGGGGCAGCGCCATCAGGGCCACCGTCATGACACCGGCCACGAGCAGCGCCACGTGCAACTGGCGGTCGGTGAGGCCGCCCGGGCGGTCGCGGTAGAGGTCGAGCGTCCCCACGCACACCGCGTCGCTGCCCAGCGGCACCGCGTACACCGCCCGTACCCCGGCCGCCGTGGCCTGCTGGGCGAAGACGGGCCAGCGTCCGGCGTCCCGGCCCCTGGTCAGGTCGCAGGCCAGCACGGGCTCCCCCGCCGCCAGCGCGCTCTGGCAGGGGCCGTCGCCCAGGGTCGCCTGGATCTCCGCCAAGTGCGCGGCGTGCTCGCTGCTCGCGCTCAGCCGTACGGGCATGCCGTCGCTGCGCAGCGACACGCTGGCGCCGGTCACCGGCAGCAGGTCGACCGCCACCTCGCACAGCCGCCCCGGCACCTCTGCCGGCTCGGCCCCGCGCACGCCCCGGGCGATCGCGTCGGCGGCCCGGGCCCCGTCCAGGTCCAGGTCACCGCCCCCGGCGCGGCGGCCACCGGCGTCACCGCCGGGGTCACCGCCGGAGGCGCCTCCGAGATCGTCCCTGGGGCGCACGACCACCGCCTCCTCTGATCATCGCGGCCTGCACGCTTGACGGACTTCCGGGGCGGGCCCCTTTGGCCGGGGCGACGACGGACCGGCACGACAGCCCCGCGGACGACCGCCCCCGTGGACGACCGCGCCCGTTGACGACCGGCGCCGCGGACGACCGGTGCCGCGAGGAACCGGGCCCGGTTCCGGCTTCCCGGCTCCCGGCGCCGACTCCGCACGCTCCGCACCAGGTGCCCGCCCCGACCGTGCTCCGAGCCCTCCCGGAGCCCTCCCGGAATCGTGCCCCGACTACCCGAGGCGGGTAGGGCGAAACCCCAGCGCGGCCCTCGCGGCGGGGTCCGGCGTCAGCGCTTCTCGTACGGGTTGTCCGGCTGCGCCACCTGCCGCACGGACGTGGCGTCGACGACCGGCGGCCAGGCGGCGTCCGAGCCCAGCGCCCCCTCGGGACGCCACGTGCCGGTGACCGTGACCCAGGTGTCGACGGGCGGGGCGTCGGCGCCGCGCACCTCGGCCCTGGCGGTCGACGCGTCGGCGGCGCAGCAGGAGACGAGGAGGCGCGTGACGTACCAGGTGCCGTCGCCGTCCTGGGTGACGAAGCCGGTGAGCCGGATCGTGCGCCCGTCGAGGGAGCGGCCGCTGTCGTAGACCGCCCGGGAGCCGAACTCCCCGAGGCTGAGGTCGACCGGGTCCCCGGTGGGCAGCGCCGGGAAGGTGCCGACGCCCTGGGCCGCCCGCTGGTCCGCCTCGCGCTGCGCGCTGTAGGAGCCGAGGGCGGGCGGTGGGAAGAGCAGCAGGGCCAGGGCGGGGAGGGTGAGCAGCCAGGCGACCCGGGGGCCGGCGGGGCCGTGCTCATGACCGTGGCCGAGATCCTGGTCGTCGCCGCCCTGGTCGCGGCCGTCGCCGCCCTGGTCGTGGTCGTCGCCCCCCTGGACGTCGTCGTGGCCGTCCCGCTCCCAGGCCGCTCGCGCCAGGACCGCCACCACCACGCCCAGCAGCACCAGCACCACCCCCGACACCACCAGATACGGCCGCAACCCCGCCTGCACATACCGCAGGTACAGCTCGCTGAAGGCCGACACCCGCAGGATCGCCGCCCCGACGAGCGTGAGCAGTACGGCCGGTCCGTAGTGCCTCACAGCAGCCACCACCCCACCAGGACGCTGCTGCCCACCGCCACCACCCAGGTCGCGGCCGAGAACCGCACCGCGAAGGCCCGGCCGAACGTGCCCGTCTGGAGCGCGATCAGCTTCAGGTCCACCATCGGCCCGACCACCATGAACGCCAGCCGCGCGGTCGGCGAGAAGCCGCTCAGCGACGCCGCCACGAACGCGTCGGCCTCGCTGCACACGCACAGCACGACCGCCAGCAGGGCGAGCAGCAGCACCGACAGCCAGGCCGATCCGGTGAACACCTCCAGCAGCGACCGCGGCACGACGATGGCGAAGGTCGCCGCGGCCGCCGCGCCGACCACCAGGAAGCCGCCCGCGTGCAGGAAGTCGTGCTGGAGCCCGGCGACGAAGGCCCGCGGCCCGCCGCCCGGCGCGTGCGCGCCGCTCCGCTTCGGCGGCCGCAGCCACTCCTCCCGCCCGAACCGCGCCCACAGCCAGCCCATCACCACGGCCGTGGCGAGCGAGGCGGCCAGTCGGCCGAGGACCATCTCCGGCTGCCCGGGGAAGGCGACCGAGGTCGCCACCAGAACGACGGGGTTGATGGCGGGCGCCGACAGCAGGAAGGCGAGCGCGGCGGCCGGGGCGACGCCCCGCCGCATCAGGCTGCCCGCCACGGGCACGGACGCGCACTCGCAGCCGGGCAGCACGACGCCCGCCGCTCCCGCGACCGGCACGGCGAGCACCTCGCGGCGGGGCAGCAGCCGGGTGAAGACCCGCTCGGGCACGAACGCCCCGATCGCCGCCGACACGACCGTGCCCAGCAGCAGGAAGGGCACGCCCTGGACGGCGATCGCGGTGAACACCGTCCACCAGGCCGCGACGGGCGGGGTGTACAGGTCGAGCGCGACCATCGGCCCGAGCACCGACACCACCGTCACGACGGCGATCAGCGCGGCGCCCCCGAGGACGGCGTACACCAGGGCGCGCAGGCCCAGCCGTATGCCGTCGGCCACCGTCCGTTGGTTCTCCACGCGCCCCGCCCTGATCGTTCACATCCCCGCAGGAGGCTAACCCGCACGGCTGTGCGCCGCCGTTGCTTCCTCACAGAGGAGGCTGTGCGGGCGCGGGTCCGAGGGTGGTGGTGCCGGGGGCCGTACGGTGCCCCAGGCCCGTCCGGTAGGCGTCCAGGGCCGCCTCCACCCGTCCGGTGCGCCGCAGCAGGTCGCCCAGCAGCCGGCACAGGTCGGCCAGGTCCCCGGCCGCGCCCGCCCGCTCCAGCAGGCTCAGGGCGCGGACGTAGTGCTCCTCGGCGTCCTCGGTGCGGCGGGCGTCCTCGGCGATGATGCCGAGCAGCCGGTGCGCGGCGGCGGAGTGGACGGCTCCGCGCTCGGGGGACAGGTGCCCGAGGACGTCGTGCAGCAGGGCCGCGGCCTCGTCGGACCTGCCGCGCCGGTGCAGCACGTCGGCCAGCTCCACGGCGACCTGGCTGCTGTACAGGGCGGCGCGCTTGTCCGACAGCATCCCGAGGGCCCGGCGTAACTCCTCCTCGGCGCGCTCCAGTTGCCCGTCCTGGGCGTAGACGTAGCCGCGCATCCAGTGGCAGTTGGCGAGTTCGGTGCGCAGTTGCAGGCCCCGGTACAGTTCGGCCGCCTTGGCCAGCGAGGCGTCGGCCTCGGCGAGGCGGCCCTCGGCGACCAGGGTGCGGGCGACGGACCGGTGCATCCGGGCGACCAGGGCGGGGTCGCCGGACTGCGGGGCGAGCGCGAGGGCGAACTCGGCCGCCTGGGCGGCGCGGGCGTGCGCGCCCATGTCCATGTACGGGCCGATGGCGCTGGCGTAGAGCAGCAGCAGGGCGTCCGGGTCGTGCAGGCCGCCCCGGTTCAGCTCGTCGAGCGTGCTCTCCAGCAGGTAGACGGCGTACCGGAGTTCCCCGGCGAGGTAGTGCGCGACGGCCCGGCCGCGCAGCGCGGGGACCCGGGCGGGCAGGGGCGCGCCGGCCAGGCAGGCCTCGGCCCGTTCGAAGTACCGCCGGCCCGCCGGCAGTTCGCCCGTCTCCAGGGCGCACTCGCCGAGGCCGAGCAGCGCGGCGGCCTGCTCGGCGGCCAGGCCGTGCGTCTCGGCCTCGGCGAGCAGCCCGGCGTACTGCTCCGCCGCGGCCTCGGCCTCGCCGACGGCGAGGGTGCGCTGCGCCTCGGTCAGCCGCAGCCGCAGCTCGGTGACGAGCCGCGCCGAGTGCCCGCTGGCGAGTTCGTCGAAGGCGACGCCGAGCCGCTCGGCGAGATGCCGCAGGGCGTCGTCGGAAGGGCGCACCCGGCCGGACTCCAGGGTGGAGATGTAGGCGGGGGTGTACACGGGCTCCGCCAACTGCCGCTGGGTCAGCCCGCGTTCGGTACGCAACCGCTGCACCCGGCGGCCGATGGTCCCCGGATCGTCACGTTCCCCCACGCCAACTCCCCCTGTGCCTCTTGCCGTTCGGCCTGGACAGCCCCTAGGTTAAACGGAGTGTTAAGCCGCAGTGTCGGACTCGCTTAATACGCTCCCGTCATAGTCGCCGCCCCTGTTGCGAGGTCGCCGTGCTCGAACGCACACGCACCGCCGAGCGGTACGCCAGAGGCTTCGCCGCCGCCGTGGTCGCCGTCGCGACCCTCCTGCTGGCAGCAAACGCGGGCCCGGCCCGGGCCACGGCCCCCCAACAGGCCCCCCAGCCGGTCACCAACACCCGCTGACCCACCGGGCGCGGCGCCGCCCTCGCCCCCCCTCCGCAGGCGAAACGGGCACGTCAGGAGGAGAATGGGACGGAGGGAGCTGAGGAATCATGGCCCATCCCTTTGTCCCGGATGCCCAGCCGCATATCCGGTATTCGCTCGCACGACATCCGCATGAACGCGCCCGGCTCGTCGTGGCCGTGGGCACCGTGTGGATCGCGTTCTTCATCGCCCTGGTCATCGCGATGGCGCCGGGGGGCGGTACAGGCCTTCTGTTCCTCCTCCTGGCGATCCTCTTCGTCATCGGTTCCGAGTGGCTCTTCCACCGCATGCGGAAAGCGCGGCTTCTCGGCCAGGCGATCAAGGTGACACCCGACAGTTTCCCGGAGATCCACGCGGAAATCGCCGAGCTCCGACGGAGACTCGACTACCACCGGCCCGTCGACGTCTACATCCTCGACGACGTCAAAGGCAATATGGAAGTGACCAGCCTGCTCGGGACGCGGGTGCTCCTCATCAAAGGGGAATTGGCGGCCGCCCTTCAGGATGACGGGCCCGCGTCCCTGCGTTTCCTGCTGGGCCATTACATCGGCTGGCTCAAGGCCCGGCACGGGCGGCTGACCCTCTCCGTGGTCGTTCTCGACTACCTGAGGTGGCTGACGTTCGTCATGCCCTGGATGCTTCCCTACTGGCGCTGCTCGAAGTACACCTGCGACCAGTTCGGTTACCTGTGCGCCGAAGACCTGCATGCGTCACTCGGCGTGATAGCCCGGCTCATCGTCGGGGCCGACGCCGGTCCGCGGGTGTCCCCGACAGGCGTGCTGGAACAGGCCCGGCAAGTCTCCCGGCGTCCCCTCTCGCGCTACGCCGAGCTGTTCCAGCCGGATCCCCATCTGGTGAAGCGCTACGTCAACCTCGTCGCCTTCGCGGGGGCCGCGGTCCCCGCCGACCACGAGCGGTTCGTCGCCGGACTGGACGAGAAGGGCCGCCGCGTCCTCCGCGAGCTGCTGATCCAGTCGCCCCACCGCCAGTCGCCGGCGTCGCGGCCCCGGCCGGCGGCCCACCCCGGCTGACGTCACTGGTTCGACAGGACCTTGCGCAGCGCCTCGTGCAGGCGCTTGCCCAGTTCCGCGTTCCCCGGGCGGTCCGTTTCGGCCCGGGGGCCGTACAGGGCGTCCAGTTCGGTGATGAGGGTCTGGGTGACCGCGCCGTACAGGGGCGTGCGCGGGCGGTGGACCGCCTTGCGGAGGGCCGGGAGCAGGATGTCTCGGGAGTAGCTGTGGCCGCCTGCGATCCGGTCGGGCGCCGTGCGTTCGGCGCTCTCGCCCGTGGGGGACGCCGAGGGGCCCTCGGCGTAGGCGTGGGCGTGCCGGCAGGCCGGGGCGATACCGGCCTCCTGGTAGGCGGAGACGCGGGTCGCGGCGAACCCGGCGCGCAGCAGGCAGCGTTCGCTGTCGGGGTCGGTGAGGAACGCGATCAGCTCGGCGGCCTTCGCGGCCCGCCGCTCGGACGTGGCCGAGGTGACGGCCAGGTTCTGGCCGCCGAGCACGGCCTTGCCGGGCAGCCGGGCCACCCCGAGGTCCTCCTTGAAGGTCTCGTACAGGGTCGGGTAGACGTACGGCCAGTGCCGCAGGAACGTCGTACGGCCCTCCGCGAAGGCGCTGAGCGATTCGCCCTCGCGGGACGCGGAGGCCTCCTTGAGGGTGTACGGCGACACGGTGCGCTCGCGGAGTTCGGTCACCCCGGCCGTCAACTGCTCCTCGTCGGCGGTGTACTCACCGTCCGCGTCGGTCAGCTCGAAGCCCGGCACGGCCGAGGCGAACGCCTCGATCGCGTTGACGGTCCGGCCCTCGTAGGCGGCGAGCTGGGTGGTCCAGTCCGCCTGGGTGCCGACGCCGTTCACGGCGTCGAACATGCGCCGCAGCTCGTCCCAGGTCATCTCGTCGTCGCCGAGGTCGGCCCGGGAGACACCGGCCTTGCGCAGATGGTCCTTGCGGTAGTACAGCAGGCCCGCGTCGCTGTTGAAGGGGACCGCGTACCGCTTGCCGTCCCAGTACGACGTGCTGTCGACGGAGGGGATGATGTCGTCGGGCGCCCTGACGGCCGCGTCGGTCAGCGGACGGACCAGACCCGCGGCGGCGAACTCCGGGACCCAGGTGACGTCCAGGTTGACCACGTCGTAGTCGGCGCTGCCCGACTGGAGGGCGCCGAGCAGCTGGCTGCGCTGCTGGTCGGCGGAGCCGGGCAGTTCCACCAGCCGGGCCTCGTAACCCTGTGCTCTCTCCCCGGCGTTCCAGGCGTCGATGAGCTGCTGCCGTATGCCGTTCTTGCCGGTGACGTCCTGGCCGCTGGCCACCACGATCGGGCGCCGGTCGTCGGCTGCCGTCGGCTCTTCCCGCACGTCACCGCCGGTGCAGGCGGCCAGTGACAGCAAGGACAGCAGCGCCAGCGCGGCCGCCGGCAGGCGTCGGGCCATCATTCCTCCCCCATTCCGGTGCGGGCGACCTCGTCGCGCAGCGCGGGCACGAGGTCGTCCCCGGCGTCCAGGCAGCGGCCCTGGGCGGCCTCAGCGACGCGTGTGCCGGGGCGGTCCCGGTCGCAGCCCCCGCTGTTCAGCGTCACCATGACCACGGGCACCCCCGAGGTGCGGGCCCGCTCCTCCACCTCGCGGAGGCGGTCGCCGGTCAGGCGCTCGTCGTCCTCGCCGTCGGTGAGGTACACGATCAGCTGCGGCCGCTCGTCGGAGGCACCGCGCTCCCGCATGAACGCCAGCGCGTCCAGCAGGGCGGCGTGCGGATCGGCTTCCGCGTCCCGCACCTCGGCGCCGCCCTTGCCGGTCTTGAGGGCGTTCTCCCCTCGCGCGCGGGGGTGCGTGCCGAAGTCCAGCAGTTCGGTGTGCGTGCGGCCCTTGAGGCCGTGCACCGCCCAGATCCCGTACTCGTCGCCCCGGCCGAGCCCCGTCAGCGTCTGCTTGAGGATGCCGGGGCCGCCGCTGGGGCCGTCCCACAGGCCGGCCATCGAGCCGGAGCTGTCGAGGAGGTACAGCACCCGGCCGGGTCCGTGCGCGTTGCCGTACGACTCGAGTGTCCTGTCCAGCCGGGTCGCGTCGGCGGAGTCCGCCGGCGGGACGGAAGCGGTCAGCCCGTGCTCGGCCGCCTTCCCGCCGAGCAGGCCGCGTTCGCCCGTCGCGGACCTGAACCCGTGCTCGCCGAGCACCTTCCGGCCGTCCTCGCCCGTCAGCCAGTCGCGGAACCGGTCCACCTCGTCGTCCCGTGCCTGCGCGTCCTTGTCACCGCCCTCCCAGCGCACCCGCACGAACGTCGGTTCCAGTCCGGGTACGTCGTCGGGGTAGGCGGCGGTGCGCTCGGCGCGCGTCAGCGAATGGCAGCCGACACCGCTCCTGAGCAGGAACTCCGGGACCAGGACCGCGCTGCGGCCGTCCGCGGCGTCGTCCTCGGGCAGCGTGCACAGCAGCCTGACGGCCGAGGACTCGGGCCGTCCGGCCCGGTCGATGAGCTGCTCGGCGCGGCGCACATCGGCCCCGTCGCCGTACAGCCCCACCGTCGCCAGCAGCGCCGAGTCGCCGAACTCGGGGTCGGGCCTGCGCACTTCGGCCTTGGGGTCGGCCTGCTCGAGGGCGTTGATCAGCTCCGTCAGCGACCGCCGGGTGGGCGGCAGGTCAGCACCGAGGTCCTCCGGGACGGCCAGTACGACGGGCGAGTACGCGAGCGGCTCGGCGTCCGGCTCCAGCCGGGCGAAGACACGGCCCACCTGCGCCTCGGTGGCCCGGCCGACGTCCGCGCGGGTCGCGGGGATCCACACGTCCGGCTGCGGGCCGATGTCCCGCTGCGGGTTGAGGTCGTCACGCGGCTGCTGCCACGGGTCGGAATCCTCGCGCAGGGCGGTCACCACGTGGGCGGCGCCCGCGCTGTAGACGGTGATGCCGCTGCGCCGGCACCCCTCGTCGGTGGTGTTGGCCGCCGAGGCGAGGTAGGTGTCCGCCGCCGCCCGCATCGCCGGCTCCAGGTCGGGGTCGGTGAGTACGCGCAGCTCCGGGGGCGGTTCGCAGGGGCCGGAGTCGCCGGTCAGGACCAGGACGCCGTAGCCGCCGGCGCCGGTGGCGACCAGCGCCAGCAGCACCGACAGGGCGGTACGGCCGAGCCGGTCGAACATCTTCCGGGGGCGGGCGAGCAGCTTCCGGAGCCGGGCGAACCGGTCGCGGTCCGGGTCCACCCGAGGCCAGGGCAGCGGGCCCGCGGCGAGCAGCACGTCGTCCCGGTTCCAGGGCGGGGCCAGGGCCTGCGGCCGCTGCGGGTCGTTGTCCTCGGCCTTGTACTTGGCCTCGGCCATCCGCTGCTTCACCGCGTCGTACAGCTGGGAGAGCCACACCTCCCCGCCGCCGTCGAGGACGTGCACCATCTCGCGCGTGAACGGCGTCGCGATGTCGGCGTTCCCGCCCAGGATGCAGCGGTTGGGCTGCACGCTCATCAGCAGCAGGATCTTGTGCTTCTTCCGCTTCGGGTCGTCGAAGCGGTGCCAGATACCGGCGGCGTTACCCGCGTAGCAGCAGTCGAGGATGACCACCACCTGCTCGGCCTTGCTCTCGGCGAGTTCGCCCAGCACCTGGCTGAAGCTGACCGAGCCGGGCAGGCCCTGGCCCGTGAGCACCCGAGCGGTGCGCAGCTGCAGGTGCAGCTCGTTGCCGGAGGTGGAGGTCACGGCATGCCCGGCGAAGTAGAGCAGCAGCAGCCCCCGGGCCTCCTCGCAGGCCTGGTGCAGCGCTCCCGTGAACTCGTCCGGGGTCGGCGAGGCCAGGGCCCGCACCTCACCCGCGCCGAACACGTTGCCCCGGTTCAGGGCGTTCTCGAGGCTCGTCCGGTTGCGCCGCACGGCGGGGAGCTGGCCGTTGACGCCCTGTGGATCCGGCGCCGTGTGGTCGTACTCGGACACTCCGACCAGCAGCGCCCGGTTCCCCCTGCCGCGCGGGTCGTAGCGGCTCACCGGCCTACTCCCCGTCGGGGTCCAGTGAGCGGATCTGTGGGTCGGGATCGCCGCGCTGGAGCCTGCGGCGGTTGTTCGTCCAGGTCTTCACCGCGCGTGCGGTGTACTCGGTCAGGGCCGCGACCGTGACGACGTCACCGAGTACCTTCAGCACGAGTTCGATGTCCGGCCCGAGCCGCCCGTCGGCCTCGTCCGTGCCGGCCTGCTCCTCGATGCTGAGCTGCCCGGTGGCGACGAGTTCCTCCAGCGACTCTTCCCGCTCCAGCCACGTCCTCAGGGCTCTGACATCGTCCACGGTCGCGCCGGCGCCCAGCCGCACGCGTACGCCTAAGACAGCCACTTGGTCCCCCTCTGTCATGCTCGCCATCATGACACCGGGTCAGGCCTCGGCGGCAGACCTGTGACGCGACCCGTGCAAGCGATTGCGCGCCCCCTTCACGCCAGGCGCACACGGCGCACGCGTGTTCAGGGCTGGGTCTGCAACTGCCTCAACTGCCGCTGCACATGATCGAGCGCCCCCTCGCGCCGCCCGGGGACCCGCCCGCGCAACTCGGCGAGCGCCGCGCCCAGTTCGCGGGCCCGCGTGGTGTCGCGGACCTGGCCCCACTGGTGGTGCGCCCGGTCCACGGCGGCCTCGACGGCGGGCGCGTCCGGCGCCTGCCCGGCGTTCAGGCGGGCGGTGGCGATCGTCAGCCAGGTGCGGCAGCTGCGCGCCGCGTCCCCGGCGAACATCGCCAGGTCGGCCCGGACCTCCGCCCAGTGCAGGGCCTCCTCGGAGGCGGGCCCGTGCGCGGCGACGGCGGCCTGCTGGTGCCGGGCGGCGAGCGCGTCGGCGTCGGAGTGGCGGCCGGCCTGGACGGCGGCGGTGATGACGGCGTGCGGATCCCCGGCCGTCGGGCCCGGTGTGCTCACCACGAGGTCGGCGCCCGCGCTCTCGGGCGCGATCCGGGCCAGGGCCTGCTGGTGCAACTGCTCCGCCGGCGGCCGGAACCCGCTGCGCAGGATCGTCGCGACGGCCTTCATGTACGCCGGTGCCGCGACCGTGCGCCGGGACGGCGGCGGCGCGATCCGCCCGTGCACGGCGTTGCCCCGGCCGGAGTCCAGGGGTGTGGTCCGCAGCAGCTCCCACGTCTCGGCGTCCGCGTGCAGGTCGAGCAGGAGGGTCGTGGCCCCGGCGGGTCTCAGCCGCAGTTCCTCCCGGAACCAGTGCCAGGGGAAGGCCGTGTAGCGGGCGGTGGAGGGGGTGGTGCGGGCCAGCGCCAGGTGGGGCAGGCGCTGGCGGCGGTCGAGCTGGAGCTGCCCGGTGACGTACACGGTGAGCGGTCCGGGGGCCGCGGCGGCGGCCCGCAGCCGGGTGAGGACGGCCTGTGGTTCCAGCGGGTCGGCGAGTTCGACGACGTTCGCGGTGTCCGTACCGGCCAGCACGGCGGGCGGCACGGCGGCCAGGACGGGGAGCACGGAGGCGGCGTCCACCAGGCGCCCCTTGCCCACCGGTGAGGCCGCCAGCAGCAGCACGGTTCCGGGCATCGCCCCTCCCCCTGTGTCGATCACGTACGTCAGCACCGTAACCGCTGCGGCTGCAAAGGTGAGCCCCAGGACCGCAAACGCCCGCCTTCGGGTGCTTCGCCCCTCTCGTCGCGGTGTGCGGCGCTCCGCCGACTTGCCCGCGCTCGCACGGCGGTGTGCCCTGGAGGCAGGGGCAGGGAGAGAGAGGAGAGCTCTCATGGCTCATGCGGCACCCGCCTCACGCGGGGCGACCCGGCAGCGGCGCAGGCCCGATGTGTTCAGCGCGCGGACCCACGCCGCCGCGAAGGTCGCGCTGCCCGTCGTCCTCGGGCTGGTCTACGGCTACTGGGCCGCCGCCAACCGGCGCGACTCCGGGCCCATCACGGGCTGGAACCTGCTGTTCGGCTTCCTCACGGCGCTCGTGTTCGCCGTGGTGTTCGCCGCCCTGTGGAAAGTGGCCCCCCGGCTCGGGCGCGAGCTGCGCGCGCTGGTCTGGTTCGTGTTCACGGGCTGCGCGGTCGGCTTCCTCATCAGCCAGTCCGACGAGTCCGTGCTCAAGTCGGCCGGGCTGGGGGCGGTGGTCGGGGCCGGCGTCCTCGCGACGCTGTTCTACCGCTCCTACACGCACGAGGACGCCGCGGGCCGCCGCGTCGACTGATCCGGTGCCGGTAGGGCTTCCCGGGCGCCCGTCCGGCTCGGCCTGTGGGGCCGAATGCAGTCATCCGGCTCGCGGACCGGGCCCGGTGCGCCTTGCCTGGAGGGGTGTCCGAGCGCGACCGGGCGCCCGTACCCGCCAAGGCGCCCCCACGACCGCGGAACGTCCTGTCGGCCGTTCTGCTGGCCCTCGCGTGCCTGCTCCTGCCGTTCGGGGCGCTGGCGTCCTGGGCGGCGCACGGGCTGACCGACACCGGCCGCTACGTCCGTACGATGGCGCCGCTCGCCGCCGACCCGGACGTGCGGCGCGCGGTGGCGGACGCCGTCGGGGACGGCCTCCTGCGGGAAGTCGGACACAGGTTCGACACCGGTCCGCCGCCCGGCGCGGCCGAACCCTTCGTGCGTGACGCGCTGTGGTCGTTCACCCGGACCGAGGCGTACCGCACGGGCTGGGACGCGGCGAACCGGGCCGTCCACGCCGCCGTGCTGCGCGCCCTGCGCGAGGACGCCGCGCACCGGGGCCCGGTCACCGTCGACATCGCCCCGGTCGTCAGCCGGGTCAGACACCGGCTCTCCGCCGACCACGTGCCGTTCGCCCACCGCATCCCGGTCACGCACCTGCGCGTCCCGGTGCTCCCGGCCGCGGACGCGGACCGACTGCGCAAGGGGTTCCACGTGCTGGACACCGCCGCCTTCTGGCTGCCGCTCGCCGCCGCCGTCCTCGCCGCCACCGGCATCGCCGTCGCCGCCTGCCGCCGCCGCGCGGTCACCGCCCTCGGCCTCGGCACGGCCCTGGGCGGCGCGCTGCTGGTCCTCGCCGTCGCGATCGGCCGCCGCCTCACCCTCGCCGACCTGCACGACGCCCCGCACCGCCCCGCGGCGGGCGCGGTCTACGACGCCCTCACCGCCACCCTGCGCTCGATGTCCTGGCTGCTGTGCGCCCTGGGCCTCGCGGTGGCGCTCGGCGCGTGGCTCACGGGACGGTACGGTCCCCGGCTCGCCGCGCGGCGACGTGCGCGAGGGTCCGCAGGGCCCGGCGCAGATCCGGCTCCGGAGCCGACGCGAGCCCGAGCCTGACCGCGTCGGGCGTGTGGCCGGGGGAGACGGCGAACGCGGGGCCGGGCGTGACGGCGATGCCGTGCGCGGCGGCCGCGGCCGTGAAGGTGTCCGCGCGCCAGGGGGCGGGCAGCTCCCACCAGGCGAAGTAGGCGTGCGGGTCGGACCGTACCGCGAAGCCCGCGAGTTCCTCGGCGAGGATCCGCTGGCGCCGGGCCGCGTCGGCCCGCTTGGCCTCCACCAGCCGCGCCACCGTCCCCTCCGCGGCCCACCGCACGGCCGCCTCCAGCGCGAACCGCCCCGCGCTCCACCCGCCCGAGCGCACCGCGTCGGCCACGGCGGCGACCCGGTGCGGCGGCACGACGAGGAAGCCGGCCGTGAGCCCCGGGGCGACCCGCTTGGAGAGGCCGTCCACGACATGGGTGAGGGCCGGGGCGTGCACGGCGAAGGGATCGCCGGGGGCGTGGAGGAAGGACCAGATGCGGTCCTCCACCACGGGCAGGTCCAAGTCGTGCACCAGCCCGGCGAGTTGCAGCAGCCGGGTGCGGCCCGTCGTCAGGGACGTGGGGTTGTGCAGCGTCGGCTGCACGTACAGGGCGGACAGCCGCGCCGACCGGTGCGCGGCGGCGACGGCCTCCGGGAGCAGCCCGGCCGCGTCACCCGCCAGCGGCACCAGGGTGATGCCCAGCCGGGCCGCGATCTCCTTGACCAGCGGATACGTCAGCTGCTCCACGCCGACCCGGCCGCCCGGCCGGACCAGGGAGGCCAGCACGGCGGCGATGGCCTGGCGGGCGTTGCCGGTGAACAGCAGCCGCTCCGGGCCGGGGCGCCAGCCCGGGGTGGCGAGGAGGGCGGCCGCGGCCTCCCGGGCGGCCGCGGTGCCGGTGGCGGCCGCCGGCAGCAGGGCCTCGGCCAGCACGTCGGGGCGCAGCAGCGGCGCGAGCACGGGGGCGAGCAGCTCCGGCTGGCCGGGCGCGGACGGGTAGTTGAGCTCCAGGTTGACGGGCACGGCGCCCGGACGGGCCTCGATGAGCGCCCGCCCCTCCGGCCCGGCCGGAGCGGCCCGCACGAACGTGCCGCGCCCGACCTCGCCGACGACCAGCCCGCGCCGCACCAGTTCCGCGTACACCCGCCCGGCCGTCGACGGGGCGATGCCCCGGCGCCGGGCGAACGCCCGCTGCGGCGGCAGCCGTTGCCCGGGCTTGAGCCGCCCGCCGGCGATGTCGTCGGCGATGCGGTCGGCGATACGCCGGTAGTCACCCATCGGTCGGTCTCCCCCTCTGGACCTAGAACCGTGCACCCTGAATCTCGGATTGCACCGAGAGCAAAGATCTTATTGCACCGAGTAGTTGGGCCGCCTAGGGTCGACGTCATGGCACCCTTCCTCGCATACGAGGACAAAGGCCCCGTCTCACCCCGGCAGCCGGTTGTCCCTCTGGTTCCCCTGGTCCTCGTCCACGGCCACCCCTTCGACCGCACGATGTGGACCCCGCAGCTCCGGACGTTCTCGGCGGACCGCCGCGTCATCGCCCCCGACCTGCGCGGCTACGGCGCCTCCCCGACCGCCCCGGCCGTCACGGACTTCTCCGGGTTCGCCCGGGACATCGAGGCCCTGCTGGACGAGCTGGAGGTGGAGTCCTGCGTGCTGGCGGGCCTGTCGATGGGCGGCCAGATCGTCATGGACTGCTACCGCCTCTTCCCCGAGCGCGTCCGCGGCCTGGTCCTCGCGGACACCTTCCCCTCCGCCGAGACCCCGCAGGGCGTCCGCACCCGCGACGCCATGGCCGACCGCCTCCTCGCGGAAGGCATGCGCGGCTACGCCGACGAGGTCCTGGAGCGGATGGTCGCCCCGTACGCCCCGGCCGAGGTCAAGGCACACGTCCACCGCATGATGACGGCCACCTCCCCCGAGGGCGCCGCCGCGGCCCTGCGCGCCCGCGCCCGCCGCCCCGACTACGGCGCCCTGCTCACCCGCGTCGCCGTCCCGGCCCTGGTCGTCGTCGGGGCCGACGACACCTTCACACCGGTCTCCGACGCCCGGGCCATGCACGCGGCCCTCCCGGACGCGGTCCTGCACGTCATCGAGGGCACGGCCCACATGCCGAACCTGGAACGCCCGGCGGAGTTCGACCGGGCACTGGCGGACTTCCTGGCCCGCGTCGACGAGCGGCAACCTTCCCCCGCCCCGCCCCGTCTTTGAGGGAGGATTCGGGCATCGCACCCCGTGAACGGAGGGCCGGGCCTTGGACACCGCCGCTGCCGAGTGGACCGCCACCGCCGACGGGCCGGAGCGCCGGCCCCCCGGACGGCGGCTCGGCGCCTGGTGCGCGGGGCTGCTGCTCGCCGGGGTGAGCGTGATCGTCGGCTTCCGGGCCGCCGACAGCGACGGCATCACCCCCGTCCCGCAGGTCCTCGCCTTCCTCCCCTGGCTGCTCGCACCCACGGCCCTGGCGCTGCTGCTCACCCTGCTGTCCCGCTGGTGGCTCGGGACGCTCTGGGGAGTCGTCGTGCTCGGCCTGCTGGCCTGGTTCATCGAGCCGTACGGCAAGACCGGGGATCCCGCGGGTCGCCCGGTCGCCGAGCTGCGCGTGCTGACCTCGAACGTCGAGTTCGGCCAGGGCACCGGCTCCCTGGTCGCCGCCGTCCGGCGCGAGAAACCGGACCTCGTCTTCGTACAGGAGTGCGAGTACACGTGCGACGCCCGGCTGAAGGCGGACCTGTCCCGGGACTACCCGCACCGCAACGCCGTCGAGGGCGGCGGCTCCGAAGGCTCCGTCATCCTCAGCCGCCACCCGCTCCGCCCCACGGAGGGCGTGCGCGCAACGATGGGCATGCCCGGCGCGATCGCCGACGTGCACGGACACCCCGTACGGCTCCAGCTCGCCCACCCCATGCCCCCGCTGCCCGGCCAGGTGGACCTCTGGAACAGGGAACTCGACGCCGTACGCGACGCGGCCGCCGCCGACCAGGGCACCCCCCTGGTCCTGGCCGGCGACTTCAACGCCTCCCAGGACCACGCCGCCTTCCGCCGCATCCTCGACACCGGCCTGTACGACGCCGCCCGCCTGGACGGCGCCGACCGCACGGCCACCTGGCCGGCCCCGACCGCCCCGACGTTCGGCACACAGATCGACCACGTGCTGGTGTCCGAGGAGTTCGCGGCCGACCGCACCCGCGTCCTGGACCTGGCCGACACGGACCACCGGGCGGTGGTCACGGACCTCACGCTGCACGAGAACGGTTAGGGGACGCCCGGCGGACGCCCCCTGTCACCGCGGTGCGGCCCGCTCAGCAGCCGATGTCGCCCCCGTCGGCACGCCACACGGCCACGACAGCCGGCCGGACGTAGGTGCCGGGCCCGTCGGGCCAGGTGCTGGCCGGCTTCTCCACGGACGCGCCGTCGATCTCGCCCGGGTGCTGCACGGCGACCAGGACCCGCCGCTCCTGGATGATCGGACCGCAGGTCTCGGCGCCCTTCGGCACGGTCAGGAACTGCTTCAGCTCACCGCGCCGCTCACCCCGGGTCGCCACGCCGAACAGCCCGTCGTGCGAGCCGAGCTGGGCGCCGTCGGTGGAGATCCACAGGTTGCCGTAGGGGTCGAAGGCGACGTTGTCCGGGCAGGAGATCGGGCTGACGCCGTCCTTCGGGAACCCGGCGAAGTAGGTCGCCGGGTCGTCCGGGTCACCCGCGACCAGGAACAGCGACCAGGCGAACCTGGTGCTCTCGGGCCGGTTCCACCGCTCGGTGAGCTCCAGCACGTGCCCGTGCTTGTTGGCGTTGCGCGGGTTGGCCTCGTCCGCCTTGGCGTTGGACCCGACACCCCGGTTGCTGTTGTTGGTCAGGGCGACGTACACCTTGCCGGTCACCGGATTCGGCTCGATGTCCTCGGGCCGGTCCATCTTCGTCGCTCCCACCTTGTCACCGGCGAGCCGCGTGAAGACGAACACCTCCTCGGCGCTCATGCCCTCCACATGCGAGACGGCACCGTCGGCGGTGGCCGTGGCCAGCGGAATCCACTCACCGCTGCCGTCGAACTCACCGTCGCTCGGCAGCTTGCCCGTGCCGTCGATCTCGATGGCCGGGGAGTCGCCGGTGAGCTTGGCGACGTACAGCGTGCCCTCGTCGAGCAGCGACAGGTTGTGCTCGCGCACGGCCCGGGAGGTCCCGCGCTTCATCCGCTTGCTGCTGACGAACTTGTAGAAGTAGTCGAACCGCTCGTCGTCACCGGTGTACACGACGGGCCGCCCGTCCGCCGTCATCCTGATGTTCGCCGCCTCGTGCTTGAACCGCCCGAGCGCGGTGTGCTTGCGCGGCGTGGAGGCGGGGTCGTACGGGTCGAACTCCACGACGTACCCGAACCGGTGCGCCTCGTTCGGCTCCTGGGCGACGTCGAACCGCTTGTCGAACCTCTCCCACTTCCGCTCGCTGGCCCCGGTCCCGATGCCGTACCGCTTGTCGGTCGCCCGGCTGCTGTTGGCGAAGTACTGGTTGAAGTTCTCCTCGCCGTGCAGGGTCGTGCCCCACGGGGTGACGCCACCGGAGCAGTTGTTGAGGGTGCCGAGCACCTTGGTGCCGCTCGGGTCGGCGGAGGTCTTCACGAGGTCGGACCCGGCGACGGGCCCGGTGAGCCGGAACTCGGTGGTGGCGGTGACGCGCCGGTTGAGCTGGTGCCGCGGAACGGCCGTGAGCTTCCCGCTCCTGCGGTCCTCCTCCACGACTACGGCGGACAGCCCGTGCGCGGCCCAGGCGATCTCGACCTGCTCGCGGGTCGGGTTGGCGGCGTCGTACCCGCGGAACATCAGGATCTCGTCGGTGTACTCATGGTTGGCGACGAGCAGCTGCCGGCCGCGCTCCCCTGGCAGCGGCAGGAGGGCGAGAAAGTCACAGTTGTACCCGAACTGCCCGGCCTGCGCCTTGGCGCTCTGCCGCTCCGGGTCGAAGGCGGGAGCGCCGCGCAGGATCGGCTCGCCCCAGCGGATGACGACGTTCTGCCGGTACCCCTCCGGCACGGTCACGGCGTCGGCGGTGTTCGGCGCGACGGGCGCGAAGCGCAGGCCGCGGGCGCCCTTCGCCTTGCCCCGGGCGGCCTCACGAGCGGCGTCGGCCGGCACGTCGGTCGGCACGGCACCGGCCTGCGGGGCCTGCGCGACACCCACGGCCCCCGCGCCCGCGGCGGCCACGGTCACCACGGCGGCGGCGCGCATCATCGAACGGCGGCTGAGGGCCCCGGCGATCACGTCACCGACGTACTCGTTGGAGCTGGTGTTGGGCACCTCGTGGAAGCAGGCGTCACCACACCGGAAACGACAGGTCAGGGCGGACCGGCCGCCGGGATGCGAACCGGACGGCGTTCCGATCAACGGCAGCAGCTTTCGCACTTTGCTCTCTCCTTGGATGCCCATGGTGTCAGCGTGACCGTAGGGGCACATACGTGCGGGAGCCGGGCGCCCGGATGAACAACGAGTGAACCCACAGCAGCCGTACGGGGGTTGCGGCGATTCAGCGTGGCGACACCTGCGCAGGCCGGATGTGCCCCTTGACAGGGTGGATCCCGCACACCTGACCCTGCCCAAGATCGCGCAGGAGGGCCGCTAACCTTACGTGTCCGTCCTGGCCAGGGATTGACGGGCTTCAACTCACGCGAAGGGTTGCGCGCACATGGGCATTCTCACTCGGTTGCGGAACGCGTTCGGACGGTCCCGCAAGTCGCGGACCGCCGAGGCGGAGGGTGCGGCGCAGACGACGACCACGGGGGCGGCGCCCGCACAGGAGCCGCCGGCGTCCCCGAACACGGTCCCGTCCCAGCAGACCCCGACGCCCCCCACCACCCCGGACCCGAAGGTCCCGTCCCCCACCACCGAGCCGACGACCCCCACCCCCTCGGCCACGGTCCCCGACCCCCGCCCGTCGTCCCCCGACGAACACGACCTCGTGGCAGCGGCCTTCGACAACGTGACAGTACCGAGGCCTTCGCGCCCGGCGGAGGGGGAGAGGTTCGGGGAGTCGGCGGCTGCGGGGGAGTCGACCGGGGTTGAGGAGCCGGCGGGTGCGGGGGACTCTGCGGGGGCGGAGAAGTCCGCGGTTACGGAGGCGCCGACGGCCGGGGAGGAGCCGGCGGCTGCGGAGCCGGCCGTCGCCGAGCCGGCCGGCGTGGAGCCGGAGACCGCAGGGCCGGACGCCGTGGACGAGCCGACCGGCGTGAAGTCGGCCGTCGTGGAGCCCGAGACCGCAGGGCCGGAGGCCGCCGAGGAACCGGTCGCCGAGAAGCCGACGGCTGCCGAGGAACCGGCGGGCGCTGCGGAGCCGACCGTCGTGGAGCCCGTGACGCCGACGGCGGAGGCGGAGGGGGCGGCCACGGACGAGAAGCCGGTTGCCGAGCAGCCGAGTGCCGACGAGCCGGACGTCGTGGCAGAGCCGGTCGCCGAGAAGGCGAAGGCCGACGAGCCGGAGATCGCCGAGGAGCCGGTGGCGGACGAGCCGACGGTGGCGGAGCCGGCGGCCGACGCGGAAACCACGCGTGCCACCGAGACCCACACGATCGACGAGCCCGAGTCGTCGTCGGAGCCCGAGACCTCGGCGGCACAGACCGAGGCCGTCCCGGAGGGCGAGGCGCAGCCCGAGCCCGAGGCCCAGCCGGAGGCGAAGGCTGCGGCCGAGACCGACGCACCGCTGGAGACGTCGGACCCCGCCCCGAAGGCGGAAGCCGAGCCCACCCCGGCCCAGCCGGAGCCGGAGCAGGCACCCGAGACCGAGCCGCAGCCGGAACCGGCACCTGAAGCGGAGGCGGAGGCGGCACCCGCCGAGAAGCCGAAGGCCGACACGGAGCCGAAGGCCGACACGGAACCGGACGCCGAGACAGCCGCAGAAGCCACGCGGGACGCGGAGGCCACGGCAGACGCGGAGGCCACAGCCGACCCCGAACCGTCTGCCACCCCCGATCCCGCAGCCGCCGACGGCGCCCAGCCCCCGCAGGGGCCACCCGCACCCGACGACGAAAGCAGCACGGGTGGTGCGGGTGGGAACAACACGGCCGAAGGCGAAGCCGAGGCCGAGGCCGAGCCCCAGGCTCCCAAGCCCGCCCTCACCCTCGCCCAGCTCAAGACCCACGCCCCCACCCTGGCCACCGCCTACCGCGCAGCCACCACCACCCTCAAGACCCACAACCTCACCGGCACCCGAGCCAAGGTCTACCTCGTCCTCGACCGCTCCGCGAGCATGCGCCCGTACTACAAGGACGGCTCCGCCCAGGCCCTCGCCGAGCAGACCCTCGCCCTCGCGGCCCACCTCGACCCCGAGGCCACCGTCCCGGTCGTCTTCTTCTCCACCGAACTCGACGGCACCGGCGAGATCACCCTCACCGACCACGAGAACAAGATCGACGACCTGCACGCCGGCCTCGGCCGCATGGGCCGCACCAGCTACCACGCAGCGGTCGAAGCAGTCCTCGCCCACCACGACAAGGAAGCCACCCCGGACACCCCCGCCCTGGTGATCTTCCAGACCGACGGCGCCCCCGACGCCAAGACCCCCGCCACCCAGGCCCTCACGAACGCCGCCAAGACCCACCCCACCGTCTTCTTCTCCTTCGTCGCCTTCGGCGACCCGGAGAACAAGGCCTTCGACTACCTCCGCAAGCTCAAGACCCCCAACACGTCCCACTTCCTCGCGGGCGAAACCCCCCGAGAACTCACGGACAAGCAGCTCTACGACGGCGTACTGGCGAACTGGCGCCCGTAGCCCCACCCGGGGTGGACAGGACAGAAACCCCTGTCCACCCCCCGAAACGCATGTGAGTCGATCTTCAGCGGGCCAGTAGGATTTCGACCATGGCGGCCACTGGATCCGAGAAGCAGGGGGCGAAGGCGTACTACGTCTCGACCCCCATCTACTACGTCAACGACGCTCCTCACCTGGGCCACGCCTATACGACCGTCGCAGGCGACGTGCTCACCCGCTGGCACCGTCAGCGCGGCGAGAAGGTGTGGTACCTCACCGGCACGGACGAGCACGGTCAGAAGATCATGCGCACGGCCGAGGCCAACGGGGTCACCCCCCAGGCGTGGGCCGACAAACTCGTCACCGAAGCGTGGAAGCCTCTCTGGGAGCACCTGGAGATCGCGAACGACGACTTCATCCGCACCACGCAGAAGCGGCACACGGACCGCGTCCAGGAGTTCGTCCAGGACCTGTACGACAAGGGCGAGATCTACAAGGGCGGCTACGAGGGCCCGTACTGCGTCGGCTGCGAGGAGTACAAGCTCCCGGGTGAGCTGCTCGACGGCGAGGGCGATTTCGCAGGTCAGAAGCTCTGCCCGATCCACAAGAAGCCGGTCGAGATCCTCAGCGAGGAGAACTACTTCTTCAAGCTGAGCGAGTACGGCGAGAAGCTCCTCGCCCACTACGAGGCGAACCCCGGCTTCATCCAGCCCGAGTCCGCGCGCAACGAGGTGCTGAACTTCGTCCGCCAGGGCCTGCAGGACCTCTCCATCTCCCGCTCGACCTTCGACTGGGGCATCCCGATCCCCTGGGACGACAAGCACGTCATCTACGTGTGGGTCGACGCCCTGCTGAACTACGCCACGGCGGTCGGCTACAACGAGAACCAGGCCAAGTTCGAGGAGACCTTCCCGGCCGACGTCCACCTGGTCGGCAAGGACATCCTCCGCTTCCACGCGGTGATCTGGCCCGCGATGCTGATGGCGCAAGGACTCCCCCTCCCCGGCAAGATCGCGGCCAACGGCTGGCTCATGGTCGGCGGCGAGAAGATGTCGAAGTCGAACCTGACCGGCATCAAGCCGCAGGACCTGACCTCGCACTTCGGCGTGGACGCGTACCGCTGGTACTTCCTGCGCGCCATCGCCTTCGGCCAGGACGGCTCCTTCTCCTGGGAGGACTTCTCGGCCCGCTACACCAGCGAGCTGGCGAACGACTACGGCAACCTGGCGTCCCGCGTCGCGGCGATGGTCGGCAAGTACTTCGGCGGCGAGCTGCCGGCGTCGACGGCCGACGGCGAGGCGGAGCAGGCGATCCACGACGGCCTGGCGAAGGCGGTCGCGGAGGCGGACCGCCGGATCGGTGACGACCTGGACTTCCAGGGCGGCATCCTCGCGGTCTTCGACTTCGTGAAGCAGGTCAACGGCTACATCACCGAGCAGGAGCCCTGGAAGGTCGCGAAGGACACGTCCGACGAGGGCAAGGCCCGCCTGGCCACGATCCTCTACACGGCCGCCGAGTCCCTCCGCGCCGTCGCGGTCCTCCTCAACCCGGTCATGCCTGACACCTCCCAGAAGCTCTGGGACTCCCTCGGCGCGGAGGCCTCCCTCGGCGCCCTCGCGGACCAGAAGGTCCAGGAGGCCGGCACCTGGGGCAGGCTCCCCGCCGGCACGACGGTCACCAAGGGCGCGGTCCTCTTCCCGCGCCTGGAGGAGAAGCCGACCGCGTAACAGCGGTAACACGCTCGCTACAGCACGGGGCCCGGGAGAACGAGAAGCTTCTCCCGGGCCCCGCGCTTTGCGAAGATCCCCTGAGGACGGCCACCCGGCCGCCGCACATCACCTGGGGGGTTTTCGTTCATGGCACTCTTCGGCAACGCGCACACCATCAACCCCGCCTCCGCCCAGCAGGACTACGCCCGCCTCCTCGGCCACGGCGAACAGGTCCACGCCGCATTCCTGCTGATCCGCGACACCATCCTCTTCACCGACCGCCGCCTGATCCTGATCGACAAGCAGGGCATCACCGGCAAGAAGGTCGAGTACCACTCGGTCCCCTACCGCAGCATCACCCACTTCGCGGTGGAAACGGCCGGCACGTTCGACCTGGACGCCGAACTGAAAATCTGGATCTCCGGCACCCCCACCCCCATCGAAAAAACCTTCACCAAGGGCGTCGACATCTACGAGGTCCAGGCCATCCTGACCCAGTTCGTGGCGAGGTAGCCACTGAACGTTTCTTCCAGCCTCGAAAGGGTGAACAAGCCCTGTGTGCTGCATATGCCAGACCTCGATCGGCCTAGCGTGCACACATGGTCACATCAACCCATGAGACCTCACACCGGATCTTCCAGGACCATCCGGAGGTTCTCACTCCCGCTTTCGAGGCACTGGGATTACCCCCGCCCGCCAAGGCGATCATCGAGGCACTCACCCCCGATGCCACGGAGCTCAAGCCCCTGGAACGCCGTGCGGACACGGTGCTGAAGGTCGAGCCGTCCGAGGGCGAAGCCTTTCTCATCGCCATCGAGGCCCAGACATCCCGAGTCCGGGGAAAGGATGCGAGCTGGTCGTACTACGTGGCGTATTTGCGCGCGAAGTTCGACCTGCCGGTGCTGCTCGTCGCGGTCTGCAGAAACCGGCGGACGGCGTCCTGGGCCGCCGGTCCCTTCGAGTGCCGGGTCGGCACCTGGACGACCCAGGTCACGCGCCCGTTCGTTCTGGGCCCGGACAATGTTCCGGAGATCACCGACGAGTCCCTGGTGGCCCGGGAACCTGCGATGGCCACGTTCTCCGCCATCGTGCATAGCGAAAGCGAAAACGCCCCCGCCATACTGGGCATGCTGGCCCGCGGGATGCGGTCGTTCGACAAGGCAACAGCGAAGTACTGGTGCGAATGGCTTGAGGTCGGGCTGGAGAACACTCCGGTCCGGGAGACATGGAGAGAGCTGGAGAAGATGGTCGCCACATACTTCCCGGGCAGGGGAACCCTCTTCGAGGAGACATACCTGGAGGGCAAGGCCGAAGGCAAAGCCGAAGGCAAGGCGGAGGGCAAGGCGGAGGGCAAGGCCGAAGCCACTCTGCGCGTCCTGGAGAAGCGCGGCATCCCCGTCCCCGAGGAAACCCGCGACCGCATCACCTCCTGCACCGACCTCGACACCCTCACCCAGTGGTTCGACCGCTCCCTGACGGCCACCGCGGCGGAGGATCTGTTCGTCGAGGAGTGAGCGGACCGGAAAGCAGCTCGGGCCCGCCCCTCACCAGGAGCGGGCCCTGAGGCGGGTCGGGTCAGTGCGCCTCCTCCGCGACCGGCTTGCCGGTCACGGTGGGCTGCCCGCTGATCTGCCTCCGGTTCGTATGCCGCACGAACGCCACCCCCACCACCGCCAGCACCGACGCCGCCGACAGCGTGTACAGCCCCCCGTTCGTGCTCCCCGTGGTGTCCTTCAGGTAGCCGAAGAGGGTCGGCGAGACGAAACCGCCCAGGTTTCCTATGGAGTTGACCAGCGCCAGCCCCGGCGCCGCGATCTTCAGGTCCAGGCCCGACTGGGCCATCGGCCAGAACAGTGTCGCCGCGCACTTGCCGCCGACCGCGGCCAGCGTGAGGGCGGCGAGGCCGAACCAGGGGGACCCGAGTGTCGCCAGGAACGTGCCGGTCGCGGAGAGGACCAGGGCGATCGCCAGGTAGGGGCGCCGGTCGGGGGCCCGGTCCGTGAAGTGGCTCATCGTGTACATCGCGATCACCGCGCAGATCCACGGGATCGCCGACAGCAGCCCGATCTGGAAGGACGACAGCCCGCCGATCTCCTCCACCAGGCTCGGCAGCCAGAACGTGATCGCGTAGCCGGTGAGCGCCATCGCGAAGAAGACGGCGGTCAGTACGGCCACCTGCGGGTGGAGGATCAGCTTCCAGCGGGAGACCGACGGCGCCCGGTCCCGCGCCTCCTTGTCCCGGGCCACCGCCTCGCTCAGCGCGTCCTTCTCCTCCTGTGTGAGCCACTTCGCGTCCTGGATCCGGGAGACGAGGAAGAACCCGGCGATGAAGCCGACCAGGATGGAGAAGGCTCCCTCGAGGGCGAACATCCAGCGCCAGCCGGCGATGCCCCCGGCGCCGTGCAGCTCCAGCAGCGCGCCTGTGATCGGGCCGGTCACGATGTACGCCGTCGCCGAGCCGCCCAGGAAGATCGCGCCGGCCCGGCCCCGGCTGGAGTCCGGCAGCCACTGGGTGAAGTACAGGAGCACCCCGGGGAAGAACCCGGCCTCCGCGACACCGAGCAGGAAGCGCAGGGCGTAGAACATCCACACGTTGTGGATGAAGCACATCGCCACGATCACCGCGCCCCAGGTGATCATGATCCGGGTCAGCCAGATCCGCGCGCCGAACCGCTCCAGCCACATGTTGCTCGGCACCTCGAACAACGCGTAGCCGATGAAGAACAGGCCCGCGCCGAGCCCGTAGGCGGTGGCGCTCACCCCGACGTCGGCGCGCAGTTCGTCCTGGACGAAGCCCACGTTCGTCCGGTCCATCTGGTTGACCAGCAGCATCAGGACCAGGATCGGCAGCATGCGGCGCAGGAATTTGCTCACCGCGCGCTGCTCGGCCTCGGGTATGGATATCGCAGCGTCTGACATCGTTGTCTCCCCTGGGGCATACGCATGCGTGAACAGCAATCACGTAGGCGGGAAGATTACGGAGGGCCCGCTTCCGGGTCAATGGGTTGACAGATATTCATATACATGAACGCTGCGGATAGAGAAGTGGCCCGGAACCGACGCCGGTTCCGGGCCACTCACACGATGTGCGCCGTACGCCTACTTCGGCTGCGGCTTGCGCACCGACAGGTGCAGCTCCTTCAGCCGCGCCTCCTCCAGCTCCGTCGGCGCGCCCATCATCAGGTCCTGGGCGTTGCCGTTGAGCGGGAAGGCGATGGTCTCGCGGATGTTGGGCTCGTCCGCGAGGAGCATCACGATGCGGTCGACGCCCGGGGCGATGCCGCCGTGCGGCGGGGCGCCGAAGCGGAAGGCGCGCAGCATGCCGGCGAACTTCTCCTCGACCGTGTCGCGGTCGTAGCCGGCGATCTCGAAGGCCTTGAGCATGATCTCCGGCTCGTGGTTCCGGATCGCGCCGGAGGACAGCTCGACGCCGTTGCAGACGATGTCGTACTGCCAGCCGAGGATGTCCAGCGGGTCCTGGGTCTCCAGGGCCTCCAGACCGCCCTGCGGCATGGAGAAGGGGTTGTGCGAGAAGTCGATCGCGCCGGTCTCCTCGTCCTTCTCGTACATCGGGAAGTCGACGATCCAGCAGAACCGGAAGACGCCCTCCTCGAAGTGCCCGGCGCGCTTGGCGGCCTCCACCCGGACCGCGCCCATGATCTTGGAGACCTCGTCGAACTCGCCCGCGCCGAAGAACACCGCGTGACCGGGGGCCAGCGACAGGCGCTTGGTCAGCTCGGCGACGTTCTCCTCGGTGAGGAACTTCGCGATCGGGCCGGACAGCGAGCCGTCCTCGCCGACGCGGACCCAGGCCAGGCCCTTGGCGCCCTGCGAGACGGCGTAGTCGCCGAGCTGGTCGAAGAACTTGCGGGGCTGGCCCGAGACGTCCGGCACCGGCAGGGCACGCACGTGCTTGCCGGCGAAGGCCTTGAACTCGGAGCCCTCGAAGATGTCGGTGATGTCGACGAGTTCGAGCTTGGCGCGCAGGTCGGGCTTGTCGGAGCCGTACTTCAGCATCGCCTCGCGGAACGGGATCCGCGGGAACGGCGAGGTGACGTGGCGGCCGCCACCGAACTCCTCGAACAGCTCCGTCATCAGCTTCTCGACGGGCTGGAAGACGTCCTCCTGCTCTACGAAGCTCATCTCGATGTCGAGCTGGTAGAACTCGCCCGGCGAGCGGTCGGCGCGGGCGTCCTCGTCGCGGAAGCAGGGCGCGATCTGGAAGTAGCGGTCGAAGCCGGAGATCATCAGCAGCTGCTTGAACTGCTGGGGCGCCTGCGGGAGGGCGTAGAACTTGCCCGGGTGCAGGCGGGACGGGACGACGAAGTCGCGGGCGCCCTCGGGGGAGGTCGCGGACAGGATCGGCGTCGCCATCTCGTTGAAGCCGAGGGCCGTCATCTTGTGACGGATGGCGGAGATGACCGCCGTGCGCAGCATGATGTTGCGGTGCATGCGCTCGCGGCGCAGGTCCAGGAAGCGGTACTCCAGGCGCCGCTCCTCGTTGACGCCGTCCTCCGTGTTGATGGTGAAGGGCAGCGGCGCGGCGGCGCCGAGCAGCTCGACCTCGTCGACCTCGACCTCGACCTCACCGGTCGGCAGCTCGGGGTTGATGTTCTCGGCGCCCCGGGAGACGACCTTGCCGTCGACACGGACGGTCGACTCCTTCGACAGCTTGTCGAGGGCCTCGTAGGCGGGGGTGCCGGGACGGGCCACGAGCTGCGTGATGCCGTAGTGATCGCGCAGATCGATGAAGAGGATGCCGCCCAGGTCGCGCCGATTGTGCAGCCAGCCACTCAGCCGGACGTCGGTGCCGACGTCAGAGGAGCGGAGCTCGCCGCAGGTGTGGGACCTGTACCGATGCATCGTCGTTCATCCAGTCTTCGCTGATCGGGGTCTGTGTTTCACGTGAAACTGGTCCCCAGCGTACCGGGCAGGCGAAGATCGACTCGCCCGAGTTCTCCACAGGTGACGATCGAGCACGCTTCCGCTTTCGGTGGCATCGTTCGAGCGCGTCTTCTTAAAGTAGGGCAATGCGCACTGGCGAGCCCCTGCCCGCCGTGGGGGAGGCCCTGGCCGCCCTCGCGACCGGCCTGTGGCACTGGGACACCGCCACCGGGCTGGTCACGGTCGACGCCGAGGCGGCACGGCTGCTCGGGCTGCCCGCCGAACAGGTCAGCCTCACCGAAGCCCAGGCCCGGGCCCGGCTGCACCCGGTCGACTGGAACGAGATCACCGGCGTGATCCAGCTCGCCGTCTCCGAGGGCACCCTCGCCGAGGTGCGGATCCGGATCATGGACGAGCAGGGCCGGGTCGTCCGGGTGGTCCGCAGCCGCTCCAAGCCGTCCTTCGACCGGGCCCGCAAGGCGTACCGGCTGATCGGCACCCTCCAGGAGGTCACGGAGCCGACGCCGGGCACCCCGGCCGGGCGCAGCGCGGTCACCGGCGACTGGCGGCGCTCCCGGGAGGCGTTCCTGCTGGACGCGGGCCGGGCCCTGGCCGAGGCGCGCTCCACGCAGGAGGTCCTGCGGGTCACGGCAAACCTGTCGATGCCGGGGTTCTCGCCGGACGGGCTGGCGGTGTTCGGCGTGCAGGGCGACCGGCTGACGGTCATCGGCCACCACGGGCAGCAGCAGGGGGACGAGAACCCGTTCTCGGACATGCCGCTGGACACGGACTACCCGGCGGCCGAGGTGGCCCGGACCGGCCGGGCCGTCTACCTGTCCTCGGCCGAGCAGTACAAGGCCCGCTATCCGCTGACCTGGCCGCTCGCCGAGCGGTTCGGCCGCAAATCCTGGGCGTTCCTCCCGCTGACCGTGGCCGGCCGCACGATGGGCGCCTGGATGGCGGCCTTCGCCTACCCGGTCGCGTTCACTCCGGACGAGCGGTCCGTGCTGGCGACGGTGGCGCGGATGCTGGCCCAGGCGCTGACCCGGGCGGGCGTGGCCGAGAGCGAGCGGGCCCTGACCGACGGGCTCCAGCGCACGATGCTGCCGAGGCTCGGCCCGCAGCGCATCCCGGGCATGAGCGTCGCCGCCCGCTACGTCCCCACCGGCGGCGGACTCCAGGTCGGCGGCGACTGGTACGACGTGATCCCGCTGCCCAGCGGGCGGTTCGCCCTGGTCATCGGGGACGTCCAGGGCCATGACGTACGGGCGGCGGGGCTGATGGGCCAGCTGCGGATCGCCCTGCGGGCCTACGCCTCGGAGGGGCACCGCCCGGACGCGGTGCTCTCCCGCGCCTCGCGCTTCCTGCACGGCATCAGCGACGAGGACCCGGCCGACCCGCGCTTCGCGACCTGCGTGTACGTCGAGGTGGACCCGGCGACGGGGGTGCTGGACATCGCCCGCGCCGGGCACCCGGACCCGGCGATCCGGATGGCCGACGGCACGGTGCTGACGCGGCCGACGTCGGGCGGACTGCCGCTGGGCATCGACCCGGACGCCGACTACCCGACGACCCGGCTCGCCCTGGAGCCCGGCGAGACCATGCTGATCTGCACGGACGGCCTGATCGAGACGGGCGGCCACGACCTGGAGACCGGCTGGCGGCGGCTGCGGGCGATCCTGGAGGAGCACAAGGGCGATCTGGAGGAGCTCGCCGACGCGCTGGTGCAGGCCGTGCACGGGCCGTCCTCGCACCACACCACCGGCCCGCTGGCCGACCGCCGCGAGGACGACATCGCCATGCTGCTGCTGAGCCGGGACGGCGAGGGCTGCGGCTGCGGCGGGTCCTCGATCGTGCGGCCTCCGGTGCGGCGCTCGGTGCTGACGGTCGCGCAGGCCGAGCCCGAGCGGGTCGCGGTGTCCCGGCAGCAGCTGCGCGAGCTGCTGCACGACTGGGCCTCGACGGACCAGGTCGACTCGGCGGTGCTGCTGCTGTCCGAGCTGCTGACGAACGTCCTGGTGCACACCGACTCCGACGCGCTGCTCGTCGCCGAGATCACCGGCGAGGTGGGAGACCGGCGGCTGCGGATCGAGGTCACCGACGCGGGTGACGACCTGCCGCACAAGCGCAGACCCGGGGAGCTGGCGTCCTCCGGCCGCGGCCTGGTGCTGATCGAACTGCTCGCGCACGCCTGGGGGGTGGACCCGCGGGGCGAGGGCAAGAGCATCTGGTTCGAGCTCTACGAGTCCGTGAACGGCTCGGGCGACGGCTCCTGGTCGCCGTAGCGCCGCAGGGGTCAGGACTTCTCGGACGGCGACGGCTCCTGGTCGCCGTAGCGGAGGCGCAGCTCCTGGACGACCCCGAAGGCGGCCGCGGTGAGCGGCACGGCGAGCAGCATGCCGAGCACGCCGGCGACCGACGCCCCGGCCGTGATCGTCACCATCACCACCGCCGGGTGCATCTGCACGGTCCGGCTCTGGATCGCCGGCTGCAGCACGTGCCCTTCCAGCACCTGCACGGCGAGCACCACCCCGAGCGCCCACAGGGCGATGACGAACCCCCGGTCGGCGAGCGCGACCAGCACGGCCACGGCTCCCGAGACGAAGGCGCCGAGGTAGGGGATGTACGCCCCGACGAAGACCAGCGCCCCGAGCCCGGCCGCCCCGGGCACGTCGAGGACGAGCAGTCCGACCGTGATGCAGAGGGCGTCGATGAGGGCGATGAGGGTGGTGCCGCGCATGAACCCCTCGACGGCGTGGAACGCCCGTCGCGCCATGGCCTCCAGGGTGTCGGCGGAGCCGCGCGGGGCCAGCGCCCGCAGCGTCGCGGTGGCCTGGTCGGAGTCGCGCAGGAAGAAGAAGACGAGCAGCAGCGCGAGCACGGCCATGGCGAGGGACTCGCCGACCACGCTGACCCCGCTGATCACGCCGGAGGCGGCCGTACCGCCGAACTTGCCGAGCAGCTCGCGGGCGTTGGTGGCGATGTCGTCCAGCGAGGTCCCCGCGGCCCCGAAGTGGTCGGAGACGCCGCGCGCGGCCTGTCTGAGCGAGGCGACGATCTCGTCCCCCGTGTCGATGAGCGCCGCGACGACGATGTAGACGGCCCCGCCGACCACGGCGACGACGGCGACACAGGTGAGCCCGGCCGCGACCGACCGGTGCACCCCGGCCTTCACGAGCCGCCGGTGCAGCGGCCGGAGCAGTGCCGTCCCGAGCAGCGCGAGCAGCACGGGCACGACGGCGGTCCGGAACTCGTCGCACAGCCGGATCCCGACGTAGACGACTCCGGAGACGAGCAGGAGGAGCACGCACCAGGCGGCGAGACGCCGGAGGGGGTCCGGCAGGAGGGGCCCGGGGCCGGGGAGGGGCGGCTTGGAGACCTGCACGCCCCCAGCCGAACACGCGCCGGGCGGGCCGTCCCGTCAGGACGGCCCGCCCGGGTGACGGGGCGTCAGCCCAAGGGCACGGCAGCACCAAGGGCCGTCAGCCCCATCGGCCCGTCAGCCCTGGGTGGGCGTCAGCCCTGGGTGGGCGTCAGCCCTGGGTGGGCGTCAGCCCTGGGTGGGCGTCAGCCCTGCGGGCCGCCCGCCGTCATGCCGTGCACCGCCGGGACCGTGCCCAGGCGGCCCTTCTGGAAGTCCTCGAAGGCCTGCATGAGTTCTTCCTTGGTGTTCATCACGAACGGGCCGTAGTGGGCCATCGGCTCGCGGATCGGCTGCCCGCCGAGCAGGACGACCTCCAGGTCCGGCGTGTGGGAGTCCTGCTTCTCGTCCGCGCGGACGGTCAGCGAGGAACCGGCGCCGAAGACGGCGGTCTGGCCCATGTGGACCGGGCGCCGCTCGGTGCCGACGCTGCCGCGCCCGGCCAGCACGTACGCCAGGCCGTTGAAGTCCTCGCGCCACGGCAGGGTGATCTCCGCGCCCGGGGCGAGGGTCGCGTGGATCATCGTGATCGGCGTGTGCGTGATGCCCGGACCCTGGTGCCCGTCCAGCTCACCGGCGATGACGCGGAGCAGCGCGCCGCCGTCGGGGGTGGTGAGCAGCTGGACCGAGCCGCCGCGGATGTCCTGGTAGCGCGGGGCCATCATCTTGTCCTTGGCCGGGAGGTTCACCCACAGCTGGAGGCCGTGGAAGAGCCCGCCGGACATGACGAGGTGCTCCGGTGGCGCCTCGATGTGCAGCAGGCCCGAGCCCGCGGTCATCCACTGGGTGTCGCCGTTGGTGATGGTGCCGCCACCGCCGTTGGAGTCCTGGTGGTCGAAGATGCCGTCGATGATGTACGTGACGGTCTCGAAGCCGCGGTGCGGGTGCCAGGGGGTGCCCTTGGGCTCGCCCGGCGCGTACTCCACCTCGCCCATCTGGTCCATCATGATGAACGGGTCGAGGTGGCGGTAGTTGATCCCCGCGAAGGCCCGGCGCACCGGGAAGCCCTCGCCCTCGAAACCGCTCGGAGCGGTCGTGACGGCCAGCACGGGACGGGCCACGGCGTCGGCCGGCGCGGTCACGCGGGGCAGCGTCAACGGGTTCTCGACGGTCACTGCAGGCATGTCGGTTCCTCCTCGTGTACGCCCAGTTTAGTTGAGCGTTGAACTTTCTGCCACCCCAAACAGAGAAAACCGGGAGGGCATTCCCAGCGAAGGAGGGAGCCAACCCCGCAGCAGCCGGAAGGCCGGCACCCCGGGGGTGCCGGCCTTCGTCCGCCCTGGTCAGGCCACCAGCTCACGCTCCTCGCTCCCGGCTCCGGAGGGCTCGGCCGCCTTGCGGTCCCGCATCACCAGCGTGGCGACGACGGCCGCGGCCAGGACACCGACCGCGCTGATCGTGAAGGTCGTCGACATCGAGGCGGTGAAGGCCTCCCGGGCCGCCCGCACCAGGCTCGCGTCCCCGCCGGCGACGGCGAGGGCCCCGCCGATGGACTCCCTGGCCTGCTCGGGGGCGCCGGCCGGCATCTCGTCCTGGTAGCCGCCGGAGAGCAGGGAGCCGAGGATCGCGATGCCGAGGGCGGTGCCGGACTGCTGGATGGTGTCGTTGAGGGCGGAGCCGACGCCCGCCTTCTCCTCCGGGATGGTGCCCATCAGCGCGGCCACCGCGGCCGGCATGGCCAGACCGGCACCGAGGCCCAGGATCCCCAGCGCCACGGCCGGGACGGTGAAGCCGCTGTCGGCGGTGAGCGTGGTCAGCAGCCCGAAGGAGACGGCCATCAGCAGCATCCCGCCGAGGATGACGAACCGGTTGCCGGCCTTCACGGCGAGCTGCGCCCCGGCCGCGTTGCCGGCCAGCGCGGCCACGGCCAGCGGCAGGAAGGCCAGGCCCGCCTTGACCGCCGACCAGCCGAGGACGAACTGCAGGTACTGGGTCAGTACCAGCAGCAGACCGGCGTTGCCGATCTGGACGAGGGCGAGGGAGAGCGAGCCACCGCTGAAGTTGCGGTGCCGGAACAGGACCAGCGGGACCATCGGCGCGGAGGTGACGTTCTCCCAGACCACGAAGCCGGCCAGGGCGAGCACCGCGACGGCCAGGACCAGCAGGGAGCGGGTCTCGAAGGCGCCGTGCTGCGGGATCTCGATGATCCACCAGACCAGGGCCGTCATGCCCACCGCCGACAGCACCGCGCCCAGCGGGTCCGGCTTCTGCCAGGGCGCCTTCGACTCGGGCATCAGCAGCACACCGGCCAGCAGCGCCAGGGCGACGATCGGGACGTTGATCAGGAAGATCGCCTGCCAGGCGAAGTGGTCGATGAGCACCCCGCCCAGCACCGGGCTGCCGACCAGCCCCAGCATCGACACCGAGCCCCACGCCGCCATGGCCTTGGGCCGCTCGTCCTCGTCGAAGACGGTGATCAGGATCGACAGCGTCGACGGCATGATCAGCGCCCCGCCGACGCCCATCGCGATCCGCACGGCGATCAGCTCACCCGGACTGGAGCAGAACACCGCCCCCAGCGAGGCCGCGCCGAACAGCAGCAGGCCGATCAGCATCACCTTCCGGCGCCCGAACCGGTCCCCCAGGCTGCCCGAGGTCAGCAGCAGCCCGGCGAAGACCAGGACGTAGGAGTCGAGGATCCACTGGGTCTCCTGGGCGCTCGCCCCGATGTCCTCGGTCAGCGCGGGCACCGCGACCGTCAGCGCCATGTTGTCGACGACCAGGACCAGCGTGCTGAGACACAGCACGATCAGGATCCACCAGCGGCGTGGATTGCGAGCTTCCATGTCCTCTTCCCCTCCCGCGAACACCGTTCCTTCGATGCGCACACTGTACGCATAGAGGAACAGTGTGCGCAACCCTTGAGTTCTGTACGCTGATTGCGCACGCTGTTCGCACGCGAGGGTCATTCAGGAGGAGCACCCATGAGCAGAAGCAAGGCGACGGAGAAGAACCCGATCCCGTCCGTATGGACCCGGGAGCAGCGCCGGACCGACCAGCCCGCGCTCAGCCGGGACGCGATCGTGCGCGAGGCGATCGCGATGCTCGACGCCGAGGGCATCGAGGCGCTCTCCATGCGCAAGCTCGGCGCGCGCCTGAACGCGGGAGCGACCTCCCTGTACCGGCACGTGGCGACGAAGGACGAGCTGATGGAACTCGCGGTGGACGAGGTCGCCGCCGAGATCCACGTCCCGCCGGCCGGCGGCCCCGACTGGCGCGCGGCGGTGACCGAGGCGGCCGGGTCCTTCCGCACGACGGCGCTACGGCACCCCTGGCTGACCCTGGTCCTGGGGCAGGCGGGGCTCGCCTACCTGGGCCCCAACTACATGAACTTCTCGGAGCGGCTGGCGGCGCTGTTCACCGCCGCGGGATTCCCGGAGCCGAGCCGGGCGATCGACGCCGTCTTCTCGTACGTCATCGGCATGAGCACGACCGAGGCCGCGTGGCTCACCACGGTCGCCCGCTCGGGCGAGACGGAGTCCGAGTTCGTCGCGCGCCTGCTGCCCACGGCCCAGCAGGTCTCGGCCGGCTACGAGCACCTGGCGGCCGCGGACGCCGAGACCGCCGCCCAGGCCGTGGATCCCGCCCGGCTCCGCGACGACAAGTTCACCTACGGCCTGGAGGTCGTCCTGGACGGCCTGGCGCTGCGCCTCGCGAAGTAGGGTCAGCCGCCGTCTGCGCAGCAATGGCGTCTAGCCATACATCCGGCGCATCGCGAACTCGACCATCTGCTCCACGGCCTTCGCGTCGAACACCATCCGGTGCTCGCCCTCCATGTCGAGGACGAAGCCGTAGCCGGTGGGCAGCAGGTCCAGCACCTCGGCGCCGGTGATCACGAAGTACTTGGACTCCTTGCCCGCGTACCGGCGCAGCTCCTTGAGCGTGGTGAACATGGGGATCACCGGCTGCTGGGTGTTGTGCAGGGCGAGGAAGCCGGGGTTGTCGCCGCGCGGGCAGTAGACCTTCGACGTCGCGAAGACCTGCTGGAAGTCCTCGGCGGCCATCTGCCCGGTGGTGAACGCGCGCACCGCGTCCGCGAGCGAGGGCGGGGACGGCTCGGGGTACAGCGGCGGCTGCTGCCCGTACCCGCCGGACATCGGCTGCTGCGGAGGGGCGTACTGCTGCTGCGCGCCCGCTGTCTGGTCGTAGCCGTACATGAGCGCAAGCGTACCGAGAGCGGCCGGGCGGGCGGTGCGGTACGGCGGTGAGGGCGAACCGACAGTGACCCGACAGCCACTTGACAGCCGCCGCTATGGATCGGCACAGCCTCGGCTCATAGCGTCGGAGCCATGACCGAACGCCGCGACGAGGGCCCGCACGAGCACGACCGAGGCCTCTCCCACGACCTTCCCGTCCTCGCCCGCCGCCGGATGATCCGGCTGATGGCCGGAGCGAGCCTGATACCGCTGGTGGGCTGCACGTCGCAGGAGGAGACCCCCGCGTCCTCCTCGTCGTCCCCGGCGTCCTCCTCGTCGTCCGCCGCCTGCGCGGAGATCCCCGAGGAGACGGCCGGGCCCTTCCCCGGCGACGGTTCCAACGGTGTGAACGTCCTGAAGGAGAGCGGGGTCGTCCGCAGCGACATCACCAAGAGCTTCGGCGACTCCGCGGGCGGCACCGCCGAGGGCGTCCCCCTGACGATCACGCTGACCGTGGTGGACGCGGCCTCCGGCTGCGGCACGCCGAAGAAGGGCGCCGCCGTCTACCTCTGGCACTGCGACCGGGAGGGCAACTACTCCCTGTACTCCGAGGGCGTCACCGACGAGAACTACCTGCGGGGCGTCCAGGAGACCGACGACCAGGGTCGGGTCACCTTCACGAGCGTCTTCCCCGGCTGCTACTCCGGCCGCTGGCCGCACGTCCACTTCGAGGTCTACGGGAGCCTGGCCGACGCCACGGCGGCCACGTCCGTCACGAACACCTCGCAGCTCGCCTTCCCGAAGGACGTCTGCGACACCGTGTACGCCACGGACGGCTACGACGCGAGCGTGCGGAACCTGAGCAGCCTCTCGCTGGAGACGGACAACATCTTCAGCGACGGCCACGCCCAGCAGCTGGCGACGGTGCGGGGCAGCACCGGCGAGGGCTACACCGCGACGCTGACCGTTCCGGTGTGACCTGTCACAGATGACGGGATCGGGGTTGCTTCTTATTACCGACGGGTAGCATCATCGGAGCTACTTGTTGGTACGTGAACTAGCGCGAGGATCCAGTGCCTCGCCGATCTCTCTACGGAGCCGGGAGCCGTCGCCATGGGGCACTACAAGTCGAATCTCCGCGACATCGAGTTCAACCTCTTCGAAGTACTCGGGCGGGACAAGGTGTACGGCACCGGCCCGTTCGAGGAGATGGACGTCGAGACCGCGAAGAGCATCCTGGAGGAGCTGACCCGCCTCTCCGAGAACGAGCTGGCCGAGTCCTTCACCGACGCCGACCGCAACCCGCCGGTCTTCGACCCGGAGACCAACACCGCGCCGGTCCCCGCGTCCTTCAAGAAGAGCTACCAGGCCTTCATGGACTCCGAGTACTGGCGGCTCGGCCTGCCCGAGGAGATCGGCGGCACCACCTCGCCCCGCTCCCTGATCTGGGCGTACGCCGAGCTGATCCTGGGCGCCAACCCGGCCGTGTGGATGTACTCCTCGGGCCCGGCCTTCGCCGGCATCCTCTTCGAGGAGGGCAACGAGGTCCAGAAGCACATAGCCAAGATCGCCACGGAGAAGCAGTGGGGCTCCACGATGGTGCTCACCGAGCCCGACGCGGGCTCCGACGTGGGCGCCGGCCGCACCAAGGCCGTGCAGCAGGAGGACGGCTCCTGGCACATCGAGGGCGTGAAGCGCTTCATCACCTCCGGTGAGCACGACATGTCGGAGAACATCCTCCACTACGTGCTGGCCCGCCCCGAGGGCGCAGGACCCGGCACCAAGGGCCTGTCCCTCTTCCTCGTCCCGAAGTACCTCTTCGACTTCGAGACCGGCGAGCTGGGCGAGCGCAACGGCGTCTACGCCACGAACGTCGAGCACAAGATGGGCCTGAAGGCGTCCAACACCTGCGAGATGACGTTCGGCGACCAGCACCCCGCCAAGGGCTGGCTGATCGGCGACAAGCACGACGGCATCCGCCAGATGTTCCGCATCATCGAGTTCGCCCGCATGATGGTCGGCACGAAGGCCATCTCCACGCTGTCCACGGGCTACCTGAACGCGCTGGAGTACGCCAAGGAGCGCGTCCAGGGCCCGGACCTGGCGAACTTCATGGACAAGACCGCGCCCAAGGTCACCATCACGCACCACCCGGACGTGCGCCGCTCCCTCATGACGCAGAAGGCGTACGCCGAGGGCATGCGCGCCCTGGTGATGTACACCGCCTCGATCCAGGACGCCATCCAGATCAAGGAGGCCGCCGGCGAGGACGCCACCGCCGAGCACGCGCTGAACGACCTGCTCCTGCCCATCGTCAAGGGCTACGGCTCCGAGAAGGGCTACGAGCAGCTCGCCCAGTCGCTGCAGACCTTCGGCGGCTCCGGCTTCCTCCAGGAGTACCCGATCGAGCAGTACATCCGGGACTCCAAGATCGACACCCTCTACGAGGGCACCACGGCGATCCAGGGCCAGGACTTCTTCTTCCGGAAGATCGTCCGCAACCAGGGCGCCGCGCTGAACTCCCTCGCCGAGGACATCAAGAAGTTCCTCGCCCTCGGCACCGGCGGCGAGGAGCTGGCCGGGGCCCGCGAGCACCTCGCCAAGGCCGCCGTCGAGCTGGAGGCCATCGTCGGCCTGATGCTCACCGACCTCGCGGCCACCGAGCAGGACGTCAAGAACATCTACAAGGTCGGGCTCAACACCACCCGCCTGCTGATGGCCTCCGGTGACGTCGTCGTCGGCTACCTGCTGCTCAAGGGCGCCGCGGTCGCCGCCGAGAAGCTTCAGACGGCCTCCGCCAAGGACAAGGCCTTCTACACCGGCAAGATCGCCGCGGCGAAGTTCTTCGCGGCCAACGTCCTGCCGGGCGTCACCCTGGCCCGCAAGGTCGCCGAGGGCGTCGAGCTGGACCTGATGGAGCTGGACGAGGCCGCGTTCTGATCCTCACGTCCTCTGTTCGAGGGCCTGTTCCCCTACCCCGGGAACAGGCCCTCGTCCGTCGTTAAGGTGAGGGCATGACCGAACCAGCGCGCTTCGACCGCGGCCACACCGACGACCTCATGACCTTCCTGGCGGCGAGCCCCTCGCCGTACCACGCCGTGGCGACCGCCGCCGAACGGCTGGAGAAGGCCGGCTTCCGGCAGGTCGCCGAGACGGACGCCTGGGACGGGACCAGCGGCGGCAAGTACGTGCTGCGCGGCGGCGCGATCATCGCCTGGTACGTGCCCGAGGGCGCCGCGCCCCACACGCCGTTCCGGATCGTCGGCGCCCACACCGACTCCCCCAACCTGCGCGTCAAGCCGCTCCCCGACAGCGGGGCGCACGGCTGGCGCCAGGTGGCCGTGGAGATCTACGGCGGACCGCTGCTGAACTCCTGGCTCGACCGCGACCTCGGCATCGCCGGCCGCCTCACCCTGCGCGACGGCTCGACACGCCTCGTCAACGTCGACCGGCCGCTGCTGCGCGTCCCGCAGCTCGCCATCCACCTGGACCGCTCGGTGACGGCCGACGGCCTCAAGCTCGACAAGCAGCGGCACATGCAGCCGGTCTGGGGCCTGGGCAACGACGTCCGGGACGGCGACCTGGTCGCCTTCCTGGAGGAGACGGCCGGCATCCCGGCGGGCGAGGTCACCGGCTGGGACCTGATGACGCACTCCGTGGAACCGCCCGCCTACCTGGGCCGCGACCGCGAACTGCTGGCCGGCCCCCGCATGGACAACCTGCTGTCCGTGCACGCCGGCACGGCGGCCCTCGCGGCCGTGGCCTCCGGAGCGTCCAAGCCGGCGTCCATCCCGGTGCTGGCCGCCTTCGACCACGAGGAGAACGGCTCCCAGTCGGACACGGGCGCCGACGGACCGCTCCTCGGCAACGTGCTGGAGCGCTCGGTCTTCGCCCGCGGCGGCTCCTTCGAGGACCGGGCCCGCGCCTTCGCCGGCACGGTCTGCCTCTCCTCCGACACGGGCCACGCCGTCCACCCCAACTACGCGGAGCGGCACGACCCGACGCACCACCCGCGCGTCAACGGCGGCCCCATCCTCAAGGTCAACGTCAACAACCGCTACGCCACGGACGGTTCGGGCCGCGCGGAGTTCGCGGCGGCCTGCGAGAGGGCCGACGTGCCCTTCCAGTCCTTCGTCTCCAACAACTCCATGCCCTGCGGCACCACGATCGGCCCGATCACCGCCGCCCGGCACGGCATCAGGACCGTCGACATCGGCGTGGCCATCCTGTCGATGCACAGCGCGCGCGAACTGTGCGGCGCCGACGACCCGTTCCTGCTCGCGAACGCGCTCGCGGCGTTCCTGGAGGGATAGAACTGGCCGCCGCCGCATGGGTGTTCCCCACGGGGGTACCCGGTGTGCGGACCGGAACGACCGGACCGTACAGGGAGGCGACACTCATGGGCCTCGGCGGATGCATCATTCTCATCGCCGTGGGAGCCATCCTCACGTTCGCGACCGACTGGGACATGCAGGGGGTCAACCTCGACCTGGTCGGCGTCATCCTGATGATCGTCGGACTGATCGGCGTCACGACCTTCAGCAGCATCGCCCGGCGCCGGCGTGTGGTGGTGCCACCGACGACGCCGGTCGTGGACGACGGACGGCACCGCACGCGCGACGGCTACAGCGACGGGTACGGGGTGTGAGCCCCGCCCGGATCAGGTGTCCATCCCGGCAAGGACCAGGGGCAGCCGGTCCGTCCCCGACTCGGTGAGACGGACCGGCACGCCCCAGTCCTGCTGGTGGACGTGACAGGCCGGGTACGCGTTGTCGGGGTCGTCGTCACAGGAGGCGGCCATCGCGGAGACATGCAGCACACCTCCCGGCACGGAGGGGTCGAGTTCGAGGGCGCGGGACAGCTCGGTTCCCGCGCCCTCGCCGCTGCGCAGCAGCTCCGGCGGGGTGGCCGAGACGAGCAGCCGGGTCGAGGGGCCGTACCTGGTGTCGAGCTTCTGGCCCGCCGGGGCCTGGAAGACGACGTCCAACCGGAGCCGCCCCGGAGCGACTTCGGTGGCCTCGCGCTGCGTGCGGTGGGCGACCTCCGGCACCTGCACCGCCTGCTCCGGCAGTCGCACCCGGGTCAGCCGGTGCCGGGCCGACTCCACGACCACGATGTCGTCGCCGACGAGCACCGCGTCGCTGGGCTCGCGCAGGTCCGTGGCCAGGGTGGTGACCTCGCCCGTCGCCGGGTCGTAGCGGCGCAGGGCGTGGTTGTAGGTGTCGCTGACCGCGACGGAGCCGTCCGGCAGGGCCGTGACGCCCAGCGGGTGCTGGAGCAGGGCCTGCCCGGCGGGGCCGTCCCGGTGGCCGAAGTCGAACAGGCCGGTGCCGACGGCCGTGTGGACGGAGCCGTCGGGCTCCACCCAGCGCAGGGCCGACGTCTCGGAGTCGGCGAGCCAGAGCCGGTCGGGGGTGGCGGCGAGGCCGGAGGGCTGCGCGAACCAGGCCTCGGTGCCCGGCCCGTCGACCAGCCCCTCGTTGGTCGTCCCGGCCGTGACGGCCACCGTCCCGTCCTCCGGGTCGTACGCCCACAGCTGGTGCACGCCGGCCATGGCGATCCACACCCGGCCCTGCCACCAGGCCACGTCCCACGGGGAGGACAGGTCGACCTCGCGGGCCGGGCCCGAGGTGGGTGAGCCCTGCCACCACTGCCGGCCCGTGCCCGCGAGGGTGCTGACCTCGCCGGTGGTGAGGTCCAGCCGCCGCAGCGCGTGGTTGACGGTGTCGGCTACCGCCACCGAGCCGTCGTCGAGGAGGGCGAGCCCCTGCGGTTCGTTGAAGGCGGCCGTCCCGGCGGATCCGTCGGCGAAGCCGCGCGCCCCGGAGCCGATTCGCCGCACGACGCTCTCCCCGTCCTCGGCGAGCTCCACCAGCTGGTGCCGGGTCGTGTCGCTCACCAGGAAGGTCCCGGACGGCAGCAGCAGCGCCTTGCCCGGGAAGCGGAGCACCGTCGGCTCCGGCTCCAACGCCACGTACGGCCCGTCCCCGCGCCGCAGCGTGCCCTTCGCCGCGTGCTCGTCCTCCAGCTCCCCGACCAGCCGCTCGATGGCGTGCACATGCCCCTCACCGGCGTGCTGCGCGACGACGTACCCCTCGGGGTCGATCACCACCAGCGTCGGCCAGGCCCGCACGGCGTACTGCTTCCAGGTGGCCAGCTCGGGGTCGTCGAGCACCGGGTGCTCCACCCCGTACCGCTCCACGGCGTCGACGACCGCCTGGTGCTCCGCCTCGTGGACGAACTTCGGCGAGTGCACCCCGATCACCACGACCGTGTCCCGGTGCTTCTCCTCCAGCGCGCGCAGCTCGTCCAGGACATGCAGGCAGTTGATGCAGCAGAACGTCCAGAAATCCAGGATGACGATACGCCCCCGCAGGTCGGCGAGGGTGTACCGCTGCCCGCCCGTGTTCAGCCAGCCGCCCTTGCCGGTCAGCTCGGGGGCGCGGACGCGGGCGCGTCGGGGTGCGGAGTGGTTCATGCGTCCAGGGTGTCATCCGGCACTGACAGTCACCGCAGGGCGTGCCCCGTCGTGGCGTCCACATGGTCCGGGACCTCGTCGTGGCGGTCGCCGACCGTGAGGGTGCCGGTGGGCTCGAACATGAGGATCGCCGTCGGGACGGGGGCGTACGGCTTGTGCTCGGTGCCGCGCGGAACCGTGAAGACGCTGCCCTTGGGGAGCACGACCGTGCGCTCCCCGGCCGGCTCGCGCAGGCCGAGGTGCAGTTCGCCGTCGAGGACGAGGAAGAACTCGTCGGTGTGGTCGTGGGCGTGCCAGAGGTGCTCGCCCTCGACCTTCGCGACGCGGACGTCGTAGTCGTTGACGGCGGTGACGACGCGGGGGCTCCACTGCTCGGAGAAGGAGGTCAGGGCGTCGGCGAGGGAGATGGGTTCCTTGGTCATGAGGTGATCCTGCGGGGTGCCGTACAGGTCGTGCGAGTGCTAGGAATCGCACATGTCGCAAGGATCCTCGCAGCGCCCGCACCGGGTCGCCGTGATCGTGGACGAGGGCACCAACCCGTTCGAAGTGGGCGTGGCCACGGAGCTGTTCGGGCTGCCGCGGCCCGAGCTGGGGCTGCCGGGGCCGTTGTACGAGGTGACGCTGTGCGCGCCCGCGCCCGACATCCGGATGAACCACGGCTTCTTCACGCTCACCGGCGTGCGGGGCCTGGACGCCGTGGCGGAGGCGGACACGCTGGTCGTGCCGGGCCGGCCGGACAATGTCGTACCGCGCGGCCCCGACGTGCTCGACGCCATCCGCCGGGCACACGCGCGTGGCGCCCGGGTCATGAGCTTCTGCACCGGCACCTTCGCCCTCGCCGAGGCCGGGCTGCTGGACGGGCGGCGGGCGGCGACCCACTGGCGCTGGGCGGACTCCTTCCGGCGGCTGCATCCGAAGGTGCTGCTGGAGCCGGACGTGCTGTACGTCGACGAGGGCGACGTCCTCACCGCCGCGGGCAGCGCGGCCGCGCTCGATCTCGGGCTGTACGTCTGGCGCCGCGACCACGGCGCCGAGATCGCCAACCACGTCTCCCGGCGGCTCGTGTTCGCCTCCCACCGCGACGGCGGGCAGCGGCAGTTCGTGGAACGGCCGGTCCCCCAGGTGCGGGACGAGTCCCTGGGCCCGCTGCTGGCGTGGGCCCAGGAGCGGCTGGGCGAGCCGCTGACGGTGGCGGACCTGGCCGCACGCGCGCGGGTCAGCCCCGCCACGCTGCACCGCCGCTTCCGCGCCCAGCTCGGGACGACCCCGCTGGCCTGGCTCACGGGCGAGCGGGTGGCGCTGGCCTGCCGGCTGATCGAGCGGGGCGAGGAGCGGCTGGACGTGGTGGCGGCCCGCAGCGGGCTCGGGACGGCCGCCAACCTGCGGGCCCGGCTGCGGCGGGCGACCGGGCTCAGCCCGTCGGCCTATCGCCGGCGTTTCGGAACCGGCGGCGGGGAAGCCCTGGTCTCATGAGATTCCTCGTGTACGACCGGCTCCTCGGCTTCGGTGACGACTACTGGATCGAGGACGACCGCGGCTCCAAGGTGTTCCTCGTCGACGGCAAGGCCCTGCGGCTGCGGGACACCTGGGAGCTGAAGGATCCCCAGGGGCACGTCCTCGTCGACATCCACCAGAAGATGCTCGCCCTGCGCGACACGATGGTGCTCCAGCGGGCCGGGGAACCGCTGGCCACGATCCGCCGCAAACGGCTGTCCCTGCTGCGCAACCACTACCGGGTGTCCCTGGCCGACGGCAGCGAACTCGACGTCAGCGGCAAGATCCTCGACCGGGAGTTCGCCGTCGAGTACGACGGGGAGCTGCTGGCGGTGATCTCCCGGCGGTGGCTGACCGTCCGGGACACCTACGGCGTGGACGTCGTCCGCGAGGACGCGGATCCGGCGCTGCTCATCGCGGTGGCGGTGTGCGTGATCCACCTGGCGGAGAAGGAACGGGAGGACTGAGGTTCCTACGGCGTCACGGCTGCCTGCGCGGGGGCTGGAGCCCCAGTACCCGGTCCTTCAGCGCCGGGAACTGCTCCCGCGTGGTGGCGACCTTCCCCGGGTCGAACTCCACCGTCAGGACCTCCTCGCCGGCGCCCGCCTCGGCCAGCACCTCGCCCCACGGGTCGACCACGATCGAGCGGCCGGCCTGGGGAACTCCGGCGTGCGTGCCGGCCGTTGCGCAGGCGAGGAGGAACGACTGGTTCTCCACCGCCCGTGCCTGGGCGAGCAGCGTCCAGTGGGACCGGCGGCGCTCCGGCCAGCCCGCCGGGACCACCAGCGTCTCGGCCCCGGCGTCGACGAGCCCGCGGAAGAGTTCGGGGAAACGGAGGTCGTAACAGGTGCCCAGCCCCAGGGTGGTCTCCGGCAGACGCACCGTCACCAGCTCGCTGCCCGCGCCCATCAGCACGGCCTCGCCCTTGTCGAAGCCGAACCGGTGGATCTTGCGGTAGGCGGCGGCGAGGTCGCCGGAGGGGGAGAAGACGAGGGAGGTGTTGTACAGCGGCCCGTCCGGGTCACGCTCGGGGATGGAGCCCGCGTGCAGCCACACGCCCGCGTCGCTCGCGGCCTTCGCCATCGCCTCGTACGTCGGCCCTTCGAGCGGCTCGGCCTCGCGCCCGAACTCCTCGTAGGCGAAGGCGCCCGTGGTCCACAGCTCCGGCAGGACGACGAGATCGGCACCCGCCTGCTCCCGGACCATCGAGGCGACCCGCCGACGACGCGATTCGACCGATTCGCCCTCGTCTACGGCGATCTGGATCACAGAGGCGCGCACACTACCACCGTCCTGGCATTCGACCCGTCCACATGGGGTTCCCCACGGGCCTACGATCGTCACACGAAAGCACTGCCGGGGTGCCTCACAGCAGCGTAACTTAGCTGGCAAGACACCCGCCGACAGCCGCCACCTCCCACTGGCAACGCCGCCACCACCTGCCCGTGCACCGACCGCCGAGGGGTCCCGTTCCGTGAGTCTGCATCCCACCCTCCAGCCCTACGCCGACGCCTGGACCCACTCCATCGAAGCGATATCCGAGCTGCTCCAGCCGCTCGCGGAGGCCGACTGGAACCGGCGCACGCCGTGCCCCGGCTGGTCGGTGCGGGACGTGGTGTCGCACGTCATAGGCCTGGACTGCGAGATGCTGGGCGACCCCCGCCCGATCCACACGCTCCCGCGCGACCTCTTCCACGTCACGAACGACCACCAGCGCTACATGGAGATGCAGGTCGACGTCCGCCGCCACCACACGGCGCCGGAGATGACCTCCGAGTTGGAGTACGTGATCATCCGCCGCAACCGCCAGCTGCGGAACGACTCGCGTGACCCGGGCGCCAAGGTGCGGGGCCCGCTGGGCAAGGAGCTCACCCTCGAGGAGTCGATGCGGCGGCACGCCTTCGACGTGTGGGTGCACGAGCAGGACCTGCGCACGGCCCTCGGCCGCCCCGGCAACCTCGACTCCCCCGGCGCGCACGTCGCCCGCGACGTGCTGCTCGGCGAACTCCCGCGCGTGGTGGCGGAGGACGCGCAGGCGCCGCGCAGCTCGGCCATCGTCTTCGACGTCCACGGCCCCATCGAGTTCCTGCGCACGATCCGCGTCGACATCCAGGGCCGCGGCACCCTGGAGACGGCCCCCGCGCTCGGCCCCGCCGCGACCCTCACCCTCGACTGGGAGACGTACGTCCGCCTGTCCTGCGGCCGCGTGACCCCCGAGTCGGTCTCCGACCGCCTGAAACTGGAGGGCGACCCGGACCTGACGTCGGCGATCCTGAGGAACTTCACGGTCACGCAGTAGGCGGCTTCCGGGAAAATCCCGTGCAGGGCCCCCGCCCCCCGCCGTACCGTCCCCTGCCATGACCCCACCCCACCGCTCCCGCACCCGGCTCACCTTCCACGGCCCCCTGGCCGAGGCCCGGGCGGACCGGCTTGTGCGGCGGCTCGCCGGCAACGCGCCCGCGACCGTCCTGGACATCGGCTGCGGCTGGGGCGAGCTGATGCTGCGCGTCCTGGCGGCCGCGCCGCAGGCGACCGGCACGGGGATCGACCTCGACGGCGAAGACCTGGCCCGGGGCCGACGGGCCGCCGAGGCGCGTGGGCTCGCCGACCGGGTCCGGTTCGTCGAGGAGTCCGCCACCGGCACCGCCCACGGCCCCGCCGACCTCGTCCTGTGCGTCGGCGCGAGCCAGGCCCTCGGCGGCGAGCTGCCCGCTGCCCTCGCCGAACTGCGCCGCCTCGTCTCCGACCACGGCCGTGTCCTGCTCGGCGAAGGGTTCTGGCAGCGCACCCCCACCCCGGCCGAACTGTCCCGCATGTGGCCCGACGCCGCCGCCACCGACCATCCCGACCTCGCCGGCCTCGTGGACCTGGCGGTCGACGCGGGGTTCAGGCCGGAGTGGACGGAGACCGCGAGCCTCGACGAGTGGGAGGAGTTCGAGTCGGCGTACCTCGCGGACACCGAGGTGTGGCTCGCCGAGCACCCCGGTCATCCCCTGGCGGAGGAGACCCGGCAGCGCGCCGACCGCCACCGGGCCGCCTGGCACACCTACCGGGGCGTCCTCGGGCTCGCGTACCTCACCCTCGTACCGGTGGCCCGCTGACCGGGGCGGCTACGCCGGCACGTGCACCGTCTCCACCCGGCTCGCCACCAGCCGCTCCCGCTCCCGCCGGGCCGCCCGCCCGCGCAGCCGCAGGATCTGGCTGACACCGAGCGCCTGGAGCACGAACACCGCCGAGAAGGCCACGGAATAGTCGTCGCCGGTGGCGTCCAGCAGCACCCCGACGGCGAACAGCGTGGTCATGGAGGCGACGAAGCCGCCCATGTTGGTGATGCCGGAGGCCGTGCCCTGCCGCTCGGGCGGGTTCGCCGGGCGGGCGAAGTCGAAGCCGATCATCGACGCGGGCCCGCACGCCCCGAGCACCGTGCACAGCGCGATCAGCAGCCACATCGGGGCGTGCGCGCCGGGGTAGGCGAGCGTCGCCGCCCACAGGGCCGCCGTCGTGCCGACCGTGCCGAGCGCGAGCGGCAGCCGGGCCCCGTGGTGCCGGGCGACGATCTGGCCGTAGACCAGGCCGACGACCATGTTGGAGAGCACGACGAGCGTGAGGAGTTCACCCGCCGTGGCCCGGGACAGGCCCTGCGCCTCGACCAGGAACGGCAGGCCCCACAGCAGCAGGAACACCATGGCCGGGAACTGGGTCGTGAAGTGCACCCAGAGGCCCAGCCGGGTCCCCGGCTCCCGCCAGGAGGCGGCGATCTGCCGCCGCACGTAGGCCGCGCCTTGGTGCGGGAGGGGCTCCGGCTCGTGGCCCTCGGGGTGGTCCTTCAGGAACAGCAGCACCAGCACGAAGACGACGGCCCCGGCGAGCGCGCTGCCGGCGAACGCCGGTGTCCAGCCGATGCCGTGCAGGAGCCGCGCGAGGACGAGCGTGGAGACCAGGTTGCCCGCCATGCCGACCAGCCCCGCGAACTGGGCGACGAGCGGCCCGCGCCGGGCGGGGAACCACCGGCTGCCGAGCCGCAGCACGCTGATGAACGTCAGCGCGTCACCGCAGCCGAGCAGCGCCCGGGAGGCGAGCGCCATGCCGTACGACGGGGAGAACGCGAAGCCCAGTTGCCCGGCCGTGAACAGCACCGCGCCGAGCGCGAGCACCTTCTTGGTGCCGAGCCGGTCGACGAGCAGGCCGACGGGTATCTGCATGCCCGCGTAGACCAGCAACTGGAGGATGGAGAAGGTGGAGAGGGCGGAGGCGTTGACGTGGAAGCGGTCGGCCGCGTCGAGGCCCGCGACGCCCAGGGACGTGCGGAAGATGACCGCGACGAAGTAGACCGAGACGCCGATGCCCCAGACGGCCAGGGCCCGCCGGCCGCCCGGCGGATCGTCCGGCAGCGTGGTGGAGCTCATCGGACCTCCCCCCGGGCCAGGTGGGAGAACCAGCCGATGTGCCGGTGGACGAGCCCGACGGCCGCCTCCGCGTCCCCGGCGCGCAGCGCGTCGAGGATCTCCTCGTGCTCGGCGAGGGTCTTGGCGATCCGGTCGGGGTGGGAGTGCATGACGGCGACGCCCATGCGCAGTTGGCGGTCGCGCAGCTGGTCGTAGAGGCGGGAGAGGATCTCGTTGCCGCCGCTGCGGACGATCTCGGCGTGGAAGCAGCGGTCGGTGACGGCGGCCCCGGCGAGGTCTCCGGCGGCGGCCTGCTTCTTCTGCCGGGCCAGCAGCTCCTCCAGGCGCTCGATGAGCCCGGGGGGCGCGGGGACGGCCTTGCGCGCCGCGTGCTCCTCGACGAGCAGCCGGGTCTCGACGACGTCGGCGATCTCCTGCGCGGAGACCGGCAGGACGAGGGCGCCCTTCTTCGGGTAGAGCCGGATCAGCCCCTCGGCCTCCAGCCGGAGCAGCGCCTCCCGCACGGGCGTGCGCGAGACCCCGACGGCCTCGGCCAGTTCGCCCTCGGTGAGGAGGGTCCCGCCCTCGTAGCGGCGCTCCAGGACGCCCTGTTTGACGTGGCTGTAGACGCGGTCGGCGGCGGGCGGTTGCTTCACGGCCAGGGTCATGCCGACAGCATAGATACAACAGGTACCCATGGAGGGATACGTCCAGTATGCGGACTCGAATGTCACACATCTGTGGCAAAGCAGGGGCCCCGCCCGGCAAGGGCACAACCAGGTGTGCTAGTTACAAGTCAGACACGTGCGGCCCCTTTCCCCTCGTCCTCAACTCGGCCGCACTGATGGGGCATTCAACGCAATCGGGGTACTTCACTTGATAACCGGCATTCAGGGCACCCGTCTCCGGAGAGCCGCGGCCGTCACCGTGACCACCGGCGCCATGCTCGCTAGCGGAGCCCTCACCATCGCGCCGGCGCAGGCCGCCACGGCGCCCACGATCGCCGCCAAGGGCGGCTACGTGATGAACAACGCGACCGGCAAGTCGCTCTACACCAAGGCGGCCGACACGCGCCGCTCCACCGGCTCCACCACCAAGATCATGACCGCCCTGGTGGTGCTGAAGCAGTCGAACCTCAACCTGGACAGCAAGGTCACGGTCCAGAAGGCGTACAGCGACTACATCGTCGACAACAACTGGGCGTCCAACGCCAAGCTGATCGTCGGCGACAAGGTCACCGTCCGCCAGCTGCTGTACGGGCTGATGCTGCCGTCCGGCTGCGACGCGGCGTACGCCCTCGCCGACAAGTTCGGCTCGGGCTCGACGCGCGCGGCGCGCGTGAAGTCGTTCATCGGCAAGATGAACACCACCGCCAAGGACCTGGGCCTGAAGAACACCCACTTCGACTCGTTCGACGGCATCGGCAAGGGCGCCAACTACTCCACGCCGCGCGACCTGACGAAGCTCGCCAGCGCGGCGATGAAGAACTCCACGTTCCGCACGGTCGTCAAGACGAAGAAGTACACGGCGAAGACGACCACCAAGTCCGGCGGCACGCGGACGATGGCCCCGTGGGAGAACACCAACCCGCTGCTCAGCAGCTACACCGGCGCCATCGGTGTGAAGACCGGCTCCGGCCCGGAGGCCGGGTACTGCCTGGTCTTCGCCGCCACCCGCAACGGCAAGACGGTCATCGGCACGGTCCTGTCCTCGACCGACGGTCCCACGCGGAAGGCGGACGCGACGAAGCTGCTGAACTACGGCTTCGCCAAGTAGCACCGTCCCGGCAGCGACCGGGCACAGGAAAGGGGGCTCGCCGCAGCCAGTGGCGAGCCCCCTTCGCGCGTCCTGGCGCGCGCGTCCTGAAGCCTTACACCGCCGTCCGCTGGCGGCGCTCCAGCGCCCGGGCCGCCTTGCGCCGGGCGCCGGCCAGCACATTCACGGGGGAACCGGCACCGACTCCCGGCTCCAGCTGCCAGCCGCGGATCCGCGCCGCGACCTCGGCCAGCCGCTTGTCTCCCGGCCGTACGTCGATGGAGAACAGGGACTCGTCGGGCGTACGGTCGTCGCCGCCCCAGCGGACCACGCCGTCGAGTTCGGCGAGGATGTCGCGGATCACGACCTCCTGCTGCGGGAAGAAGCCACCCCGGACGCCGCGCGGGTAGGAGCCCGGCCGGATCCGCACCGCCGTGCCGGACGCCAGGTTGGACTCCGGCCGGGCCCTGGCGACGTCGGACGGGTCGTGCCAGCCGACGACGTCGCCCCGGCGCAGGGTGTCGACCTCGTAGTGGAACCGGCGCAGCAGATGGACGAGGACGGTCTCCACGTCGCCCATGCGCACGGCGACGCCCTTGAGCGGGGTGCCGGGGACGGGGCGGGTGTAGACGGTGCCGCCGTCGTCGGCGACGTTCTCCATCTGCCAGCCGTTGTGGGAGCGCGAACCGGCCAGCACGCGCCGGGTCCGGTCCTGCGCGCTGCGCAGGGCGTCCCGCACGCTGCCCGGGATGGGGTTGTTCGCGTCGGCGTACGCCTGGGAGAGGAAGTGGGAGACGGGCAGGGCGGCGACGCCCACGGCGCCGCCGATCGCGGCGATACGGCCGAGCAGGGCACGGCGGGACAGGACGCGTCGGTGCCCGGCACCGGGCCGGGGACCGCTGCGGGGGATACGGGGGAGACTCAGCTTCAACGGGATCTCATTCCGGAGTTTCACGCGTTGCGGGCGATGCTGTTGTACTTCTCGAAGATCTGGTAGACGGCCAGGCTCTGGTGCGTCTGGGACTCCACGTCGGGGTCCCAGGCCCGGTAGCGGCGCAGGAGTTCGGTGATCTCGAACTCGACGAGGTCGAGACGCATGGACCGCGGGGTGGTGACGCGGTCGCCGGGGGGCAGTTGACCGCCGGGCCTGCCCCGGGTGCCCCACAGGTGGACCAGGGCCGCGGTGCGCACACTGAACCCGTTGTCCTTGCTCAGCTGCTGCCACACGGCCCACAGGTCGGCGTCCTTCGCCGGGTCGCGGTGGTCGCCGGTGGCGAAACCCCAGCCGATGCAGTGGTTCCAGGCCTGGATGGCGTCGGCGGCGCTGATCTCGCCGATGCCGGTGTGCGAGTCGCGGACCGAGCCGGAGCCCGACAGATGGTGGTCGGCCACCTGCTGGTCGGTGGCCTGGTCGGCGAGGCTGTAGTCGCGCAGGGCCCAGTAGACGGCCGTCTGGATCAGCGCCTTGCGCATCTTGTACGTGTTCGACAGCTGGGTGATCAGCGCGTCCTGGTCCTGGATCGCCTCGACGGCCTGGGCGTTGGTGTAGAGCTTGGCGTCATCGCCGACGCCGCCCATGTCGGGTCGTCCGATCGACTGCATGTAGCGCGCGAGGTCGGCCCGCAGCGCCGGCACCTGGCGGGTGTCGAAGGCGACGTCCGGGACGGCGGGCCGCGGCCGGTCGAACGAGCCCTGCCCGGTGTCCCGCCCCGAGGCGCTGTCGACGTCGACCTCCAGCTGCCCGTCGCCCGAGCCGAGGGTGCGGATGACGAACTGGTCGTAGGCCCAGTCGTTCGGCAGCGGGTACCCGGCGTTGCCCTCGAAGCCCGAGGACATGTCGGCGACGAAGCTCGCGGTGGAGTAGCCGGCCGCACCGACCCGCGCGCAGACGTTGCGGGAGCCGTAGACCCCGATCTCGTACGGGTTCCCGGAGTCCGCCATCGCCTCCTTGATGCCCTTGAAGTGCGGCAGGACGTTCGCGGTGATCTCGGCGTCGATCGCGTCGAAGTCGACGGCGAAGAAGATCCGCGTGCCCCGCTTGAAACCGTGGTCCCGGGCCGCGTTGACCGCCGCGTACCCGGCGGTGCGCCCGGCGACGTAGTCGAAGTCGGCGGCGTCGTTGTTGACGGTCTGGTAGATCGGGAAGCAGCGCAGGCCCTGCTGGGCGATGGTGGCCAGCTCGCCCGGCTGGATGGCCTTCTCCGGCAGGGACTTGGCGCTCGGGTTGGTGAGGTAGCGGCCGACGTACGTGATGCCCGCCGCCTTGAGCGTGGCCGCCCGCGCCGGGGTGACCATCGCGATGGTGTCGCAGGCCCGGCCCGGGCGGGACTGGTCGCCGTAGGACGCCAGGAGGGCGGCGAAGGTGGAGAAGTCGCCCTCTCCCGTGGCCGGGAGCGCGACGAAGGTCTGGAAGGCCCGGACGGCCGAGGCGAGGTAGGAGTCGAAGGTGTCGGTGAGGGCGACGGGCCGCCGGTTGACGACCATCCCGGCGGAGAACAGCTGGACGTAGACGCCCTTGTCGCCCTGCTTCACCGGGTGCGACTTCAGGGCCGACTGGGTGCCGGGCCCGAAGTTGCCGTTGGCGGTGCCGTCCGCCATGCCGACCTCGTACTGGACGCCGAAGACCAAGGCCCGGGTGGTGTCCCGGGAGACGCGGCCGTCGCAGGCGATGACGAAGAAGTCCTGCCGCTGGAGGTAGCGGCCGTTGAGCCACTGCTGGACCTCGCGGACCTGCGAGGTGCCCGAGGGGCCGAGGACGTACGCGTCCATCGTCAGCAGCGCCTTGAACACCTTGGGCGTCAGATCCGCGCCGGGGAAGGCCCGTTGAACGCCCATGTCCGTCTTCAGCTTCGTGACGGCCGCCTGGGTCCGCTCCCCGTACGTGCCGTCGAGGTCGCTGCCGTCGTAGCCCTTGCAGTACAGGCCGGCCTGGATGATGCGGCAGAAGTCGGGCGAGGGGACGGTGTCCGCGTTGAGCTTGGGGTACTTGGCGGTCAGCGTGGAGAGTGTGGTGGGGCCGAAGCTGTCGGACAGTGCCGTGATGCCCAGCTCGTACTGCAGGGCACGGGTCAGTGCGTAGAGGGTGGCCCAGTCGGTCTCGCCGGTCTCCTCCACGGTGGTGCCGATACGGCTGCCGTAGACGGAGTTCACGAACCTCTGGGCTTTGAGCACCATCGCGTCGCGCATGGGGGGTTTGGCTCACCTTCGAGGGAGTGCCCGGGTTCCCCCCTGGACGCCGGGCAGTGGTCGATCTCTTGGTGAGAGTGATCGTATGTCCGGCTAAACCGCTTACTGTGAGGTACCTGGGCAAGTTCCAGGCGCTTCTTGTGCGCGTCGGCGCCCCTCAGGTTCACCCTCGTGGTCACACGCCGAGCGGCCCCCCGCCCCGGGTGGGGCAGGGGGCCGCGGGCGGTCGGCTCACGCCCAGGTGATCAGCCGCTTCGGCTGCTCCAGGATCGCCGCCACGTCGGCCAGGACCTTCGAGCCCAGCTCGCCGTCGACCAGGCGGTGGTCGAAGGAGAGGGCCAGGGTGGTGACCTGACGGGGCTTCACCTTGCCCTTGTGGACCCACGGCTGGAGCTTGATCGCGCCGACCGCGAGGATCGCGGACTCGCCCGGGTTGAGGATCGGCGTGCCCGTGTCGACGCCGAAGACGCCGACGTTGGTGATCGTCACCGTGCCGCCCTGCATGGCCGCCGGGGACGTCTTGCCCTCCCGCGCCGTGGACACCAGCTCGCCCAGCGACTCGGCCAGCTGCGGCAGCGTCTTGGCGTGGGCGTCCTTGATGTTCGGCACGATCAGACCGCGCGGGGTCGCCGCCGCGATGCCCAGGTTCACGTAGTGCTTGACCACGATCTCCTGGGCCGCCTCGTCCCAGGACGCGTTGATGTCCGGGTTCCGCTTGATCGCGACGAGCAGCGCCTTGGCGATCAGCAGGAGGGGGTTCACGCGCAGGCCCGCGAACTCCTTGTCCTGCTTCAGCTCCTCGACCAGCTTCAGCGTGCGCGTCACGTCGACCGTCACGAACTCCGTGACGTGCGGCGCGGTGAACGCCGAGCCGACCATCGCCGCCGCCGTCGCCTTGCGGACGCCCTTGATCGGGACGCGGGTCTCGCGCGCGGTGTCGTACGAGGCCGGGGCGGCGGCCGGGGCGGGCGCCGCGGGCGCCGCCGACGGCTCGGGGGTCTTCGGCTCGGCGGCGGCCACCGCCGCGTGCACGTCCTCGCGGGTGATGATGCCGTCCGGGCCGGTCGGGACGACCGCCGCCAGGTCGATGCCCAGGTCCTTGGCCAGCTTGCGGACCGGGGGCTTGGCCAGCGGACGCCCGGCGGTGACCGGGGCGGCCTGGGCGGTCGGGGCAGGGGCGGCCGGGGCCACCGGCGCGTGGCCGTTCAGCTCCGTCTGGATCGCCGTCGAGGCCTGCTGGACCGGGACCTCCGGGCCCTTGCGGGGGCGGCGGCGCGTGGACGAGGTCGCCACGCCGTAGCCGACCAGGACCGGCTGGCGGCCGGAGCCGGAACCTTCCGCCTTGGGCTCCTCGGCGGCCCGGGCGGCTTCCGGCCGTGGCTCGGCCGGCGCGGCCCCGCCGCTCACGTCCACCGCGATGATCGCCGTGCCCACGTCGACCGTGGTGCCCTCGGGGAAGTGCAGCTCCCGGACGACGCCGTCGTACGGGATGGGCAGCTCGACGGCCGCCTTCGCCGTCTCCACCTCGCACACCACCTGGCCGTCCGTGACCGTGTCACCGGGCTGGACGTACCACTTGAGGATCTCCGCCTCCGTGAGCCCCTCGCCCACGTCGGGCATCTTGAACTCGCGCACGGACGCTTCCGTCATCGTCGTCACGACCCTCTCCTCAGTACGCCAGCGAGCGGTCGACGGCATCCAGCACCCGGTCCAGGTTCGGCAGGTACTCCTCCTCCAGGCGGGCCGGCGGGTACGGCGCGTGGTAGCCGCCGACGCGGAGCACCGGGGCCTCCAGGTGGTAGAAGCAGCGCTCCGTGATCCGGGCGGCGATCTCCGCGCCCGAGCCGAAGAACACCGGCGCCTCGTGGACGACGACCAGGCGGCGGGTCTTCTCGACCGAGGCCTGGATCGAGTCGAAGTCGAGGGGGGAGACCGAGCGCAGGTCCAGGACCTCCAGGCTCTTGCCCTCCTCGGCGGCCGCGTCCGCGACCTCCTGGCAGAGCTTCACCATCGGGCCGTAGGCGGCGAGGGTCAGGTCGGTGCCCTCGCGGACCACCTGGGCCTTGTGCAGCGGGCCCGGGATCGCCTCCGTGTTGACCTCGCCCTTGTCCCAGTAGCGGCGCTTGGGCTCGAAGAAGATCACCGGGTCGTCGCTCTGGATGGCCTGCTGCATCATCCAGTACGCGTCCGACGCGTTCGACGGGCTGACGATCTTCAGGCCCGCCACGTGCGCGAAGAGCGACTCGGGCGACTCGGAGTGGTGCTCCACCGCGCCGATGCCGCCGCCGTAGGGGATGCGCACGACGACCGGGAGCTTGACCTTGCCGAGCGAGCGGGCGTGCATCTTCGCGAGCTGCGTGACGATCTGGTCGTACGCCGGGAAGACGAAGCCGTCGAACTGGATCTCCACCACGGGGCGGTAGCCGCGCAGGGCCAGGCCGATCGCCGTGCCGACGATGCCCGACTCGGCGAGCGGGGTGTCGATGACGCGGCTCTCGCCGAAGTCCTTCTGCAGCCCGTCCGTCACACGGAACACACCGCCGAGCTTGCCGACGTCCTCGCCCATGATCAGGACCTTGTCGTCGGACTCCAGGGCGCGACGCAGCGACTCGTTGATCGCCTTGGCCAAAGCCAGCTTCTCAGCCATTTCAGTTGCCCCCCTCGTCGGCGAACGACGCCTGGTACGCGGCGAACTGGGCGCGCTCCTCGTCGACGAGCGCGTGTCCGTCCGCGTAGACGTTCTCGAAGATGGCGAAGTGGTCCGGGTCCGGCATGGCACGGACCGCCTCGCGCACTCGTTTGCCCAACGCCTCGGACTCGGCCTCCAGTTCCGCGAAGAATCCCTCGTCCGCGTGGTTTGAGGCCTCCAGATAGCGGCGAAGGCGCAGGATCGGGTCCTTGGCCTCCCAGGCCTGGCGCTCCTCGTCGCCCCGGTAGCGGGTCGGGTCGTCGGAGGTGGTGTGGGCGCCCATGCGGTAGGTGAACGCCTCGACGAGGGTCGGGCCCTCGCCGGCGCGGGCCCGCTCCAGGGCCCACCGGGTGACCGCGAGGCAGCCGAGCACGTCGTTGCCGTCGACCCGGACGCCCGGGAAGCCGAAGCCCTGGGCGCGCTGGTAGATCGGCACGCGGGACTGCTTCTCGGTGGGTTCGGAGATGGCCCACTGGTTGTTCTGGCAGAAGAACACGACGGGGGCGTTGTAGACCGCGGAGAAGGTGAACGACTCGGCCACGTCGCCCTGGCTGGAGGCGCCGTCGCCGAAGTAGGCGATCACCGCGCTGTCCGCGCCGTCCTTGGCGACGCCCATGGCGTAGCCGGTGGCGTGCAGCGTCTGGGAGCCGATGACGATCGTGTAGAGGTGGAAGTTGTTGCCGTTCGGGTCCCAGCCGCCGTTGTTCACGCCGCGGAACATGCCCAGCAGGTTGGTCGGGTCCACCCCGCGGCACCAGGCGACGCCGTGTTCGCGGTAGGTGGGGAAGACGTAGTCGTCGTCGCGCAGGGCCCGGCCGGAGCCGATCTGGGCGGCCTCCTGGCCGAGCAGCGAGGCCCACAGGCCCAGCTCGCCCTGGCGCTGCAGGGAGGTCGCCTCGGCGTCGAAGCGGCGGGTGAGCACCATGTCGCGGTAGAGGCCGCGGAGCTCTTCCGGGGTGACACCGGCGACGTACTTGTCGAACTCGGCGTTCTTGACCCGCTTGCCCTCGGGCGTCAGCAGCTGCACGAGCTGGGGCTCGGTGCCCTTGGCCCCGGCGTCCTTCTTGGCGGTGGTGCGGGTGGTGCGCTTGGTGCCGGTGGTGCCGGCCTTGCTTCCGGCGCTGCGTCGCGGTGTGCGCGCGGCAGTGCTCTCCACGGTCACGTGTGCTCCTCCGTCGGTCCGGCTCCCGGGGTTGCCGGTAGGCCTGGGGGTCCCCCCTGCTCTTCTGAGCTCGGGGGAGCGGCTCACCTGTTCTCGGCCCACGGGACACGGGGTGGGTGCCACTCGGCCGGGAACGGGCGTGACAGGTGCCCCGGCGAGCGCCCTGCAGAAAGCACGTTACCCAGTGCGCCACATTTCTGTGAAACCCCTCCTGACCTGCGATTTTGCTTGGATATCCAAGTAAATCGGGGAGGCGTCGAAGGGGCCCAGGTCACAGCCTTGCAGGAGGCCGGAGCTACCGCACGTTAACCCGGTGACCCAGGTCACGGGAAGACTTCTTTTGTCGGCGTGCCCAAACGGCACGCGCGCGTGGGCCCCGTCTCCGGGCCCCACGCGCGCGTGGATCACGTGTTTCTCCGGCTGTCAGCCGCCGCCCTCGCCGCCCGGGCCGCCGACCACACCGGTCGTGGTGCCGGCGTCGGTGCCGCCCGTGTCGCCCGTCGGCGTGCTGCCCGGGTCCGTGGGCTCCTGGTCGGTCGGCTCGCCGGTCGGCTCCTGGGAGGTGGGCTGGCCCGTCGGCTCGCCGGTGGGCGACTCGGGGGCGCTCTGCGACGGCGTGTAGGACGGGGTGTACGACGGCGTCCAGTTGCCGTTGCCGTTCCCGGTGCCGGTGCCGTCGTCCGTGGACGTGTCGGTCGGCTCGTCGGTGACCTCGTCGCTCGGCGTCTCGCTGGGCGTCTTCTCCTCGGTCGTCTGCGAGGAGGTCGGCGACTGCTTCTTGCTCGGGTCGTCCTTGTTGTCACCGGTGTTCTGCAGGGCCAGGGCGACACCCGCGGCGATGGCGATCACCGCGAGCACGGCGAGGATCCACAGCTTGCCCCGGCCGCTGCCCTTGTTGCCGTTGCCCTCGAAGCCGCCGTCGTCCCCGCCGCCGTAGCCGGAGGGCAGGATCGGCGAGGGGATCTGCGTGGTGCCGGAGGCGTCCCCGGGGTGGCCCATGACGGCCGTGCCGGCGAAGCCGCCCGACGGGGTGTGCCGGCCCTCGTGCATGTCGACCGGGCCGGTGTTCCAGGTGCCGGTGTGGCCGCCCTGGTCGTAGAGCATCTGCAGCGCGTACTGGACCAGTCCGCGCATCTCCTCGGCCGTCTGGAAACGGTCGTCGGGCTCCTTGGCGAGCGCGCGCATGGCCAGGCCGTCCAGCTCCGGCGGGCAGGCGTCGGAGGCCTCGGACGGCGGCGTCGGGATGTCCTGGACGTGCTGGTAGACCACCGACAGCGGGGTCTCGCCGGTGAACGGCGGGCGCAGCGCGAGCAGCTCGTAGAGCAGGCAGCCGGTGGCGTACAGGTCGGAGCGGTGGTCGACGGCCTTGCCGAGGGCCTGCTCGGGGGAGAGGTACTGCGGGGTGCCCATGACCATGCCGGTCTGCGTCATCGTCGTGGACGCGCCGTGCAGGGCGCGGGCGATGCCGAAGTCCATCACCTTCACGGCGCCGTTGTGCGTGATGATGACGTTGGCCGGCTTGATGTCGCGGTGCACGATGCCGTGCTGGTGCGAGTAGGCGAGCGCCTCCAGGACGCCCGAGACGATGATCAGCGCCTGCTCGGGGCCGGGCGCCTCGGCGTTCAGCAGCAGGTCGCGGATGGTGCGGCCCTCGACCAGCTCCATGACGATGTACGGCACGGACTGGCCGCCCACGAAGTCCTCGCCGGAGTCGTACACGGCGACGATCGCGTGGTGGTTGAGGCCGGCCACCGACTGGGCCTCGCGCGTGAAGCGCGCCTTGGACACCGGGTCCTCGGCGAGGTCGGAGCGGAGCAGCTTGACGGCGACGGTGCGTCCGAGGCGGACGTCCTCGGCTGCGAACACCTCGGCCATGCCGCCCCGGCCGAGTCTGTGGGTCAGCCGGTACCGGCCGTCCCCGACCAGCCCGCCGTTGCCCCAGGACTCCGGCGCGTCCGACATGCCGCCGCCAGTCGCCTCGGGGTCGGACGGGCCCTGAGCGCGCTGCTGCTGTGCCATCAGTCCTCGCCGTCGTTTCTGCCCGCGGTGCGCGCGGTGTTGTTACGGTCTCCGTCGGCCACGCTACAGCCTCCGCGCAAGCCTCCGGTCCGAGACGGGTGCCAGGACCGGCACGGGACGGACGGGCCATGAAACCTTTACTCCGTACTGTCGTGCAAATTCTGTGCACCGGCCGTACGCCCCCTGTAACGCTTCCGCGACGCTTCCTTCGCGTACGGTCACGGAACGGGCACCGCGCTTGACGTGTCAGTGCCCTGGGGCAGACTTGGCCGGGAATGGCGGTTTGGATCAACGACGGACACACACCAGTCGGCGGCGCCTTCAGGGGCTACGGGGGACAGGGAACATGAGCCAGGACGGCGCACAGGGCCAGCACACGGGGCGGGCGCTCGCCAGTGGCCGCTATCGGCTGCGTGACCTCCTCGGCCAGGGCGGCATGGCCTCGGTGCACCTCGCCTACGACAGCGTGCTCGACCGACAGGTCGCGATCAAGACACTTCACACGGATCTCGGACGGGAACAGGCCTTCCGCGAGCGGTTCCGCCGCGAGGCCCAGGCCGTGGCCAAGCTCACGCACACCAACATCGTCTCGGTCTTCGACACCGGCGAGGACACCCTCGACGGCATGACGACGCCGTACATCGTCATGGAGTACGTCGAGGGCCGCCCGCTCGGCTCGGTCCTCGACGAGGACGTCCGGCAGCAGGGCGCGATGCCCGCCGACAAGGCGCTGAAGATCACCGCCGACGTGCTGGCCGCGCTGGAGATCAGCCACGAGATGGGCCTGGTCCACCGCGACATCAAGCCGGGCAACGTGATGATGACCAAGCGCGGCGTGGTCAAGGTCATGGACTTCGGCATCGCCCGCGCCATGCAGTCCGGTGTGACGTCGATGACGCAGACCGGCATGGTCGTCGGCACCCCGCAGTACCTCTCGCCGGAACAGGCCCTCGGCCGTGGTGTGGACGCCCGCTCCGACCTGTACTCGGTCGGCATCATGCTGTTCCAACTGGTCACCGGGCGGCTGCCCTTCGACGCGGACTCGCCGCTGGCCATAGCGTATGCGCACGTCCAGGAGGAGCCGCCGGTCCCGTCCTCGGTGAACCGCGCGCTGCCCCCGGCCGTGGACGCGCTGATCGCCCGCGCCCTGAAGAAGAACCCGAACGAGCGCTTCCCGAGCGCCGAGGCCATGCGCGACGAGTGCCTGCGCGTGGCGGCCTCCTTCCAGGCCGCGCCGCCCAGCATCGTCCCGGGCGCGCAGACCCCGAGCGGCGCGGGCGTCGGCTCGGCCGTCTTCCCGCCGGTCGACCAGGCGACCCCGCCGCCCTCGGGCCAGGTCCAGACGCCGTACCAGCCGACCCCGCCGCCGAACCCGTACGGCACACCCGCCCCCTCGGCGCCGTCCCCGGCCTACGGCTATCCGCAGCAGGGCGGCTACCAGACGCCGTCCCCGGCCGGCTACTCCCCGCAGCCGGGCTCCTCGACCCCGCCGCCGTACAACCTCACGCCCCCGACCTCGCCCGGCTCCTCGGGCGGCGGCCGGAGCAACCGGCCGGTGATCATCGGCTCGGTCATCGTGTCCGTCATCGCGGTCGGCGGCCTGGTCACGGCGCTCCTGCTGAACGGCGGCGGCGAGGAGAACACGGGCGGGGGCGGCGACGCGAGCGCGTCCGCGTCGGCGTCGGCGCCGGCTTCCGCGGACAAGAAGCCCGGCTACCGGGGCCCGGACACCTCCAAGACGATCGACACGGAGGAGTGCACGGAGCCGCAGGAGTCCTACAACGACCCCGAGAAGATCCGGATCCCGAACTTCAAGTTCAAGGACATCACGTCGGTCAAGGCCTGCCTGCAGGCGGCCGGCTGGCAGGTGAAGATCACGGACGTCGACGAGAACACGTACGGCGACGGCACGGTCATGAACCAGTTCCCGTCCGCCGACACCGACGTCGACCCGAAGAACATGCCCGAGATCGAGCTCGGCGTCTCGACGGGCAACCCGCCGTCCTGACGGCCCGGACATGAGGAAGGGCCCGGCGGCTTCGGCCGCCGGGCCCCTTGTCGTCCCTGGGAGGCCTACAGGTACGGGCCGCCCGAGCGGCCGCCCGGGTGCTGCTCGTCGAGGCCGTCGTGGCCGACGCCCGGCGGGAGGGCGCGGCGCATCTGCTCCAGCTGGGCGCGGGCCGCCATCTGCTGGGCGAACAGCGTGGTCTGGATGCCGTGGAACAGCCCCTCCAGCCAGCCGACCAGCTGGGCCTGGGCGATGCGCAGCTCCGCGTCGCTCGGGGTCGCCTCGTCCGTGAACGGCAGGGAGAGCCGCTCCAGCTCCTCGACCAGCTCGGGCGCCAGACCGTCCTCCAGCTCCTTCACCGAGCTGGCGTGGATCTCCTTGAGCCGGACCCGGCTGGCCTCGTCCAGGGGAGCCGCGCGCACTTCCTCCAGAAGCTGCTTGATCATGCTGCCGATCCGCATGACCTTGGCGGGCTGCTCCACCTGTTCCGTGACCGGGGTCTCGCGGGACTCCTCGTCTCCGCTGCCGCCGCCGAGCGCCATGCCGTCCTGGCCCACGACCAGGATCTGCGGGTTCTCCGGCGACCTTTCGTTCCTCGGCATCTCCATGCCGCCATTCTCTCGCACGCCTGCACCTCACCTCCGTGGTGCCCCCACGGGAGGCTGATCCACCGTGCTGGGAGAGACGTGTTGCCCTGGCCCCGGGTTGCTCCCCGGCGGGCGGTTCCCCCTCGCGGGTGAAAAGGAGCAGGCGGGCGGACGGTGCGGCGGTTCCACCCGTCGGCCGAACCCGGAATGCCGGACGTCCGGGGCGATGTGAGGCTGATGGCCTCTATCTGACCGAACTTGCCGATCTGCCCTACCGGGCACGGCGGGAGGGGGTCACCCCCGTGACTCCATGGCAGCGCGCACTGCGGGCGGCGGGACTGGCGCTCGCCCTGGGGGCGGGTGCGGTCGTCTCACCGTACGGCTCCGTCCCGGCCCACGGTGCCGTCCTCTCGTACGACGAACAGACCGGGCCCGGGGCGAGGCCCGGGGCGGTCGCCGCCGCTCCGCCCACTCCGACCGCCCCTTCGGCCCTCTCCGCCCCATCGGCCCTGTCCGCCCCGTCGGGCCTCTCCGCGCCATCCGCCCCGTCCGCGCCGTCCGCCCCGTCGGCCCTCTCCGCGCCGTCCCGGCCCGGCGAGCCCTCGCGGGCCGGGAGCCGGGCGGGTGAGGGGCGGCAGCGGCCCGGGCGGCCGGCGGACACCGGGGAGCCGGACGCCGACGCCACCACCGCCGTACCCGAGGCGTCCCGGGAGGCCGCCCCGGAGCCCTCCGCTCCGGCGGAGCAGCCCGTACGGGAGGCCGCGACCACCGAGCGCCCGGTCGGGCCGGTGCTGCGGATCCTGCCGCTGGGCAGCGGGCTGGTGCTGATCGGGCTGGGGCTGGGCCTCGCGTTCGTCGCGCTGCGGCTGCGGCGGATCTGAGGCGGCCGGGCCCGGGCTCGGCGCCGGCGGTCAGGCCCCCTGCGGGGCGATCAGCAGCACCTTGCCGATGTGGCCGCTCTCCTCCACGACCCGGTGGGCGGCGGCCGCCTCCGGCATCGGGAGTTCGCGGTCGACGACCGGGCGGAGACGGCCGCCGGGGAACAGGGGCCAGACGTGTTCGCGCACGGCCGCGACGATGGCCGCCTTCTCCTCCAGCGGCCGGGCGCGCAGGGACGCCGCGGTGACGGCGGCGCGCTTGGCGAGCAGGGCGCCGATGTTCAGCTCGCCCTTGACGCCGCCCTGCATGCCGATGATCGCGAGCCGGCCGTTGACGGCGAGGGCCTTGACGTTGCGCTCCAGGTACTTCGCGCCCATGTTGTCGAGGATGACGTCGGCACCGGCGCCGTCCGTGGCCTTCCTGACCTCCTCGACGAAGTCCTGCTCGCGGTAGTTGACCAGGATGTCGGCGCCCAGCTCCGCGCACCGGTCCAGCTTCTCCTTCGTGCCGGCCGTGACGGCGACCCGGGCGCCGACGGCCTTGGCCAGCTGGATGGCCATGGTGCCGATGCCGCTGGAGCCGCCGTGCACCAGGAGCGTCTCGCCGGGGCGCAGGTGGGCGATCATGAAGACGTTCGACCAGACGGTGCAGACCACCTCGGGCAGGGCCGCGGCGTGCTTCAGCTCGACGCCGTCCGGCACGGGCAGCAGCTGTCCGGCCGGGACGACCACCTTCTCGGCGTAACCGCCGCCGGCGAGCAGCGCGCACACCTCGTCGCCGACGTTCCAGCCGGAGACGCCGGGGCCGATCTCGGCGATCCGCCCGGAGCACTCCAGGCCGGGGTAGGGGGAGGCACCGGGCGGCGGGTCGTAGAAGCCCTGCCGCTGGAGGAGGTCGGCCCGGTTGACGGCCCCGGCCGCCACCTCGACCAGGACCTCGCCCTCGCCGGGCACGGGATCCGGGACCTCGTCCCAGACCAGCGCCTCGGGCCCACCGGGTTCGGGAATCGTGATCGCATACATGAGAGGGACGCTACCCCTCGGTCCCCGGACGGAGTCCGCTCCGTCTCCGGAACGGCTCCGTCTACACCATTGGTCCGGTCCCGGTGAAAACCCGTGTGCGCGACCGATGAGTTTGGGTGACGGTAAAGGTCTCCCCATGCGTAGCCCACGTACTCGGAAGGACCCGAAGCATGAGCACGCAGTCGTCCGGCCTGGCGATCGAGACCGCGGGCCTGGTGAAGACGTTCGGTGAGACGCGGGCCGTCGACGGAGTCGACCTGTCCGTGCCCGCGGGCACGGTCTACGGCGTCCTCGGCCCGAACGGCGCCGGCAAGACCACCACCGTGAAGATGCTCGCCACGCTCCTGCGGCCGGACGGCGGCGAGGCCCATGTCTTCGGCCACGACATCGTCCGCGAGGCCGACGAGGTGCGCGGCCGGGTGAGCCTCACCGGCCAGTACGCGTCGGTGGACGAGGACCTCACCGGCACCGAGAACCTGGTCCTGCTGGGCCGGCTGCTCGGCCACCACAAGAAGGCCGCCCGCGAGCGTGCCGGCCAGCTCCTGGAGGCCTTCGGGCTGACGGAGGCGGCCGGGAAGCAGGTCAAGCACTACTCGGGCGGCATGCGGCGCCGGATCGACATCGCCGCGTCCATCCTCAACACCCCCGACCTGCTGTTCCTCGACGAGCCGACGACCGGCCTTGACCCGCGCAGCCGCAACCAGGTGTGGGACATCGTGCGGGCCGTGGTCGCCCAGGGCACCACCGTGCTGCTGACCACGCAGTACCTGGACGAGGCCGACCAGCTGGCGTCCCGGATCGCCGTCATCGACCGCGGCCGGGTGATCGCCGAGGGCACCAAGGGCGAGCTGAAGTCGTCCGTCGGAGCCGGGTCCGTCCACCTGCGGCTCCGGGATCCCGACCGGCGCGACCAGGCGGCCGACCTGCTGCGCCGGGCCCTGGACGCCCAGGTGCAGCCGGAGCCCGACCCGGTGGCCCTGACCGCCCGGCTCGGCACGGCGGCGAGCGACGACTCCGCCGCCGAGCAGGCCGCCCGGGCGCTGAGCGAGCTGGCCCGGGCCGGGATCACCGTCGACAACTTCTCGCTGGGCCAGCCCAGCCTGGACGAGGTGTTCCTCGCCCTCACCGGACACGACACGCACGACTCCTCCGACCGCTTTGACGACCCGAAGGACGAGGTGGCGGCATGAGCACCGCGACGACCACCGAGAGCAAGGAACTCGCCCCCGTCAGCGCCGAGTCCCTCGCCGCGCTGCTCATCGCCAAGGACCGGCCGCCGCGGCCCAGCGCCTGGTCGGCCTCCATGACCTTCGGCTGGCGGGCGATCCTGAAGATCAAGCACGTGCCGGAGCAGCTCTTCGACGTCACGGCGTTCCCGATCATGATGGTGCTGATGTACACGTACCTGTTCGGCGGGGCGCTGGCCGGCTCGCCGAAGGAGTACATCCAGTTCCTGCTGCCGGGCATCCTCGTCATGTCGGTCGTGATGATCACGATGTACACGGGCGTCTCGGTGAACACCGACATCGAGAAGGGCGTCTTCGACCGGTTCCGCAGCCTGCCGATCTGGCGGCCGTCGACGATGGTCGGCTATCTGCTCGGTGACGCCCTGCGGTACACGATCGCGTCCGTGGTGATGCTCACGGTCGGCCTCATCCTGGGCTACCGGCCGGACGGCGGGATCGCCGGCGTGCTCGCCGGGATCGCCCTGCTGGTGCTGTTCTCGTTCGCGTTCTCGTGGATCTGGACGATGTTCGGGCTGATGCTGCGCACCGAGAAGTCGGTGATGGGCGTCAGCATGATGGTGATCTTCCCGCTCACGTTCCTGTCGAACGTGTTCGTCGACCCGAAGACCATGCCGGGCTGGCTCCAGGCGTTCGTCAACAACAGCCCCATCACGCACCTGGCGTCGGCGGTGCGCGGACTGATGGGCGGCGACTGGCCGGCCGCCGAGGTCGCGTGGTCGCTGGGGTGGGCCGGGCTGTTCGTGCTGGTCTTCGGGCCGGTCACGATGCGGCTGTACAACCGGAAGTAGTGCTGGGGTTCTGACCGGCCGTCACGCGCGGGTGAGCGCGGGCGGCCGGCGCGTCCGGATCGGCGCCGACGCACCCATCCGGTGCGGCCGGCCGGCTGTCCGCTGTCGTGCCGGTCAGTCGCGGGACATCGGGCGGATGTCGGGGGTGACCTGGGTGGCCGGTGTCTTCCGCACGATCGTGATGAGCCGGTCGGTCAACTCCAGCCGCCCGACGGCCGGATCGTCGTAGCCGAGCACGCGGTGCCCCCGTATGACGCTCACCACCAGGTCGGCGACCTCCCGCGGCGTCTTGCCCACCTCGGCCTTGACGACCGGCCGTTCGACGATGTCGAGCCCGCTGCCCTGCTGGATGAGGTCCTCCATCACCATGCCGGCCGAGGGGCTGAGCACGGACAGTCCGAGCAGCCGGCCGGCGGCGCTGGCGCTGGTGATGACGGCGTCGGCGCCCGACTGCTTGACCAGCGGCGCGTTCTCCTCCTCCCGCACCGTGGCGACGATCTTCGCCCCGCGGTTGAGCTGCCGGGCCGTCAGCGTCACCAGGACCGCCGTGTCGTCACGCTGGGTCGCGATGATGATCTGCCGCGCCTTGTGGACCTCGGCCCGCTTGAGCACCTCGCTGCGGGTCGCGTCCCCGACGATGCCCGTGTAACCCTCGGCGGTCGCGGCATCGATCACCTTGGAGCTCGGGTCGACCACGACGACCTGCTCCTTCTTCAGACCCGTCGCGCAGACGGTCCGGATCGCCGACCTGCCCTTCGTGCCGAAGCCGATGACGACGGTGTGATCACGCAACGTGGACCTCCAGCGGGTCAGTCGCCACTCCTCCCGGGTGCGTTCGGTGAGGGCCTCGAGGGTGGTACCGACCAGGATGATCAGGAACAGCACGCGCAGGGGCGTGATGACGAGGATGTTCGTGAGCCGGGCGGCGTCGCCGGCGGGGGTGATGTCACCGTAGCCGGTGGTGGAGAGGGTGACGGTCGCGTAGTAGAAGGCGTCGAGGAGGGTGAGGCCGCCACCCGCGTTGTCGTTGTAGCCGTCGCGGTCGGCGTAGACGATCAGCGCGGTCACGACGAGGACCACCAATGCCATGGAGAGCCGCTTGACGACCTGGCGGATCGGATGTTCCACCACTTTCCTCGGGAGCTTCACCCTATGGGTCACCAAATGCTCGTCCGCCTGGCGGGCGATCGCGTCCTGGCCCGGAAGTTTCACGTGAAACACACCCCGATTCCTGCGGACGCCCAGGGCAGGTCGAGCAGTTCCGCCTCCTGCCCGGGACGTGTACCCCCCGGTGGCACGACGGCCAGCGCGTCGGCCGCCGCGATGCCGCGGAGCATGGCCGGGCCGTTGTAGTGCAGCGGCACGGCCTGGTCTCCGCGCAGCACTACGGGAACGAGCCGGGTGTCGTGGGGGTGCCCCTGCACGGCGTCCCGGAGCGGCAGGGTGTACGGCTCCGGGGCCGGGCGGGCCGCGAGGGTCCGCAGCAGCGGCTCGGCGAGGGTCAGCAGCCCGGAGACCGCGGCGAGCGGGTTGCCCGGCAGGCCGACGAGGTGCTGGGTCTCGCCGGTACGGGCCAGCAGCATGGGGTGGCCCGGGCGCACCTTGACGCCGTCCACGAGGAGTTCGGCGCCGATCCGGCGCAGGGTGGGGTGGAGGTGGTCGACCGGGCCCGCGGCGGTGCCGCCGGTGGTGACGATGACGTCGGCGTCGGCCGTGGCGATCGCCTCGTGCAGGGCGTCGGCGTCGTCACGGATCCGTCGTACGGCGGTGACCTCGGCTCCGAGCGCGCGCAGCCAGGGCGGCAGCATCGGGCCGAGCGCGTCCCGGATCAGGCCGTCGTGCGGGCGTCCTTCGGTGAGCAGTTCGTCGCCGAGGACCAGGAGGGCGGCGCGGGGGCGGGGGACGGCGGTGACCGTGTCGTATCCGGCCGCAGCGGCGAGTCCGAGGACGGCCGGGGTGACGAGGGTGCCGGCGGGGAGGAGCTGATCGCCGCTGCGGCACTCCTGGCCGCGCGGGCGGATGTCCTGGCCGGGGACGACGTCCCGGGTGGCGTGCAGGCGGCCCTTGTCGTCGGTGCGGCCGTGCTCGCTGCGCAGGACGGCGGTGGTGTCCGGGGGGATGCGGGCGCCGGTGGCGATCGGGACGGCCTCGCCGTCGGTGAGGGGCGCTGGGGTGGCGTGCCCGGCCAGGACGCCCTCGTCCCGTACGGCCCAGGGGGCGGGTCCGACGACCGCCCAGCCGTCCATCGCGGAGGTGTCGAAGGAGGGGAGGTCGGTGAGGGCGTCGAGCGGGGCGGCCAGGGTGAGGCCGAGGGCGGCGTCGAGAGGCACGGTGACGGGGGCGCGGCGGGCGGCCCGGGCGGCGCTCCGGGCGGCGCGTTCGGCGTGGGCACGGGCCTCGGGCCAGGGGGTGGCGTGGTGGCGGGTGTCCGGCCGGTGCGGTGTGCGGGTGCCGTCCGTCTCGCCTCGGGCGGCGGGGTCGGGCGGAGGGGTGCTGTTGCTGTTCCTCACGAGGGCGAGCACCTCCTCGACGTCGAGGTCCTCGGCGTCCTCACCGGCGCGGGTGCCGTGCGGGGTCATCCGGCGTCCGGGCGGGTGTCGGGCGTGGCATCGGGGGCGACGTCGGCCTGGTCCGAAGCGGGGGCCTGGACCGAGGCGTCGGCCTGGGCCGGGGCGGCGGGCTGAGCGGAGCCGGCGGACTGGGTCTTCGAGGTGTTCTCCTCCGCCCAGCGGGCCGCGAGGGCCGCGGCCTTGCGGGACGCCTCCGCGACCGCCTCGGGGCCTGAGCCGGCCCGCGCGGCCGCGTAGCCGACGAGGAAGGTGGTCAGCGGCGCCGCGGGCCTGGCCACACCGTGGGCGGCGTCGCGGGCGAGGTCGAGCAGGGCGCGGGTGTCGACGTCGAGGTCGATCCCCAGTTCGTCCTTGACGGCGGAAATCCATTCATCCAACACGTGACCATGCTCCCTGATGCGTGCCCTGGCGGTGGCGATGTCGTCCCAGGTGTCGCAGTCGAACGACGCGACGGGATCCAGGACGCGGGTGAGATCCAGCTCGGCGACGAGGCGCCGCAGCGGGAGGCCGTCCAGACCGCCGTGTCTCCCGGCGAGGAGTTCCAGCGTCTCGTGCAGGCGGCGCGTGCGGTACGCGGCCACGAGCGGCTGGTCGCGGCCGTCGGGGTCGGTCAGCAGCACGCCGTCGGCCCCGCTCGTGCGGAGCGTGTCCAGCAGCCGCCCGACGGTCCGCTCCTGGAGGAACGGCAGGTCGGCGGAGAGCACCACGACGTGCTCCGCGGTGATGGGCCCCAGCCCGGCGCCGAGCGCGGCGAGCGGACCGCCGCCGGGCGGGTCCTCCCGGGCCCAGGTCACGGGGCGTACGGTCGGCCGGGGCGCGGCGACCACGACGGTGGTGCGGGCGCCGCCGCACGCGGCGAGCACACGGTCGAGCAGGGCCCGCCCGCCCACGCGCACACCGGGTTTGTCGGCGCCGCCGAGACGCCGGGCGGCACCTCCGGCGAGCACGACGGCGTCGTACGCGACGTCGTGCACGGCGTCGTACGCGGCGGGGTCCGCGGCGGGGTCCGCCCGCTGCGCGGGGCCGGTGCCGGCACCGGGTCGTCCGGGGGGCTCGTAGGCGGTCACCCCCCGAGTATGCGTGCCCCCGCGATCACAGGGAACGCGGGGGAACCGGCACGATCAAGGGCGCCTGCTCAGGCCGGGAACAGGAATCACAGCGTCCGCAGCAGCACCGCCGGTTGCTCCACGCAGTCCGCCACGTAGCGCAGGAAGCCGCCCGCCACGCCGCCGTCGCACACCCGGTGGTCGAACGTGAGGGAGAGCTGGACGACCTGGCGCACCGCCAGCTCGCCCTCGTGCACCCAGGGCTTGGGGACGATGCGGCCGACGCCGAGCATGGCGGCCTCGGGGTGGTTGATGATCGGCGTGGAGCCGTCGACGCCGAAGACCCCGTAGTTGTTCAGCGTGAAGGTCCCGCCGGTGAGGTCCGCCGGCGTCAGCGTCCCGGCGCGGCCCGCCTCGGTCAGCCGGGCGAACTCCGCGGTCAGCGACTCGGCGTCGCGGGCGTGCGCGTCCCGTACGACCGGGACGACGAGTCCCCGGTCGGTCTGCGCCGCGAAGCCCAGGTGTACGTGGTCGAAGCGGACGACCTCCCTGGCCTCCGCGTCCACCGTGGCGTTGAGTTCCGGGAAGCGGGCGAGGGCAGCCGTGCAGATCCGGGCCAGCAGGGCCAGGAGGGAGATCTTCGGTCCGCCGGCCGCGTTCATGGCCGTGCGCGCCCGCATCAGCTCCGTGGCGTCGGCGTCCACCCAGCAGGTGGCGTCCGGGATCTCCCGGCGGCTGCGGGCCAGCTTCTCGGCGACGGCGCCGCGGACGCCCTTGAGGGGGATGCGGGTCTCGCCGGGGGCCGCGGTGGCGGAGGGCCGTGGTGCGGTGGCCTGGGCGAGGGACGGGCTCGTCACCTGCGGCACACGGGCGTGCGGCTCAGCCGTGGGGGCCGCCGCGCCCGCCGGGGCGGCGGCGCGCAGGGCGTACTCCACGTCCGCCCGCAGGATCAGCCCGTCGGGGCCGGAGCCGGTCAGCTCCCGCAGGTCGATGCCGTTCTGCCGGGCCAGCCGGCGGACCAGGGGCGAGATCACGGGGACCGGGCCGTCCTCCGCCTCGGCGTCACCGGCCCGGCCGTTCACCGCCGTCGGGACGGCGGCACCCTGGCCATGGGCCGCCCCCGTCATCGGCCGGTCCGGCCGCACCCGCCGTCGCCGCGCGGGCGCCTGCGACGTGCCGTACCCGACGAGGACGTTGCCCGAGCCCTCGTTCCCGGCTCCCGCCGTGCCGTCGCCGGACGGCGGCCGCTCCCCCACCGCGACCGTGATCAGCGGTGCCCCGACGGGCAGTTCGGTGCCCTCCTCGCCGAAGCGGGCCGTGACCACGCCGCCGTAGGGGCAGGGCACCTCGACCATCGCCTTGGCCGTCTCGACCTCGACGACCGGCTGGTCGACGGCGACGACGTCGCCGACCTCGACGAGCCAGCGGACGATCTCCGCCTCGGTGAGCCCCTCACCGAGGTCGGGCAGCTTGAACTCCAGCACCTGTGCCATCAGCTCTCGGCCTCCCACTGCAGGCGCCCCACGGCGTCCAGGATCCGGTCTACACCGGGCAGGTGGTGGCGCTCCAGCATCGGCGGCGGGTACGGGACGTCGAACCCGGCCACGCGCAGCACCGGCGCCTCCAGGTGGTGGAAGCAGCGCTCCGTGACCCGGGCCGCGATCTCCCCGCCCGGGCCCCCGAAGGAGCCCGACTCGTGGACGACGACCGCGCGTCCCGTCCGCCGCACCGAGGCGCACACCGTCTCGTCGTCGAACGGCACCAGGGAGCGCAGGTCGACGACTTCGAGGTCCCAGCCCTCGGCCCGGGCCGCCTCGGCCGCCTCCAGGCAGACGGGTACGGACGGCCCGTACGTGATGAGCGTGGCGCTCCGGCCCGAGCGCCGCACCACCGCGCGGCCTATCGGCTCAACGGGCGTCGGCCCCTCGGGGTTCCAGACGTCCTTCGACCAGTACAGCCGCTTCGGTTCCAGGAAGACGACCGGGTCGTCGGAGGCGATGGCGGCGCGCAGCAGCCCGTAGGCGTCGGCGACGGTCGCGGGCGTGACGACATGGAGCCCCGGGGTCGCCATGTAGTACGCCTCGGAGGAGTCGCTGTGGTGCTCGACGCCGCCGATGCCGCCGCCGTAGGGGACGCGGATGGTGATCGGCAGGGGCATGGCGCCGCGGGTGCGGTTGCGCATCCGGGAGACGTGCGAGATGAGCTGTTCGAACGCCGGGTAGGCGAACGCGTCGAACTGCATCTCCACGACCGGGCGCAGTCCGTACATGGCCATGCCGACGGCGGTGCCGAGGATGCCCGCCTCGGCCAGCGGGGTGTCCGTGCAGCGGTCCTCGCCGAACTCCTTGGCGAGTCCGTCGGTGACGCGGAAGACGCCGCCGAGGGTGCCGACGTCCTCGCCCATGACGTGCACGGCGGGGTCGGCGGCCATGGCGTCGCGCAGCGCGCGCGTGAGGGCCTGCGCCATGGTGGCCGGCTTGACGGCGACGGTGGTCATCGGTGCGTGCCCCCCTCGGGCTCGGCGTCGGCCTCGGCCTCCAGCTCGGCCCGCAGCCGGGCCTGCTGCTCGCGCAGTTGCGGGGTGGGCTCGGCGTAGACGTGGGTGAACAGGTCCATGGGGTCCAGGGCCGGGTCCTGGTTCATGCGCTCGCGCAGGGCCGCCGCCATGGTCTCGGCGTCCTGCCGGGCGGCCTCGATGCCGGCCTCGTCGAGCAGGCCGCGCGCGGTCAGCTCCCGCTCCAGCAGCTGGATCGGGTCGTGCGCGCGCCAGGTCTCGACCTCGGTGTCAGCGCGGTAGCGGGTCGCGTCGTCGGCGTTGGTGTGGGCGTCGACGCGGTAGGTGATGGCCTCGACGAGGGTGGGGCCGCCGCCCTCACGCGCGTGCTGTACGGCGTCGGAGAGCACCTCGTGCACGGCGGCGGCGTCGTTGCCGTCGACCAGGCGGCCGGGCATGCCGTAGCCGACGGCCTTGTGGGCCAGCGACGGCGCCGCGGTCTGCTTGGCGAGCGGGACGGAGATCGCGAAGCCGTTGTTCTGCACCAGGAAGACGACCGGGGCCTGCCAGACGGCGGCGAAGTTCAGCGCCTCGTGGAAGTCGCCCTCGCTGGTGCCGCCGTCGCCGACCATGGCCAGCGCGACGACGTCGTCGCCCTTGAGACGGGCGGCGTGCGCGAGGCCCACGGCGTGCGGCAGCTGCGTGGCGAGCGGCGTGCACAGGGGCGCGACGCGGTGCTCGTAGGGGTCGTAGCCGGTGTGCCAGTCGCCGCGCAGCAGGGTCAGCGCCTCGACGGGGTCCACCCCGCGGGCCACCACGGCGAGGGTGTCGCGGTAGCTCGGGAAGAGCCAGTCCTGCTCCTTGAGGACCAGCGCGGCGGCGACCTCGCAGGCCTCCTGGCCGGTGGTGGAGGGGTAGACCGCGAGACGGCCCTGCTTGGTGAGCGCGGTGGCCTGCGCGTTGTAGCGGCGGCCCTTCACCAGCTCCGCGTAGAGCCGCCGAAGCAGCTCCGGGTCGGCCTGCGCGGCCGCCTCGGTGCCGAGGACGCGGTACGGCTCGGCGTCGGGCAGCAGCGGCGCGGGATCCATGCGCGGCTGCCAGGCGGGCGGCGGGGTCGGCCGGTACGCGCCCCGCTGCTCCATGACCGTCATGACGGCACCTCCTCGTGGGAGCTTCGAGAGGCACGTCGGCTGTGACGCGCCTCACCTACCGATTGTTCGGTCGTCGGCACATTTTGGCTACGGGTGACCTCAGGCTGTGGACAAACGGTTCTCCACAGCCTGAGATGGACGCAGGACGTCCATGGCAGGGAGGCGGGCGCGGGTGGCAGCTGAACAAATGGCCGAGAGCCCGGAGGACAGCGGTGCGCTGCCGCCGGCGCGGCCCCTGGACGCCATCGACCAGGACATCCTGCGCATGCTCCAGGCGGACGGCCGCGCCTCGATACGGTCGGTCGCCGAGCGGGTCCACGTCTCGCGCGCGAACGCCTACGCCCGCATCAACCGGCTCGTCGAGGACGGCGTCATCCGCGGCTTCGGCGCCCGCGTCAACCACGAGAGGGCCGGGCAGGGGACGTCCGCGTACATCACCCTGAAGATCGTCCAGAACTCCTGGCGCACGGTCCGCGAGCAGCTCAGACAGCTGCCCGGCGCCTCCCACATCGCCCTGGTGGGCGGGGACTTCGACGTGCTGCTGCTGGTGCACGTGTCCGACAACCGGTCGCTGCGCGAGCTGGTGCTGACCCGGCTCCAGGCGATCCCGGAGGTGCTGAGCACGCGCACGCTGCTGGTGTTCGAGGAGGAGGACCTGGAGCCGCAGAGCTGAACCGGCCCGGGGACCCGTCCGTCAGCCCGAGGCCATCGCGAGGCCCATCAGCACGGCGAGCAGCAGCGGGACCAGCGCGCAGCCGATACCGGTGCCGGCCACGGCCATCCGCGCCCCGCGCAGGGACCGGCGGTGCGGCAGCAGCCAGGACAGCGCCAGCAGGCCGGCCGCCCAGTAGAGCACGCCCCCGAAGGCGCCGGGTCCGTCCTGGGAGACGAACCAGCTGTACTCCAGCGCCAGGAGCGGCAGGCCGAGCAGGGTGGCCACGAGGGGCGCCCGCCACCACGTGCGGTGGGCGGCGGAAGGGGACGACAGGTCATCGTCGGGCATGCGCCCCACTCCATCACCGCCGGGCGGCCGGGCCATCGGGACGTGTACTCACCTCGCCCACGCGTGCGTACTCACGCCGCGGGCCGGTGTCACCCGGCCTTGCGCAGCCCCCCGAACGCCAGCTGCACCACCGCGTCGGCCACCTCGCGCTCGCCCATGCCCCGCCCGTCCGGGCGGTACCACTCCACGATCGAGTTGATCATCCCGAAGACCAGCCGGGTCACCAGCCGGACCTCTATGTCGCCCCGCACGTCCCCGTCCGCCGCCGCGGCCTTCAGCAGGTCGGCGACCCGGTGGTCGAAGTCGCGGCGCCGCTCCAGGGCCCACCGCTCGGTGTCGGTGTTGCCGCGCACCCGCAGCAGCAGCGTCACGTAGGGCAGCTCGGCTATGAGCACCTCGACCATGCGCCGCACGACGTACTCCAGGCGCTCGGCGGCGCGCCCCGCGCGCGCGTGCTCCTCGTCGAGGATCCCGAAGAGGCCGTCCAGGGCCCGGCTCACGGCCCGGCGCAGCAGCTCCTCCTTGCCGGTGACGTGGTGGTAGATCGACGACTTGGAGATGCCGGCCGCCTTGGAGAGGTGCTCCATGGAGGTGCCGTCGTAGCCGCGCTCGTTGAACACCCGGACGGCGACGGACAGCAGCGTGTCCGGGGTGTAGGTGTCGCGCTTGGCGGTGGTCATGAGGCGGTGCCCTCCCGCTTGTCGGAGGCGTGGGCATGGCGGTACAGCGCGAGGGAGGGCGCGTAGCGCCCCGAGGGGTCGCGCAGGTGCAGGTCGTCCAGGAGGGCGTACGCCCAGGAGCGGCCGAGCCTGCGGCTCCACTCGAAGGGGCCCAGGGGGTAGTTGACGCCGAGGCGCATCGCGGTGTCGATGTCCTCCTCGGTGGCGACGCCCTTGGCGACGGCGTCGTGCGCGAGGTCGATGATCCGGGCGACCGTGCGGGCGACGATCATGCCGGGCACGTCGCCGATGACGGTGACCTTCTTGCCGAGCGCCTGGAACAGGCCGATCGCTTCGGCGAGGGTCTGCGGGGCCGTGTCCTGGGAGGCGGACAGGGCGATCCGGGTCGCCGCGCGGTAGTCCAGGGCGAGGTCGAAGTAGACGACGTCCCGGAACTCCACGGAGGTCTGCCCGTCGGCGAGGACCAGCTGGCCGCCGCTCGGCAGCACCAGGCGGGTGCCGTTGTCCTCGTCCTCCTCGCGGACCTGGACGCCCGCCTCGCGGATCATCGCCAGCAGCTCGGAGGCCGGCCCCAGGTCGCCCTCGGCGACGACGTACGCGGGCGGCTGCCGCCGCTCGGCGGTGTCCGGCTCGGGGCGCTCGGCGCCCTCCCCGTGGTCGTACCAGCCCTGCCCCGTCTTGCGGCCCAGCCGGCCGGACTCGACCAGGCGGCGCTGGGCGAGGGACGGAGTGAAGCGCACGTCCTGGAAGAAGGACTCCCAGACCGACCGCGTGACGGACTCGTTGACGTCCTGGCCGATCAGGTCGGTCAGCTCGAACGCGCCCATCCGGAAGCCGCCCGACTCGCGCAGCACGGCGTCGATGGTGGCCGGGTCGGCGCCCTGCGCCTCGTACACGGCGAAGGCCTCGGCGTAGAAGGGCCGGGCGATGCGGTTGACGATGAAGCCGGGGGTGTCCGCGCAGGCGACGGGCGTCTTGCCCCAGGCGCGGGCGGTCTCGTACGCGCGCGTGGCGTACGTGACGTCGGTGGCGAACCCGGAGACGACCTCGACCAGCGGCAGCAGCGGGGCCGGGTTGAAGAAGTGCAGACCGACGAAGCGGCCGGGCACGCGCAGGGCGCCGCCGATGGCGGTGACGGACAGGGAGGAGGTGTTGGTGGCGAGCAGGCAGTCGTCGTCGACGATGTCCTCCAGCTCGCGGAACAGCTCCTGCTTGACGTCCAGCCGCTCCAGGACGGCTTCGACGACCAGGGTGCAGTCGGCCAGCTCGGCGAGGGTCTCGGCGGGCAGCAGGCGGGCGCGGGCGGCGTCCCGGTCGGCGGCGGTGAGCCGCTCCTTCTCGACGAGCCGGTCCAGGCGGGCCCCGATCGCGTCGGCCGCCTCCCGCGCCCGCCCGGGGAGGGCGTCGTACAGCCGTACGGGATGGCCCGCGACCAGCGCGACCTGGGCGATCCCCTGACCCATGGTGCCGGTGCCGACGACGGCCACGGGGCTGCTGAGGTCCAGTGCTGTCATGTGCGCGATCCTCCCGCACGGGGTTTTCCACAGATGCGGCGGACCCCCTTGAACCGACCGATCGTTCGGTTACTCTAGCTCTGTCCGAGTGTTCCTGCCCAGGTTTCTGCCCAGGTCATGAACTCGACGAGGAGTTCTTGAGACGAGGAGTTGGTCACCCATGACCGCCGCACTCTCGGCGCACGAGCTGATCGCCCGGCACCGGTCCACCCTCGACCAGGCGCTGGAAGCGATCCGCACGCGCGCGTACTGGTCCCCGCACCCCGAGCACCCCAAGGCCTACGGGGAGAACGGCAGCCTGGACGCGGCGGCGGGCAAGGCCGCCTTCGACGCCCTGCTCGGCAGCCGCCTCGACCTCGGCCAGCCCGGGACGGACGACTGGGTGGGCGGCGAGACCTCCCCGTACGGCATCGACCTGGGCGTGACGTATCCGCACGCGGACCTCGACGTGCTGCTGCCCGCCATGAAGGCCGGACAGCGGGCCTGGCGTGACGCGGGCGCCGAGCAGCGCGCGGTGGTCTGCCTGGAGATCCTCAAGCGCATCAGCGACCGGACGCACGAGTTCGCGCACGCGGTCATGCACACCTCCGGCCAGGCGTTCATGATGGCGTTCCAGGCGGGCGGGCCGCACGCGCAGGACCGCGGCCTGGAGGCGGTGGCCTACGCGTACGTGGAGCAGGTGCGCACGCCGGACAACGCCGAGTGGACCAAGCCGCAGGGCAAGCGCGACCCGCTGGCCATGACCAAGCAGTTCACGCCGGTCCCGCGCGGCATCGGCCTGGTGATCGGCTGCAACACCTTCCCGACGTGGAACGGCTACCCGGGCCTGTTCGCCTCCCTCGCCACCGGCAACGCGGTCCTGGTCAAGCCCCACCCGCGCGCGGTGCTGCCCCTCGCGCTCACGGTGCAGGTCGCGCGCGAGGTGCTCGCCGAGACCGGCTTCGACCCGAACCTGGTGGCGCTGGCCGCCGAGCGCCCCGGCGAGGGCATCGCCAAGACGCTCGCGCTGCGCCCCGAGATCCGCATCATCGACTACACGGGCTCGACCACGTTCGGCGACTGGCTGGAGGCCAACGCCCGCCAGGCGCAGGTCTACACGGAGAAGGCCGGCGTCAACACGGTCGTCGTCCACTCCACGTCCGACTACAAGGGCATGCTCTCCAACCTGGCGTTCTCGCTGTCCCTGTACAGCGGCCAGATGTGCACGACCCCGCAGAACCTGCTCGTCCCCCGGGAGGGCATCTCCACGGACCAGGGCCCCAAGTCGTACGACGAGGTCGTCGCGGATCTCGCCAAGGCGGTGGACGGACTGCTGGGCGACGACGCCCGGGCGAACGCCCTGCTGGGCGCGATCGTCAACCCGGACGTGAAGGCCCGGCTGGAGAAGGCGGCGGGGCTCGGCGAAGTCGCCCTGGCGTCCCGGGAGGTCACCAACCCGGACTTCCCGGGAGCGGTCGTCCGTACGCCGGTGATCGTGAAGCTGGACGGGGCCAAGCCGGACGCCGAGGCCGCGTACATGAGCGAGTGCTTCGGGCCGGTGTCCTTCGCCGTCGCGGTCGACTCGGTGACGGACGCGGTGGAACTGCTGGGCCGCACCATCCGCGAGAAGGGCGCGATGACGGTGGGCGCGTACACCACCGACGCCGAGGTCGAGCGGGCCGTGCAGGAGGTGTGCCTGGAGGAGGCGGCGCAGTTGTCGCTGAACCTGACGGGCGGGGTGTACGTGAACCAGACGGCCGCCTTCTCCGACTTCCACGGGTCGGGCGGCAACCCGGCGGCCAGCGCGGCGCTGTGCGACGGGGCGTTCGTCGCCAACCGGTTCCGGGTGGTCGAGGTGCGCAGGGAGGCCTGAGGGACCGCCCCTAACGGGGCGCTCCGCAACTCCAGTGGTAGAGCGTCATCGCCACGCTCGTCGCCAGGTTGTAGCTGCTGACCTGGGGGCGCATCGGCAGGGACAGCAAGTGGTCCGCACGCGCGCGTAGTGCGGTCGACAGGCCCGTGCGTTCGGAGCCGAACGCGAGGACGGCGTCGTCCGGGAGCTTGACGCCCCGGATGTCGTCGCCCTCCGGGTCGAGGGCGAACAGCGGGCCGGGCGGCAGGTCGGGCACCTCCAGCCGTTCCACCGCCGTCGCGAAGTGCAGCCCGGCCCCGCCGCGTACGACGGTGGGATGCCAGGGGTCGACCGTCCCGGTCGTCACCACTCCCGTCGCCCCGAAGCCGGCGGCCAGGCGGATCACCGCCCCCGCGTTGCCCAGGTTGCGCGGGTTGTCCAGGACCACGACCGGGGCCGTGCGCGGCGTGTGCGCCAGCTTCTCCAGGTTGGTCGCCCGGGACGGGCGCACCGCCAGGGCGGCCACGGCCGTCGGGTGCGGGCGCGGCACGAGCGAGGCGTACGTCTCGTGCGAAACCTCCGTCAGCAGCGCGGCCAGGGTCTCACGTACGTCGGGCGCCAGTTCCTCGGCGAGGGCGAGTGCGGCCGTCCGGTCCGCGGCGACCGCCACCGGCACCTCGGCGCCGAACCGCAGCGCGTGCTTGAGGGCGTGGAAGCCGTCGAGCAGGACGGTGTCGCCGGCGAGCCGGTGCCAGGCGGTGACGGGGTCGGTCATGTCCCGAAGCCTACGTGCGTGGTCTCGGGGCTCTCGTGGGCCTCCTGCTCGCGGACCGGGGGCCGCCGCCGGTCGCGCCGGAGGAGGCGGTCACGCGCGCGTGCCGCCCGGCCGCCGAGGCGGCGCAGGAAGGTCGTCGGCAGGAACACCGCGTCCGCGGCGATCATCGCCAGTGAGAAGAACGGCAGGCCCAGCACGACGGCGATCACGGCGTGCTCGGTGATCATCACGGCCAGCAGGACGTTCTTCGCCCGCCGGTTGAACAGGGTGAACGGGAAGGCGACCTGCACGAGGACGGTCCCGTAGGTCATGAGCATCACCAGCGTGCCGCTGGCGGACAGCAGGTCGGCGAGCGCGGGCCAGGGCGAGAAGTACTCCAGGTGGAGCGGGTAGTAGACCGCGGTGCCGTCCTGCCAGCGGGAGCCCTGGATCTTGTACCAGCCGGCCGTGGCGTAGATCAGGCACGCCTCCGCCATGATCACGAGCAGGGCGCCGTTGTGCACGATGTTCGCGACGACGTCGAGCAGGACCCGCGTCTCGCCGGACCTCGCGCGACGCCCGGCCAGCCACCACAGGGCCTGCCCGACCCACACGGTCCACAGCAGCGCCGGTATCAGCGACTCGCCCCGCATCCGGCCGGCCAGGGTCGCCGCGACCAGCACGAACCCGAGCACGCCCCACAGGACCGGCCCGGTCCGGTCCGTGACCCGCTCGCCACGCGCGCGTGCCGCCCCGGCCCGCGAGGCCCGCCGGGCGTCCAGCGACCACACCTGGGCGCAGCGCGTGAACACCAGGTAGATCGACATCAGGTGCAGCACGTTGTCGCCGCCGTCGCCCATGAAGACGCTGCGGTTCTGCAGCGACAGCACGCCGACCATGAACAGCACCGACATGGTGCGGGTGCGCCAGCCCAGCATCAGCAGCGCACTGGCCAGGACCGCGAGCGCGTAGACGCTCTCGAACCAGATCCGGCCGTCGGACCACATCAGCGTGGTGAAGGCGCCGTTCGTGCCGATCAGCTGCTCGGCGAGGTTCCAGCTCCACGGGCCGTCGGGGCCGTAGAGCTCATGGCGGTGCGGCAGCTCGCGCAGCAGGAACAGCAGCCAGGTCGCGCTGAAGCCGATGCGGACGACGGCGGTCTGGTACGGGCCGAGGGCGGCCTCGGTGACACGGGCGATCCCGCGCGAGACGCACAGGGAGAAGCGGTTCACCGCACACCCCCCTCGGCCTCGTCCTGCGGCACCTTCCACCACGGCAGCTCGCGGTAGGACGGCGTCGTGGAGACTTTCTCGCGGCTCCACTCGGGCGGGGGCACGTTGCTGGTGCGGGAGCGGACCTGCACCCGTTCGAGAGCGCCGCCGCCCCCGGTCGACGCCCGCACCGCGTCGTCGCGGTCCAGGCGCAGCACCGCGATCCGGCGCAGATACGTCTCGGAGAGCGCGCCCCGCAGGCCCACCGGGCGGTTCTCGCCGTCGTGCGTCGCGACGAAGAAGTCCCAGGCGCGGCGCAGCTCGTTCTGCTGGGTGTGGCTGGGCAGCAGATTGCCGTCGATCGCCCGGCCGTCCTCGGCGGACAGGTCGTACCAGCCGGTCGTCAGCGTCATGCCGTCCGGCCCGCGGACCTGGGCACGGACCTGGACCGAGATGTTCTGCTGCAGCGGGTTCGGCGCGAAGAGCTTCCAGTTCTGCTCGAACTCCGGATAGACCCAGTCGTCCACGGCCCTGCCGTGTTCCCTGGTGACCGTGTTCGGCGGCGCGACGTGCAGGAACATCATCCCCAGATGCACACAGACCCCGACCGCGACGACCGCCAGCGCCATGGCGACGACGACCTGGTAGCGGAGGGAAAGCGCGGCGACGCCGGTGCGGGGGCCCGGTTCCAGGGGTGGGCCGGGCTCGGTGGGCGGAGGCTCCAGGGGTCGGCCGGACTCGGCGGGAGGACGCTCCAAAGCTGGGCCGGGCTCAGCGGGCGGAACCGGCTCAGCAGGCGGAACCGGCTCGGTGGGCGCGCCCGGCTCGGTGGGCGCGCCCGGCCCGTGCCGGGCGTCCGAGCCCTTGTCGTACGCGTCCATTCCGCTTCCGCCCCGTTCCCGATCACGGTCCGTCGTTCCGCCCGCCCGGCCGCGGGGCGTCGTACCGCCCGCGTCAGCGCCGCGCGCGTCGGCACCGGCACGGTACTCAGGCCGCCCACCCGGGCACAGCCCCTTACGCCGGTCCGGACCATGGCCCTCGCCACACCGCGAGAGCCGACCGTACGGCGCCCGCGACCGCCCGGGAGCGCGATCCCTCTGGTCCACAGGGGACCCCCGCAGGTTATCCACAGGGGACCCGGCGGATGGCCCGCAGGAGTGACACCCTACGGCGCCCGCCCGTACACCCATTCCCTTCTTCTAGAACCTGTTCTATCTTGACGCCCCGTCAGCTCATCGGGACCGCCGGGAGGACAGGCACCGTGGACTTCACCTTCACCGAGGAGCAGCAGGCGGCGGCCGAGGCGGCGCAGGGCGTGTTCGCCGGGGTCGCCCCCGACGCCGTGCCGAGCCCGGCCCTCACCCGGGGCGCCGTCGCCGAGACGTACGACCACGCCCTGTGGGCCCGGCTCGCCGACGCGGACCTGCTGAGCCTGCTGCTCGACACCGAGTACGGCGGGGCCGGCCTGGACGCCGTCGCGCTCTGCCTGGTGCTGCGGGAGTCGGCCCGGGTGCTGGCCAGGGTGCCGCTGCTGGAGAGCAGCGCGGCAGCGGCGGCCGTACAGGCCTACGGCGGTGACGAGGCGAAGGCGGCCCTCCTCGCCCGGGCCGGCCGGGGCGAGACCGTGCTGACCGTCGCCGCGCACGGCCGCACCGGCCACGACCCGGCCGAGCTGGCCGTGACGGCGCGGCGGGAGGACAGGGACTGGGTGCTGGACGGTGTGCAGACGGCGGTGCCGTGGGCGTACGACGCCGACGTCACGGTCGTCCCCGCGCACACCGGGACCGGCCGGAGCGTGCTGGCCCTGGTTCCGCGCGGGCACCAGGGCGTCGTCCTCGCCGAGCAGTTCTCCACCAGCGGCGAACGGCTCGCCGAGCTGCGGCTGGAGTCGGCGCGCCTCGCCGCCCGGGACGTGATCGACGCCGACGGGGCCTGGGAGTGGCTGCGGGACCTGCTGGCCACCGGGACGTGCGCGCTGGCGCTCGGGCTCGGGGAGCGCGTGCTGCGGATGACCGGGGAGTACACCAGCAAGCGGGAGCAGTTCGGCTTCCCCCTCGCGACGTTCCAGGCCGTCGCCGTGCAGGCCGCCGACCGGTACATCGACCTGCGCGCGATGGAGGCCACGCTGTGGCAGGCGGCGTGGCGGATCGCCTCGGGGGCACCGGGCGCGCTGCCCGCCGCCGGGGACGTCGCCGTCGCCAAGATCTGGGCGGCGGAGGGCGTACGCCGGGTCGTGCAGACCGCGCAGCATCTGCACGGCGGGTTCGGCGCCGACGTCGACTACCCGCTGCACCGCTATCACGCCTGGGCCAAGCACCTGGAACTGTCGCTCGGCCCGGCGGCGGCCCACGAGGAGACCCTGGGCGACCTGCTGGCCGCCCATCCCCTGACCTGACCGCCCGGGCGCGAGCGCCGGTAACCAGGCGCCGGGCGCCCGGCGCTAGAGGACGAACCCGGGCTGCCCGTCGTCCGTCACGACGGGACGGCCCGCCGCCTCCCACACCTGCATGCCGCCGTCGACGTTCACCGCGTCGATGCCCTGCTGGGCCAGGTACATCGTGACCTGCGCGGACCGGCCGCCGGAGCGGCAGATCACATGCACCCGGCCGTCCTGCGGGGCGGCCTCGGTCAGCTCGCCGAACCGGGCGACGAACTCGCTGATGGGGATGTGCAGCGCGCCTTCGGCGTGACCGGCCTTCCACTCGTCGTCCTCGCGGACGTCCAGCAGGAAGTCGCCGTCCTTGAGGTCCGCGACCGCGACCGTGGGCACACCAGCTCCAAAACTCATGTGTCCGACGCTACCGGAACGCCCGGTGGGACGGCCGGGACGCGGCTCAGCCCTCACCGAGCAGCGCGGCCAGCTCCCTCTCGCGGTCGGCGAGCTGGCTGAGCAGCCCCTGCCCGATCTCGTCCAGGAGACGGTCCGGGTCGTCCGGGGCCAGCTGGAGCATGTGGCCTATCGCGCTCTCCTCCAGCTCACGGGCGAGCAGGGCGAGCAGCTCCTTGCGCTGGGCGAGCCACTCGAGGCGGGCGTACAGCTCCTCGGCGCGGCTCGGGCCCCGCTTCAGCTCGGGCCCCTTGGCCCACTCCTCGGCGAGTTCGCGCAGCTCCGCCTCGTCGCCCCGGGCGTAGGCGGCGTTGACGCGGGTGATGAACTCCTCGCGCCGCTCGCGCTCCCTCTCCTCCTGGGCCAGGTCCGGGTGGGCCTTGCGGGCCAGGTCGCGGTAGAGCTTGCGGGCCTCTTCGCTGGGGCGGACCCGCTGCGGGGGCCGGACCGCCTGGTCCGTGAGCATCGCCACGGCCTCGGGGAACAGGCCGCTGTCGTCCATCCAGCCGTGCAGCAGCTCCTCGACGCCGGGGATCGGCGCGAGCCGGGACCTGGCCTCCTCCGCCCGGCGCCGGTCCTCGGGGTCGCCGCTGCGGGCGGCCCTGGCCTCCAGGATCCGGGCGTCCAGCTCCTCGAGCCGGGCGTACAGCGGGCCGAGCTTCTGCTCGTGCAGCCGGGAGAAGTTCTCGACCTCGACGCGGAAGGTCTCCACGGCGATCTCGTACTCGATCAGCGCCTGCTCGGCGGCCCGCACGGCCCGCTCCAGCCGTGCCTCGGGGCGGGCGGCGTCGCCACCGTCCTGCTCAGCTTCGGGGGTCGTCACCCGACCAGCGTAGGCCACGGGCGGACCGTCCCCGTGCCCCTGCCCTCCGGTGAGCCCAGCCCCCTCCGCCCCGCGACGGGACGCACCCGGACCGGCACAGCCGAGCGCCACCCGACCCACCGCGCCGGCCCACCAACGGTGCCGACCCGCACACCATCCCGCGCCGACCCACCAACCGTGCCTACCCGCAAACCATCCCGCGCCGACCCGCACACGGTGCCGACCCGCCCGCCATCCCGGCCCGAGCGGCACCACCACCCCCGGCTGGGCCGGACGCGCGTCCCGCCCCGCTACACCCCCAGTTCCGCCGCGAGCTTCCCCGCCCGTACGCCCGCCACCAGTTCCGCGTGGTCCGCCTCGGTGCGGTCCGCGTAGGCCACGGCGAACGTCGCCATCGCCTCGTCCAGTTCCTCGCTCTTGCCGCAGTACCCCGCGACGAGGCGGGGGTCGGCGCTGTGGGAGTGGGCCCGGGCCAGGAGGGCGCCGGTCATCCGGCCGTAGTCGTCTATCTGGTCGGCGGCCAGGGCGGCCGGATCGACGCTGCCCTTGCGGTTGCGGAACTGGCGGACCTGGAAGGGGCGCCCGTCGACCGTCGTCCAGCCCAGCAGCATGTCGCTGACGACCTGCATCCGCTTCTGGCCGAGCACGACCCGCCGCCCCTCGTGGCCGGCCTCCGGCGCCTCGAAACCGACGGTCACCAGATGCGGCACCAGCGCCGACGCCCGCGCCTCCTTGACCTGGAGCACCAGCGGCTCACCCCGGTGGTCCAGGAGCAGCACGACGTAGGACCGGGTGCCGACGCTGCCGGTGCCGACGACGCGGAACGCCACGTCGTGCACCGCGTGCCGGGCGAGGAGGGGGAGGCGGTCCTCGGGCAGCGTGCCGACGTACTCCTCCAGGGACGCCGCGACCGCCGCGGCCTCCTCGTCCGGGACGCGCCGCAGCACCGGCGGGGCGTCGACGAAGCGGCGCCCGCCGCCCTCGACGGCCTCGGTCGACTTGGCCGCGAAGCGCCCGCTGGTGTTGTGGCGGGCCTTCTCGGAGACCCGCTCCAGCGTGCCGAGCAGGTCATGGGCGTCCGTGTGGGAGACGAGTTCCTCGTCCGCGATGGCGTTCCACGCGTCCAGCACCGGCAGTTTGGCCAGCAGCCGCATGGTGCGGCGGTAGGCGCCCACCGCGTCGTACGCCGCCTTGCGGCACCGGTCCTCGTCGGCTCCCGCCTCCCGGCCCGCGAGCACCAGGGAGGCCGCGAGGCGCTTGAGGTCCCATTCCCAGGGGCCGTGCACCGTCTCGTCGAAGTCGTTCAGATCGATGACGAGGCCGCCGCGCGCGTCGCCGTACAGGCCGAAATTGGCCGCATGGGCGTCGCCGCAGATCTGGGCCCGGATCCGGGTCATGGGCGTGCGCGCCAGGTCGTAGGCCATGAGTCCCGCGGCGCCGCGCAGGAACGCGAAGGGGGTGGCGGCCATGCGGCCGACCCGGATCGGCGTGAGCTCGGGCAGTCGGCCGCGGCCCGACTCCTCGACGGCGCTCACCGCGTCGGGCCGGGACGCGTCCAGGTCGAGCGTGGCGTGCGCGTGGCGCGGGATGCGCCTGCGCAGGGCCTTGCCCTCCTCCTTGGGCGAGCCCTCGACCGGCCACTCGGCGAAGCCCCGCACCCGGGGCAGCCGACGCCCCGTCCCGTTCCCGGTCTCGTCCTCAGCCCTGGTCATACCGACCGCCTCCCCCGCACGCGCACGAACATCAACTCGTGCCGACCGTACAACCGGCGGCCGAAACGCGTCAGACCCTGTGGACAACTCCACACCTGTGGACAACCGGTGTCAGCGCAAGGGCCGCTTCGCCCCGGAAGCCCCGGCCCGCGAGGAGGCCGGCCCTCACGCCCCCGACGAAGCCTGCGCCGGCACGACCGGCCCCTGCTCCGCCCGTCCCGGCTCTGCCCGACCCTGCCCCACCCGTCCCGGCTCTGCCCGACCCTCGTCCGCCCGTCCCGGCTCGATGCGCCCCTGGGCGAGCACCCGCTCGGCCCGGTCCACCGAGATGTCGAGGCGGGCCAGGACCGCGGGAACCGTGATGCTCGGCAGGAAGTGTTCGAACATCACGACGACACGGCGCTCCAGATCCTGCCGCTGGCAGCGCAGCTGGGAGAGCAGCTGCACCCCCGAGAAGCTGCCCACCAGCAGCTCCGCCGTCTCCGCCACGTCGACATGCGGCAGCAGTTCGCCCCGCGCCTTCGCCTCCGCGAGCCGCTGCACGTTCTGGTCGAACCACATGCGGAAGGCCGCCGTACGGTCGAGGTCCATGGCCCCCTGGTCGAGGGCGAGCCCCACACTGGCCCGCACCAGCGGCTCGGACCGCAGCCGCCGGGCCAGTACCAGGCCGGAGTCGACGAGTTCCTGGAGCTTGCTGGACTGCGGCGGGAGCGTGATCGCGAGCTGTTCCTCGAACACCCCGACCGCGAGCTCCTCCTTGGAGCCGAAGTGGAAGTACAGCGCGCCCTTGGTGACGCCGGCCCGGTCCAGGATCTCCCCGATGGTCGCCGAGGTGTAGCCGCGTTCGTCGAAGACGGCCGCCGCCGCCTCCAGGATGGTCCGCCGGGTGCGGATCGCGCGCTCCTGTCGCGCCATCGGGTGCCTCCCTGATCTCCGTCGATCCCTGTGAAGTCGCTGTGCAGCGAGGGCGCGAGAGCCTGTCCCGGCAGCCTGGCCCACCCTTTGAAAAAAACCGGCTCGTCCGTATCTTAGTCAGACGCCGACCGCAGCCAGGCAGCCGATCCTGGGGATTCTCATGCCGCAGACAGGACCTTTAAGCGCACTCACGGACGATCAGACCGGACGAGAGGGCCGTCCGGCAAACAGAACCGTTGCGGCCGTCGAGAACGCGCCACAACACCCCACACCCCACACGCCGGTCATCACAGCACCCGCACCGGCATCTGCATCCGCCACCACAGGCATAACCACAGACATCACCACCACCGTCACCAAGGAACTCGCCCACCGCACCACCGACACGGACGTCTTCCCCACCCGGTGGAGCAGAATCTCCGACACCCGCTTCCGTTTCACCGCGCACTGGCCGGCCGCCCACCCCTTCTTCGGCCCCGTGGACGACCGCCACCAGGACCCGATGGTCGTGGGCGAAACGTTGCGGCAGGCCTCGATGGTGCTCGCGCACGCCGAGTTCGGCGCCCCGGCCGACACCCACTTCGTCATGTGGGACCTGACGGTCTCCACCGACCCGTCCGCGCTGCTGCTGTCGGACGCGGCCGAACCGGTCGAGATCGACGTCGTGTGCTCCGAGATCCGCCGCCGCGGCCGCGGCCTGGCGAGCATGCGGACCACGATGGAGTTCCGCCGCGCCGGGCGCTTCGTCGCGCGGGGCACGGGCAGCACCGGCTGCACCTCCCCGCTCGCCTACCGCCGCCTGCGCGGACGGCAGTTGGCCGAAGTGGGCACCCCTGTTCCGCTGCTGCCGGGCATCGCGCCGGAACTCGCCGGCCGCTCCCGCGCCGAGGACGTCGTCCTCGCCCCCGCCGACCGCCCCGGCGTCTGGCTGCTGCGCGTGGACACCGGCCACCCGGTCCTCTTCCCCCGGCCCAACGACCACGTCCCCGGCATGGTCCTGTTCGAGGCGGCCCGCCAGGCCGCGGCCGCCGCGTCCGGTCAACGCCCCTTCCTGCCCCGCACGATGACGGCCGACTTCGCCCGGTACGCCGAACTGCACAGCCCGTGCCTGCTGGAGACGGAGCTGCTCGACGAGGACCCGGAGGAAGTGACCGTACGCGTGTCGGGACGGCAGGACGGCGAGACCGTCTTCACCGCCACGCTGACCTCCGCGCGGACGGCGGAGGTACGGTCCCCGTCGTGACGGTCACCTTTCTGATCACCGGCGCGAGCGGATTCGTCGGCAGCCGCGCGGTCGCCGCGGCCCGTAGCCGTCCCGGCGTCCGGGTGCGGACGCTGTCCCGGCGCGCGGGGACCGGGAGCGACACCGTCCACGGCGACCTGTCCGACCCGGCCTCCCTGCGCGGCGCCTGCGCGGACACCGACGTCCTGGTGCACTGCGCCACCAGGATCGGCGGCGACGCCGAGACCGTCGAGGCCGTCAACGACCGGGGCACCAGGGCCCTGGTCGAGGAGGCCGTGCGCGCCGGGGTGCGCCGGATCGTGTACGTGAGCACGGCCGCCGTCTACGGCCGGGGACCCTTCCGCGGCGTACGCCCCGACGAAGTGCCGATCGCGCCCGCGTCGGCCACCAGCCGCACCCGGGCCGCCGCCGAACAGCACGTCCTCGGCGCGGGCGGCCTGGTGCTGCGGCCGCACCTGGTGTACGGCGAGGGCGACCGGTGGGTCGTCCCCGGACTGGTCCGGCTGCTGCGGGAGTTGTCGGCGACCGTGACCGGCTGCACGGCGCTCCAGTCGATGATCGACGTCGACACCCTGGGCCGCGCGGCCGTGGCCGCGGCGCTGTCCCCGGCGCACGCCGGCGGCGCGCACCACGTCGGCCACCCCGAGCCGGTGACGGTTCCGGAGCTGCTCGGGGCCGTGCGCGAGCACCTGGGGGAGCCCGGCGGCGGTGCGGCGGTGGACGTGGCCACCGCCCTGGACCGGGCCGCCGGGTCGCCGCTCGCCCTCCATCACCTCGGCATGCTCACCGTCGACCACTGGTTCGTGGACGACGCCTTCTGGAAGGACCTCGACTGCTCCCCCGGTGAGGGCTTCGCCGCCGGATTCAGGCGCGCGGCCCCCTGGTACCGCTCGTTCCTGCGCGAGCTGCCGGCTACCTGATCGCCTGCGCCTCCGACTCCGCCTCCGCCTCCTCCGGGCCCGGGCCCGTGTCCCGGCCGTGCAGCAGCACGGGCAACGACTCGTGCCCCGTGGAGATGATCGACCGGAGCCGCCTCGGCGGACGGGACGGATCGGCCAGGGCCAGCCGCGGGAAACGGTCGAACAGGGACGTCAGGGCCGCCGTCGCCTCGGCCATGGCCAGGGGCCGGCCCAGGCAGTGGTGGACGCCGTGGCCGAAGGAGATGTGGTCGCTCCTGCCGGCGCGGGTGACGTCGAACCGGTCGGCGTCCGGGCCGTGCCGCTCGGGGTCGCGTCCGGCACCGGCGAAGGACACGACCACCGGGTCGCCCTTCGGGATCGTGAGGCCCGGCTCGATCTCGATGTCCTCGACGGCGTAGCGCAGGCCCGACATGGCGCCCGGCGCCTCGTAGCGCAGCGACTCCTCGATGGCGTCCTCCCAGGACACCTGCCCGGAGCGGACGAGTTCGAGCTGCTCCGGGTGGGCGAGCAGGCTGTGCACGGTGTTGTCTATGAGGTTGACGGTCGTCTCGAAGCCCGCCGTGAGCAGCAGGATCAGATTGTCCATCAACTCCTGTTCACTGAGGTGGCCTGCGTCGCGGGCGGCGATGAGCGCGGTCGTCAGGTCGTCGGCCGGGTGCGCGCGCTTGTCCTGGAGGAACGCGGTCAGCGTGGCGTAGAGCTCGACGGCGTTGGCCTGGGCGTCCTCCAGGGAGATCGCCGTGTCGAAGAAGCCGTTGATGATGCGGTAGAGCGCGGCCCGCGGACCGTCCTCGCCGTGCGGTACGCCGAAGAGTTCGCACACCACCTCGTGCGGCACCGGCGCCGCGAACGCCGCCCGAAGTTCGACGACTTCGCCCTCCGGGACCTGTTCCAGGCCGTCCAGGGCGCGGTCGACGATCTCCTGGACGCGCGGCAGGAGGGCGTCGACGCGGCGCTTGGTGAAGGCCGCGGCCATCGGTTTGCGCAGCCGGCTGTGGTCGGTGCCGTAGGCGGTGACCATGTTGCGCACGGAGACCCAGATGGCGAGCGGCCAGGTGCGGGAGATGTCCCCGTTGATCCAGGCCGGCCAGTGCTGGTAGGCGTCCTTGCTCGTCTCGGGACCGGCCAGGAGCCGCTTGTTCAGCTCCAGGCCGTTGATCCACCACGCCCTGACGCCGCCGGGGAGTTCCACCTCCACGGCCGGGCCCTGGGCACGGATCCGGGATATCTCGTCGTAGAGGTCCTGGCCGGACGGGTCGACCGCCAGGAAGGGGCAGGCCTGCTGTGCCATGACTCATCGCTCCTTGGTCCAGAGGCTGGGAGACCATGGTGCGATCCGGGCGAGGAGAAAACTTGGCATCCGGTTTGTTTTGGCCATTGCTTCACACACTGCCAGCCAACAAAGGGGGCTGTCGGCACCGGAAGGCGGGCCGGAGCAGCGCCGCTACCGCAACGCGAGCCCCGCCGTACCGGTCTCCTCCAGGTCCCCGTCCGCAGCCGGCCCCGCCTCGACGTCCACACCCGCCGGGTCGCCGCCCGCCGGGTCACGGCCCTCCGGATCGCTGCCCTCCGGTTCGCTGCCCTCCGGATCGCTGCCCGCCGGGTCCAGCGCTCCGGCCAGGTGCGGCGCCGCCACGCACGGCAGGAGCAGCTGCCACAGGTCGGTCAACGAGGGCCGCGCGAGCCACCCTTGGTCCTCCCGGCCCAGCACCTCGATGCCGGTCGTCGCGGCGAGGACGACGCCGCTGGTGCGGTGCAGCGGCACACCGGCGGCGAGTTCGCCCCGCCGCTCCGCCTCGGCCAGCAGCTCGTGCACGCACTCCCGCCACTCCCGGCGCAGGTCGCGCACCCGCCCGGCGACCGCCTCGGCGTTGAGGCGTAACCCGGCCCGCACCACGACGTCGGCGCACAGCAGCCGGGCGACCTGGTGGGTGACGTCGACCAGGCGCTGCAGGGCGCACCCGTCCGCGCCGCGGCCCCGGCGCCCGATCCGGCGCAGGGCCAGGGCGGCGGCGTCCTCGACGGCCTCCGCCACGGCGGCCTTGTTCGCGAAGTGGAAGTGCAGCGCGCCGGAGCTGACGCCGGCCCCCGCGCTGATCTCCGCGAGACTGGCCCGGACGTACCCCCGTGCCTCGAACTGTTCGGCCGCCGACCGGATCAGCGCGAGGCGGGTCCGGACGGCCCGGTCCTGTTTGGTCACCCGTGGCTCCCCTGCAGGGCTCTGATGGCGACGCAATGAAACCAACTCGCTGGTTTTTGCACAACGCGCCCGCCGCCCCGCCCGGGCTACGCCCGCAGATACGCGAGCACGGCGAGGACCCGGCGGTGGGTGTCGTCCGCCGGCGGCAGGTCCAGCTTGGTGAGGATGCCGGAGACGTGCTTGCCCACGGCCGCCTCGGAGACGACCAGTTCCCGGGCGATCGCCCCGTTCGACCTGCCCTGCGCGATCAGCGCCAGCACCTCCCGCTCGCGCGGGGTGAGCCGCTCCAGCGGGTCGCGGCGGCGGCGCAGCAACTGCCGTACCACCTCGGGGTCGACGACCGTGCCGCCGTCCGCGACCTCGCCGAGCGCCGCCACGAACTCCTCGACCTGGCCGACGCGGTCCTTGAGCAGGTAGCCGACGCCCGTGCCGTCGCCGGAGTCCAGCAGTTCGGCGGCGTACCGGCGCTGCACGTACTGGCTGAGGACCAGGACGGGCAGCGCGGGCCGCTCCCCGCGCAGCCGCACGGCCGCGTGCAGGCCCTCGTCCTGGAAGCCGGGCGGCATCCGCACGTCCGTCACCACCACGTCGGGCCCGTGTTCCCCGACGGCGGCCACCAGCGCCTCGGCGTCCCCCACGGCCGCGACGACCTCGTGCCCGCAGCGTTCGAGCAGCCCGACGAGCCCGTCCCGCAGCAGCACGCTGTCCTCGGCCAGGACGACGCGCAGCGGCCGGTCAACTCGCAGGCTCACAAGGGATCTCCACACACAGCAGGGTCGGCCCGCCGGGCGGGCTGGACAGGGAGAGTCTGCCATCGAGCACCGACACCCGGTCGGCGAGTCCGGTCAGCCCGCTGCCCGCCCCGGCCCGGGCACCGCCGCGCCCGTCGTCGCGGATCTGGAGGAACAGCCGCCCCTCGCGGTGACCGCCGCTCACCTCGGCCCGGCTCGCCCCGCTGTGCTTGCCCACGTTGGCGAGCGCCTCGCACACCACGAAGTACGCCGCCGCCTCGACCGCTTCGGAGAGCCGCCCGGGCAGCTCCAGGTCGATGTCGACGGGCACGGCCGACCGGTCGGCGGCGTCGGCCACGGCCGCTTCGAGGCCGTAGTCGGCGAGGACCTTGGGATGGATGCCCTGGATCAGCTCGCGCAGCTCCGCGAGGGCCGCGCCCGCCTCCTCGTGCGCCTTGGCGAGCTGGTCGGCGAGCGGGCCGGGCGGGGCGTCCAGCCGGGCCAGGCCGAGCGTCATCGTCAGGGCGACGAGACGCTGCTGCGCCCCGTCGTGCAGATCGCGCTCGATCCGCCGCCGCTCCGCCTCGAAGGCGTCCACCAACCGCAGCCGGGACCGGCTCAGTTCGACCACCCTGGCCCCCAGGTCGGCCTCGCGCGGGGCGACCAGCAGCCGGGCCAGCCCCGCCCGGGCCCCCGCCACGACGCCCAGCAGGTAGGCGCCCAGGGCCAGCAGGACCAGCCCCAGCACGGCGCAGCCGGCGGCGGCCGGCCAGGTGCTGACGAGCCACACCTTGAGCACCTTCGCCTCGCCGTTCGCGGCCAGCAGCAGCGGAGTCGCCACCACGGTGAGCGGTCCCAGCAGGAAGACGGCGAACGCGAGGGCGTCGACCGGCCACAGCAGCCCCGCGAACAGCAGCGCGTGGCCCAGCTCCCGCCAGGTGGCGCGCTCCCGCAGCCGCGTCGCCAGCCAGGGCCGCAGCCCCGGCTCCCCGGGCGGCTCGTGCGCATCGGACGCCGGCTCCCTGTCGACCAGCCGCAGCCGGAGCCGCTCCACCGCCGCCACGGGGATGCCCGCCAGGGCCGTCCCGAGCAGCAGCGGCAGCCCCACCAGCGCGAGCGCGAGCACCCCGCCGGCCGCCACCGACACCACGATCCCGACGAGCACGACGACGCCGGTGACCGCGCCGGTGAGCAGGTAGCCGGCCGACCGCCAAGGCCACGCCGACAGCAGATAGCCGGGGCGGCGCAGGGCCTGCCACACGTTCCGAGGGTGCATGGGGATCACCGTAAGAGTCCCCCGCAGCCCTGGCCATGGGCCCAGAGGGAGGCCCAGGGGTAGGCCTGGCCCTACCCCAGATCTAGGCCCCGCCGCACTGCGCCGACCCACCCCCACCCGGTTTCGTGGAAGCCACACCGACACCAGGTGAAGCCACATCCACACCAGGTGGAAGCCACACCGACACCCCAGGGGGATCCCATGACACACGACGCCGTCCGGCTGGACTCGGTCACCAGGACCTACGGCCCCGTGACCGCACTCGACGACGTCTCCCTCGCGTTCCGCACGGGGACCTTCACCGCCGTCATGGGCCCCTCCGGCTCCGGCAAGTCCACCCTGCTCCAGTGTGCCGCCGGCCTGGACCGGCCCACCTCCGGGTCGGTCACCGTGGGCGGCACCGAACTGACCGGCCTGAGCGAGCGGCGCCTGACGCTGCTGCGCCGCGAGCGCGTCGGGTTCGTCTTCCAGGCGTTCAACCTGCTGCCCTCGCTGACCGCCGAGCAGAACGTGGCCCTGCCCCTGCGCCTGGCCGGCCGCCGCGTGGCGAAGGCCCGGGTGCGCCAGGCGCTCGCCCAGGTGGGCCTCGCCGAGCGGGCCCGGCACCGGCCCGGGCAGTTGTCCGGCGGCCAGCAGCAACGCGTCGCCCTGGCCCGCGCGTTGATCACCCGCCCCGACGTGCTGTTCGGCGACGAGCCGACCGGAGCCCTGGACACCCGCACCGGCCGCGAGGTGCTCGGCCTGCTGCGCGGCATGGTCGACCGCGAGGGCCAGACGGTCGTCATGGTCACGCACGACCCGGTCGCCGCCGCGTACGCCGACCGCGTGCTCTTCCTCGTCGACGGCCGGGTCAACGGGGAGTTGACCGGCGCCGGCGCCGACACCATCGCCGCGCGCATGACCCGCCTGGAGGCCGTGCCGTGCTGACCGTCGCCCTGCGCACCCTGCGCACCCGCTGGGCCGGCTTCACCGGCAGCTTCGTCGCCCTCTCGCTGGGCGTGGCCCTGCTCACCGTGACGGGCCTGGCCCTGGCCTCGTCCGCGACCGCCCCGGAGCGCCGCCCCGAACGCTTCGCCGCCGCGCCGGTCGTCGTCAAGAGCCAGGACACCCTGCGCGTTCCGACCCCGATCGGCGACCGCACGGCCCGGCTCACCCACCCGCGCCCCCTCCCCACGGCGACCGTCGCCGCGCTGCGGAAGCTGGGCCCGGTCGTCGAGGACCGGTCGTTCCCCGTGCAGGGCGGCCCCGCCGGCCTGGTGGGCCACCCCTGGTCCACCGCCGCGTTCGCCCCCTACGACCTCACGGCCGGCCGGGCGCCCCGCACGGCCGACGAGGTCGCCCTCACCGGCGACCCGTCACACCTCGGCCGACGGCTCCGCACGGACCGGGGCACGGTACGCGTCGTCGGCACCTTGACCCCGCGCGGTTTCGAGAACGCCGTGGACCCCTTGCGCGGTTTCGAGAACGCCGTGTTCTTCACCGACACCCGCGCCGCCCAACTGACGCCCGCCGTCCACCAGTTGGTCGTCACGGCCGATCCGGCGGCCGTACGGCGGGCGGTCGGCGGCAGCGCCCGGGTCCTCACCGGTGACGCGCGCCGCCTCGCCGACGCCGACCCCGACCGGGACAGCGAGGCGCTCACCGCGATGAACGCCCTGTTCGGCACCGCCGGCGGCGTCACCGCCTTCGTGTCGGTCTTCGTCGTCGCCTCGACCTTCGCCTTCGCGGTCGCCCAGCGGCGCCGGGAGTTCGCCCTGCTGCGCACCACCGGTGCCACCCCCGGCCAGATCCGCCGCACCGTCCTCGCCGAGGCCCTCACCGTCGGCGCCCTCGCCTCGGCCGCGGGCTGCGCACTCGGCTCCCACCTCGCACCCCGCCTGGCCGCCCGGGTCGCCGACGAGGGCCTCGCCCCGGCCTGGTTCACCATCGGCGACCACACCTGGCCGTACCACGCGGCCTTCTGGACCGGCCTGCTCGTCGCCCTGGCCGGAGCGACCGCGGCGTCCTGGCGGGCCGGCCGCACCGCCCCCACCGAGGCCCTGCGCGAGGACAGCGGGCGGATCACCCCGGGCCGACTGCTGTGCGGCACGGCCCTCCTGCTCACCGCCGCCGTGACCCTGGTCCTCGCCCTGACCGGCGACCCCGGCGACCTCCTCCACCGCAAGACCTACATCAGCCGCCCCATGCTGCTGATCACCGCGGCCGCCCTGCTCGCACCCCTCGTACTGCGCCCCCTGACCCGGCTGCTGACCTGCCTGCCCACGACCGTCGGCATGCTGGTCCGCGCGAACACGGCCACCGGGGTACGCCGTACCGCCGCGCTCGCGGCCCCCGTCCTGGTCACCGTCGCCCTGGCGGGTTCGCTGCTCGGCACCACCGCGACCCTGAACCGCGCGAAGGCCACCGAGGCGGGCGACCGCACCACCGCCACCTTCGTCCTCACCCCGCCGCCCGGAACGGGCTTCGACGACACCACCCTGCGCAGACTCCGCGCCGTACCGGGCACGGACATCTCACCCACGTCCTCGACGGCCGTCCACGTCCTGGAGGACGGCGTGGCCCTGGTCCGCTCCGAGGGCCGCGCCGCGACCCCCGCCGCCCTGGCGGCCACCACCCGCCTCCCGCTCACCGCGGGCAGGGCCAGCGACCTGGACGACGACTCGATCATCGTCAACGGGGAGTGGCAGCGGCACCGGGTGGGCGAGCGGGTACGCGTCTGGCTCGGCGACGGGACGCCCCGCACCCTGCGCATCGCCGCGGTGCTGACCACCGGCACGGGGGACAACGGCGTCTACGTCACCCCCCGCAACGCCCCGGGCGCCGCGATCGACCGGATCGACGTGGCCCTGAAGGACGGCGCGGACCCGGCAGCCGTGGCCACCGCCCTCGACCGGGCCGCGGGTCCCGGCCGGGTCCTCACCCGCGAGGCATGGCTCCGGGCCACCCACCCCGAGACCAACCGCACGACCCGCCTCGGCCTGTTGCTGGTCCTCGGCATCGCCCTTCTCTACACGGGCATCTCGGTGGCCAACACCATGGTCATGGGGGCCTCCGACCGGGCCCGCGACCTGGCCGTGCTGCGGCTGGCCGGGGCCACCCGCTGGCAGGTGCTGCGGCTGGCCGGTGCCGAGGCCCTGACGGTCGTCGCGGCCGGCGCGCTCCTCGGTCTCCTGGTCGCCGCCGTCAACCTGGCCGGTCTGACCGGCGCCCTCGCGCTGCTGTCGGTCCGGCCCGCCCCCGCCTTCCCGTGGCAGGCCCTCGGCACGACCGCGACGGCCTGCGCCCTGCTCGCCGTGGGCTCGGCGATCGTGCCGACCGCCCTCGCCCTGCGCCGCCGCCCGGCGAACCTGGCGGGCCTTCGGGAGTGAGTCCGCAGTGAGTCCGCAGGGACAGCCCTGAGAGCTTCCTCACACGGCGAAACACCGAGACAACCATCACATCCGCAGACACGAAGAACGGGCGGCATCTGATCGATGCCGCCCGTTCCGACGGTGCGCGAGGGGGGAGTTGAACCCCCACGCCCTTGCGGGCACTGGAACCTGAATCCAGCGCGTCTGCCTATTCCGCCACCCGCGCATTGGGTGTGTCCTGGGCTCCCTGCCCCTTGGGGCCTGGCGCCTTCCGACACCCAGAACATTAGCACGCTGGACGGGGTGGGTTCACATCCGTTGTTCCGCAGGCAGAACCCCCGCCGAACCTTCGGTGCCCCTGCCACGTATCAACGCGTGCCGCTTCACGTATCAACCTCGTACCGGTACCCCCTGTCTCCCCGGGAGGGGGCGGGGTCCACAGTCCGGTGCGGGACACTGGTCTCCGGCCGCCTCTACGATCCTTGGCAGGGGTACCTGAAGCGGTTGCGCGCGGCAGTACTCCCGCCGGAGTTCGAAGGGGAGCTCCACAGGGAACTTCGTCATGCGTCGACACCCGTCGGCCGGGCTGACAGGGGGAACCAGCCGATCGACCGGCGCGTGGATACGATCAGTAAGCAGTACCAGGCAAGCGGCCCGCAGGGCAGTACACAGGACGGCAGCGACGGAGGAGGTGCCCCATGGGAGTCCTGAAGAAGTTCGAGCAGCGTCTCGAAGGTCTGGTCAACGGCACCTTCGCCAAGGTGTTCAAGTCCGAGGTCCAGCCCGTGGAGATCGCCGGCGCGCTCCAGCGCGAGTGCGACAACAACGCCACCATCTGGAACCGCGACCGGACGGTCGTCCCCAACGACTTCATCGTGGAACTGAGCACGCCGGACTTCGAGCGGCTCAGCCCGTACTCCGGCCAGCTCGGCGACGAGCTCGCCGGCATGGTGCGCGACTACGCCAAGCAGCAGCGCTACACCTTCATGGGCCCGATCAAGGTGCACCTGGAGAAGGCCGAGGACCTCGACACCGGCCTGTACCGGGTGCGCAGCCGTACGCTCGCCTCCTCCAGCAGCCAGGCCGGCCCGGGAGGCGCCGCCGCGCCCGCCGCCCCGCCGGCCGGACGCCCCGGCGGCTACGGCTACCCGCCGGCCGCCGCGCCCGCCGGCGCCCCG
>NZ_JBEXTS010000014.1:0-263814 GCF_040628815.1 Streptomyces sp. NPDC006140 | reverse complement strand
CCTTTGTACTCACCCTCTCGGGCTTTCCTCCGGGCGCTTCCCTTCGGTCTTGCGTTTCCGACTCTATCAGATCTTTTCTCGATCCGATTTCCTCGACGCTTTCCAGGTTCCCGCTTCCGCGTTTCCCTTTCCGGCGGTTCCGACTTTATCAGAGGTTTCGGGCCGGTCTGACCGGCCACTCATTTCCGATTCATCGGGAGGGGCTTCATTGAATTCAGTGATTCAAGAAGCAGACAGATGCTCACTGTCACCGGTCCGAGGCTAGAGCCCCTCTCCAGGCAACTGTTCGAATCTACCTCCCCGCACTTGCCGTGTCAACGGCTCCTGTGGGGCGAAGAGGAGACTAGCAGTTGAACGGACGTAGTCGCACATCCGGTGGTCGTGGGGACGATCACGCAGCCGTGGGGACCGTCGCGCTGCGTTCCGCCGCCTCGATGTCACCGGTCTCGCCCGCGCGAGCCGCACGGCCGCCCAGTACCCAGACGTATGCGAGGAAGGCCAGTTCGGCGGCGACCCCGATGGCGATGCGGGCCCAGGTGGGAAGGCCGGACGGGGTCACGAAGCCTTCGATGGCTCCGGAGACGAAGAGGACCAGGGCCAGACCGATGGCCATGCCGATGGCGGCTCGGCCCTCCTCCGCCAAAGCCGTGCGTCGCGTGCGGGGGCCCGGGTCGATGAGGGTCCAGCCGAGACGCAGGCCGGTGCCGGCGGCCACGAAAACAGCGGTCAGTTCGAGGAGGCCGTGTGGGAGGACCAGGCCCAGGAATGTGTCGAGACGGCCGGCCGAGGACATCAGGCCGAAGCCGATCCCGAGGTTGAGCATGTTCTGGAAGAGGATCCAGATCACCGGGAGCCCCAGGAAGACACCCAGGATCAGGCACAAGGCGGCTGCCCAGGCGTTGTTCGTCCAGACCTGGGCGGCGAAGCTCGCGGCCGGGTGGCTGGAGTAGTACGTCTCGTACTGGCCACCGGGGCGGGTGAGCTCGCGGAGTTCGCTGGGGGCCGCGATGGATGCCTGCACTTCGGGGTGGGTGCCGATCCACCAGCCCAGGAGAGCCGCAACCGCCGTGGAGAGGAGCGCGGTGGGTACCCACCAGTGCCGCGACTTGTAGACGGCCGCGGGGAAACCGTGGGCCAGGAAGCGCGTGACGTCGCGCCAGGAGGCGCGGCGGGTCCCGGTCACGGCACTACGCGCGCGTGCCACCAGTTGGCTGAGCCGACCGGTCAGCTGGGGGTCGGGGGCGCTGGACTGGATCAGGGAAAGGTGTGTGGCGGCACGCTGGTAGAGGGTGACGAGTTCGTCGGCTTCGGCGCCGCTGAGGCGGCGCTGGCGACGGAGCAGGGCTTCGAGGCGGTCCCACTCCGCTCGGTGGGCGGAGACGAAGACGTCGAGGTCCATCGGTGTGCCTGCTCCTCGGCTGTTCGTCGGTGGCTCGTCGTGGATCAGCTTGTCGTACTACGGTGCGATGCGCCCTCAGCTTGGCAGACTGGGCCTGTCAGGGGCAGGGCAGGGGAAGGACGGCGGGCGTGAGTGAGCTGGTGACGGGCGAGGCTGTGGCGTTGGAGCTGCGCCCCGCGAGGTTGCCCAGCAGGGCGCTGGCCGTGCTGCTCGATCTTGTGGCGGCCATGGCGCTCTACGTCGCGGTGACCATCGTGTTGGTGGTCTCCACGGCCTCGTTGGACGAGGCGGCGCAGACGGCGCTGTCGATCGCGACGTTCGTTCTCGTGCTGGTGGGCGCGCCGATCGCGGTGGAGACGCTCAGTCACGGGCGGTCGCTCGGGAAGATGGCGTGCGGGCTGCGGGTGGTGCGGGACGACGGGGGGCCGATCCGGTTCCGGCACGCGCTGGTGAGGGGCTTGATCGGGGTGATCGAGATCCTCATGACCTTCGGGATCGTCGCTTGTATCGCCTCGTTCGTATCGGCGCGTGGGCGGCGGCTGGGGGATGTGTTCGCGGGGACTCTCGTCGTGCGGGAGCGGATTCCGGTCGCGCGGACCGGCTATGTACCGCCTCCTCCGCCCTGGCTGGCGGGGCGGTTCTCGGGGCTCGATCTGTCCGCCGTGCCCGACGGGCTGTGGCTCGCCGTTCGTCAGTACCTGACGCGCATGCAGCAGCTGGACCCGCAGGTGGGCTGGTCCATGGCGGAGCGGCTGGCGTCGGATCTGGCGGATCGTACGGGGGCTCCGGTGCCGCAGGGGATTCCGCCGGCGGCCTATCTGGCTGCGGTGGTGCAGGAGCGGCAGGCGCGGGAGGCCCGGCGGGCCTTCGGGAACGGTACGGGCACGCCGGCTCCGGCCCCGACTACGGACGGGGTTCCGGCCGCGCCCGCCGTCCCGGCTGCTCCTGAGCCGCCGGTTGTGCCGCCTGGGCCGGTGTCCAGGCCGTCCGGCGGGAGCCGGCCCCAGGAGTCACCGGAGGCAACGGAGGCACCGGTGGTGGACGAGCGGTCCCGTACCGGATTCGTACCGCCGGCGTAGCGAGGAGCGGGGCTGCCCGCTCAGGTGAAGACCGACGGTGGTGATTCCAGGTCTTCGAGCTCGATACCGGGAGCCGCGAGCACCACGTCGCCGGCGATGTGCACGGAGTGCTGCTCGCCCGTGTCCAGGGCTGTGACCTGGTATTCGTCCACGGTCAGGGGGCCGTTGTCAGTGGCGTGTGCTTCTCTCTTCACCAAGGCCCACGACTGGTCCACGGTGCGCGGGGCGAGGACCGGGTCCGTGAAGGCGACGAGGCGTACGCGGGTTGCTGAGGAGGAGGGGGTGAGGCGCAGGAGACGGGCGGTGGCGACGAGGAACGCCGGGGAGGTGCCGGTGAAGGCGTGGGCGCGCACATTGCCTTCGGTGGCGTCGGTCCCGGTGGGGTCGGTGCGGACCCAGGTGACGCCGTCGAGGGCGGCGCCGCGGACCTGCCAGGCGGCTGCGTGGAGTTCGAGGCGGATGGGGCGGCCGAGTTCGTCGAGGGTGAGGTCGACGGAGCCGTGGTGATCGCCCGAGGGGGTGGTCAGCTGGGAGACGTAGCGCCAGCCGGAGGGGCCGATGGCGCACTGGAAGTGTTCTTCAGCGAGGGGGGTGTGATCGTGCGGATCGTGGAGCGAATAACGGCCGCGGGGCATGGGGGTCCTGGGTCCTGACGGGCTGGGCCGGTCGCCGGCCGGGCCGGAACGCCGGTCGGCCGGAACGGGGCAGGCCCCCCGGCACGGGGGTGCGGGGGGCCTGCCTCGGGGTTCCGACCGGTGGCCGACTGACCGGCAGCGGTGCTGCTGGGCTCAGTAGCGGTAGTGGTCCGGCTTGTACGGGCCTTCGACCTTCACGCCGATGTACTCGGCCTGCTCGGGGCGGAGCGTCGTCAGCTTCACGCCGAGCGCGTCGAGGTGGAGGCGGGCGACCTTCTCGTCGAGGTGCTTGGGCAGCACGTAGACGCCGGTCGGGTACTCGTCGGGCTTGGTGAACAGCTCGATCTGGGCCAGGGTCTGGTCCGCGAAGGAGTTGGACATCACGAACGACGGGTGGCCGGTGGCGTTGCCCAGGTTCAGCAGGCGGCCCTCGGACAGGACGATGATCACCTTGCCGTCGGGGAAGGTCCAGGTGTGGACCTGCGGCTTGACCTCGTCCTTGACGATGCCGGGGATCTTGGCGAGGCCGGCCATGTCGATCTCGTTGTCGAAGTGGCCGATGTTGCCGACGATGGCCTGGTGCTTCATCTTGGCCATGTCCGAGGCCATGATGATGTCCTTGTTGCCGGTCGTGGTGATGAAGATGTCGGCCTTGTCGATGACCTCGTCGAGGGTCGTGACCTGGTAGCCGTCCATCGCGGCCTGGAGGGCGCAGATCGGGTCGATCTCGGTGACGATCACGCGGGCGCCCTGTCCCCGCAGGGACTCCGCGCAGCCCTTGCCCACGTCGCCGTAGCCGCAGACGACCGCGGTCTTGCCGCCGATGAGGACGTCGGTGGCGCGGTTGATGCCGTCGACGAGGGAGTGGCGGCAGCCGTACTTGTTGTCGAACTTCGACTTGGTGACGGCGTCGTTGACGTTGATCGCCGGGAACAGGAGAGTGCCGTCGCGCTGCATCTCGTACAGGCGGTGGACGCCGGTCGTGGTCTCCTCGGTGACGCCGCGGATCTCCGAGGACAGCTGGGTCCACTTCTGGGGGTTCTCGCCCAGGGTGCGGGTCAGCAGTTCGAGGATGACGCGGTGCTCGTCGGACTCGGCGGTGTCGGGCGAGGGGACCTTGCCGTCCTTCTCGTACTCGACGCCCTTGTGGACGAGGAGGGTGGCGTCACCGCCGTCGTCCAGGATCATGTTCGGGCCGCCGGTGGGGCTGTCCGGCCAGGTCAGCGCCTGCTCGGTGCACCACCAGTACTCCTCCAGCGTCTCGCCCTTCCAGGCGAAGACGGGGACGCCCTGCGGGTTGTCCGGGGTGCCGTTCGGGCCGACTGCGATGGCCGCGGCGGCGTGGTCCTGGGTGGAGAAGATGTTGCAGGACGCCCAGCGGACCTGGGCGCCGAGAGCGACCAGGGTCTCGATGAGGACGGCGGTCTGCACGGTCATGTGCAGGGAGCCGGTGACGCGGGCGCCGGCGAGAGGCTGGGCCTCGGCGTACTCCTTGCGGATCGCCATCAGGCCCGGCATCTCGTGCTCGGCGAGGGTGATCTCCTTGCGGCCGAACTCGGCCAGGGAGAGGTCGGCGACCTTGAAGTCCTGTCGGTTCTCGACAGTCGTCATTGCGAGCTGCTCCTCGGGTTGGGTCGAGGGTGGGTACGGCTGGTCTGCGCGGCGGCGGACACAGGGGTGCCCGAAGGAGGACACAGGCATGCCCGCGTACGCGCAGCGCAGTCCGTCGGAGGCCCTCTCTCCCTCGGCCGGTCCGCGGTGGGACCGCCCGACCGCCATCAGCAGCGACGTCTGGCTCCGTCCCAAGCTACACCGGGGGCGGGTGCGAACCCCAGTCCGCCCGCGAACACATCGAGCCGATCATGTGACGGGTTCGGGTAAGGCGGCGGGGCCCGCCGAGTGGTTCGGCGGGCCCCGTGGGCTCAGCGCGAGAGGTCAGTGGTCCGTCGGGACCGGGCCTCCGGGGGAAGCCTCGGGGTCGGGGCCCTTGGCGGCCTCGGCCTCGCTGTAGATGTCCGGCTCGAGGTAGATGACGCGGGCGATGGGGACGGCCTCGCGGATGCGGCCCTCGGCGGCGTCGATGGCGGCGGCGATCTCGGTGGCCGTCTCCTCGTGGCGGACGGCGATCTTGGCGGCGACGAGGAGTTCCTCGGGGCCGAGGTGGAGCGTGCGCATGTGGATGATGCGGGTGACGGTGTCGCCGTCGACGACGGCGGCCTCGATCTTCTGCGTCTCCTCGACGCCGGCGGACTCGCCGAGCAGCAGCGACTTGGTCTCGGCGGCGAGGACCAGGGCGATCAGGATGAGCAGGACGCCGATGCAGAGGGTGCCGATGCCGTCCCAGACGGCGTCGCCGGTGAGCAGGGCGAGGCCGACGCCGCCGAGGGCGAGGATCAGGCCGACGAGGGCGCCGAGGTCCTCCAGGAGGACGACCGGGAGCTCGGGGGCCTTGGCGTGGCGGACGAACTCCTTCCAGGAGCGGCGGCCGCGCAGGGCGTTGGACTCCTTGATGGCCGTGCGGAAGGAGAACGTCTCGGCGATGATCGCGAAGACGAGGACGCCGACCGGCCAGTACCAGTGCGTCAGCTCGTGCGGGTGCTTGATCTTCTCGTAGCCCTCGTAGAGGGCGAACATGCCGCCGACCGAGAAGAGGACGATGGAGACGAGGAAGGCGTAGATGTAGCGCTCGCGGCCGTAGCCGAAGGGGTGCTGCGGGGTGGCTTCGCGCTTCGCCTTCTTGCCGCCGAGGAGCAGCAGCGCCTGGTTGCCGGAGTCGGCGAGCGAGTGCACGGACTCGGCGAGCATCGACGACGAGTTGCTGAAGATGAACGCCACGAACTTCGCTACCGCGATCGCGAGGTTCGCGGCCAGTGCCGCCACGATCGCCTTGGTGCCGCCTGACGCGCTCATATGTTCGCGTTGTCCCTTCGTACGCCGTTCCAGGGCACGGACGCCGCCGTGATGCGGCGCCCGTGGCTTTGCCCGTGCTTGACGGTGGGCCATTGTTGCAGCCCGCTGCGGCCGCGGTGCTTCAGGTCACCGGCACGGGGGGCGTTGAAACGGTCAGGCGACGACGGTGGCCCGGAAGAGCGTGCCCGTTCCGGACACTTCGGCCTTTTCGCCGGCGGGGACGAAGACGGACCGGCCGGGGGTCAGTTCGTGCTCGCCCGCGCGGACCGTGCCGGCCGTGCAGAGCAGGATCTGCGGGGTCGGGCGGGTGAGGTCGTGGGCGGTGCCCGCCTCGGGGAGGACGTAGCGGGAGAGGCGGAACTCGTCGATCGGGGTCTCGTAGACCTCCTCGCCGTCCGGGGATGCCTCGGGGCGCAGGACGCCGGGGTCGCTGGGCTGGAAGCGGACGATGCGCAGGAGTTCGGGGACGTCGACGTGCTTGGGGGTCAGCCCGCAGCGCAGGACGTTGTCGGAGTTGGCCATGATCTCCACGCCGAGGCCGTTCAGGTAGGCGTGGGGGACGCCGGCGCCGAGGTAGAGGGCCTCGCCGGGCTGGAGCCGGACGTGGTTGAGCAGCATCGCGGCGAGGACGCCGGGGTCGCCCGGGTAGTGGTGGGCGATGTCGGCGTAGGGGGTGTAGGCGCCGCCGAGGCGGGTGCAGGCGGCCGCGGCCTCGGCGACCGTGCGGGACATCTCCTCGGGGTCGGCGGTGAGGATCGCCGTGAGGACCTCGCGCAGGGCGGCGTCCTCGGGGTGGGCGTGGAGCAGGTCGACGTAGGGCTTGAGGGAGTCGACGCCGAGGTCGTCGAGGAGGCCGGCGGCCTCGAGCGGGGGGCGGAAGCCGCACAGGCCGTCGAACTCGGTGAGGGCGCAGATCAGTTCGGGCTTGTGGTTGGCGTCCTTGTAGTTGCGGTGCGGGGCGTCGGCGGGGATGCCGCGGCGCTCCTCGTCGGCGTAGCCCTCCTTGGCCTGCTCCAGGTCGGGGTGGACCTGGAGGGAGAGCGGGGCGCCGGCGGCGAGGATCTTGAGGAGGAAGGGCAGGCGGGGGCCGAAGCGGGCGACGGCGGCCGGTCCGAGTTCCTTCTCGGGGTCGGCGTCGATGACCTCGACGAGCGTGCCCCGCTCGGTGCGTGAGGGTGCGCCGGGGTGGGCGCCCATCCACATCTCCGCCTGCGGCTCGCCGGTCGGTTCGACGCCGAGCAGCTGCGGGATGGCGGTCGGGGAACCCCAGGCGTAGGGGCGGATGGTGTTGTCGAGGCGGTCCATGGGGTTCTCTCTGGGTGTTCGGGCGGCGAGCGCGTCAGGGTGTCCCGGGCATGATCAGGCCCTCGAAGCGAGCGCCAGGTAAACCGCGGCGAAATCCGTGATGGCGATCAGTTCCGCCAGGGTCTCCAGTTCGTCGCCCGGCTCGGGTTCCAGTTCGCTGATCGGTGTGTCGTGGCTGAGGGCGAGGTCGCGGGCGCCGGGGGCGGCGGTGAGGCCGCCGATGGGGCGGTCGCGCAGGAGCACCACGCGTGCGTGCAGGGCGGGTGGTTCCTCGACGCGGTCGCGGAAGAAGTCGTCGGGGTCGGCGCTGGCGGCCAGCGGGCCGGCGAGCAGGGCGCTGTGGGCGGCGAGGGCCTCGGGGAGTTCGGCGACGACGGCGGGGGTGCCGGACAGTTCGGCGAGGGCGGCGGCGAAGCGGCGGCCCGCCGGGCCGGCCGAGGTGCCCTCGGTCCAGACGATCGGCAGCGCGTCGGCGAGTTCGGCGGCCAGGGTCTTGGCGGGGTTGCTGTAGGTGGCGATGGCGGGGCCGCAGCGTTCGGCGATGCGGTCGAGGCGGTCGGCGACCTTGCCGAGGGCGTCCGGCGGGGCGGCGAGGACCCCCGTGCGGTCCAGGAGCGCGAGGAGCGGGGTGAGCAGGGCCCACAGGACGCCGGGGGCGGAGGCGGCGAGGGGCTCGTCCTGGTCGTAGGGGGCGGTCGCCATGGGCACGAACAGGCCGTGCGTGCCGCCCACGGCGTCGGCGAGCGGGGAACGGCCGGGCGCCACGGCGACGACCGTGCAGCCCCGGCGGTAGGCCTGCTCGGCGAGGAGGGACAGGCCCGGTTCGGTGCCGTCCGGGGTGGCGATCAGGAGGAGGTCGACCGAGCCGACCCAGCCGGGCAGTTCCCAGCGCAGGGCGCCCGCGGCGGGGGCGACGCCGGTGGGGGCGAGGCGGGTGACGGGGCTGCCCGCGCCGGCCAGCGTGCCGATGAGGTCGGCGGTGTGGGTGGCGGCGGCGCCGGGGCCGGCGATGAGGACGGCGCGGGGTCGGCCGTCGGGTTTGAGGTCGTTGACGCCCGCCTCGGCGGAGTGGCGGGCGGCGGTACGCACGCGGGCGCCGGCTTCCGCGGCGCCGCGGAGCAGGCCGCGGTGGTCGGCCTCGGCGAGGCCGTCCGGATTGTCGAGCAGCGATTCGTCGAGCATGGGGCGGCAGCCTCCCGATCGCCGGGTCCGTTATGGGGATGTCGTCCTACGCCGGTGCCCATCGAATCCGCGGGTATGTGCACCGGGGTGTGCGGGGGCGTGGGCCACCGGCGGTCACTCGGGGCGGCGGGCCTCGTCGACGAGGAGGACGGGGATGCCGTCGCGGACGGGGTAGGCCAGTCCGCAGCTCGTGTCGGTGCAGATCAGCTCGCTGTCCTGCTCCTTGAGGGGGGCGTGGCAGGCGGGGCAGGCGAGGATCTCGAGGAGTCCGGATTCGAGGGGCATAGGGGGTTCCTTCGAGGTACGGGCGCTTGGGGTTGTGCCTGGTCAGGTTACCGCCGGTGGGGGCGGGGCCTCAGCCCCTGATGATCCCCAGCACCTCGTCCCGCACGCGGGCCATGGTCTGCGGGTCCCTCGCCTCCGCGTTCAGGCGCAGCAGTGGTTCCGTGTTGGACGGGCGGACGTTGAACCACCAGTCGGTGGAGGTGACCGTGAGGCCGTCGAGGTCGTCGAGGGTGGTGTCCTCGCGGGACGCGTAGGCGGAGCGGATCGCGGCGAGGCTGGCCTGCTGGTCGGCGACCGTGGAGTTGATCTCGCCGGAGCCGGTGTAGCGGTCGTACTCGGAGACGAGGGAGGACAGGGGGGTCTCCTGGCCGCCCAGGGCCGCGAGGACGTGCAAGGCGGCCAGCATGCCCGTGTCGGCGTTCCAGAAGTCGCGGAAGTAGTAGTGGGCGGAGTGCTCGCCGCCGAAGATCGCGCCGGTGCGGGCCATCTCGGCCTTGATGAAGGAGTGGCCGACGCGGGTGCGGACCGGGGTGCCGCCGTGTTCCCGCACGACCTCGGGGACGGACCAGGACGTGATCAGGTTGTGGATGATCGTGCCCTTGCCGCCGTGCCGGGCCAGTTCCCGGGAGGCGACCAGGGCGGTGATCGCCGACGGGGAGACCGGCTCGCCGCGCTCGTCGACGACGAAGCAGCGGTCGGCGTCGCCGTCGAAGGCGAGGCCCAGGTCGGCGCGCTCCTCGCGGACCCGCTTCTGCAGGTCGACGAGGTTGGCCGGGTCGAGGGGGTTGGCCTCGTGGTTCGGGAACGTGCCGTCCAGCTCGAAGTACATCGGCACCAGGGTCAGGGGCAGGCCGGCGAAGACCTCGGGCACCGTGTGGCCGCCCATGCCGTTGCCCGCGTCGACGACGACCTTCAGGGGGCGGATGGAGGTCAGGTCGACCAGCGAGCGCAGGTGGGCCGCGTAGTCCGACAACGTGTCGCGGCCGGTGATGGTGCCCGGCTTCGCGGCCTGTGCCGGTGCGCCCGACTCGCTCCAGCGCTCGACCAGTTCGCGGACCTCCGCGAGGCCGGTGTCCTGGCCGACCGGGGCGGCGCCCATGCGGCACATCTTGATGCCGTTGTACTGCGCCGGGTTGTGGGAGGCGGTGAACATGGCGCCCGGCAGGTTCAGCGCGCCCGAGGCGTAGTACAGCTGGTCGGTCGAGCAGAGGCCGATCTCCGTCACGTCGGCGCCCTGCCCGGCGGCCCCGCGCGCGAAGGCACGCGACAGGCCCGGTGAGGAGGGCCGCATGTCGTGCCCGGTGGCGATCGCGCTCGCGCCGGTGACCTGCACGAAGGCCGCTCCGAAGAGCTCGGCCAGGGACTCGTCCCACTGGTCGGGGACGACCCCGCGTACGTCGTACGCCTTCACGACCTGCGACAGATCAACAGCCACGGCCAGCCTTCCTGAAAGTATGTCGGTCCGCACAAACTACCCCCGCCCACTGACAGCCCGCTGCGCGGACGCCCGACGGCCCCCGAGACGTAGCCTCAGGTCAGGGCAGCATCCAGCCCAGCACGGGGGTGCTCTGGCCGACGACGATCAGGCACATCACCAGCAGCAGGCCCAGGCTCCACGGCAGTACCTTGCGCAGCAAGTCGCCTTCCCGGCCCGCCAGTCCGACGGCCGCGCAGGCGATGGTGAGGTTCTGCGGGGAGATCATCTTGCCGAGGACGCCGCCGGAGCTGTTGGCGGCGGCCAGGAGGTCCGGCGAGAGTCCGGATTCGCGGGCGGCGGTCACCTGGAGGGCGCCGAAGAGGGCGTTGGCCGAGGTGTCCGAGCCGGTCACGGCGACGCCGAACCAGCCGAGGACCGGCGACAGGAAGGCGAGTCCGGCCCCGGCCGCCGCCACGAAGTGGCCGATCGTGGCCGCCTGCCCGGACAGGTTCATGACGTAGGCGAGGGCCAGGACGGACGTCACCGTCAGGATCGCGAAGCGCAGTTCGTGGACCGTCGCGAGCCATTCCCTGACCGCCACGCGCGCGTGCACCCCGATGACGACGGCCGTGCAGATCCCGGCGAGCAGGACGAGCGTGCCGCCGGTCGACACGACGGGCCAGGAGAAGACGTTGCCGCCGACGGGTTCGCCGTCGGGCCCGGCCACGTCCAGGAAGGGCCAGTCGAAGGTCTGGGTCGCCTCGGCCAGCCGGTCCTTGACGGCGGGGATCTGCGCGACGGAGAAGATCACGACGATCAGCGCGTACGGGGCGTAGGCGCGCAGGACCTCGCGGGGCGGGTCCTGCTGGTCCAGTTCCTCGCTGCGCGCTCCGGTCAGCACGGAGGCGCGTACGGACTCGGCGGCGGGCACGCGCGCGTGCGGGACGGCGACCAGGGCGCCCGCGCCCGCCAGGGCGGCGCCGATGTCGGCGAGTTGGGCGGAGACGTAGTTGGAGGCGGCGAACTGGGCGACGGCGAAGGCGACTCCGCACGCCAGGGCGGGCACCCAGGTCTCGCGCAGCCCGCGCCGGCCGTCGACCAGCCAGACGAGCACGAGGGGCACCACGAGGGCCAGCAGGGGCGTCTGACGGCCCACCACGGACGCCACGGAGTCCAGCGGGAGCCCGGTGACCTGGGCGAGGGTGACGACCGGTGTGCCCATCGCGCCGAAGGCCACGGGCGCGGTGTTGGCGACGAGGGCGACGACGGCGGCGCGCACCGGTTCGAAGCCGAGCGCGACCAGCATGACCGCGCTGATCGCGACGGGCGCGCCGAAGCCGGCGAGCGCCTCCAGCAGCGCCCCGAAGCAGAAGGCGATGACGAGGGCCTGGATGCGCGGGTCGTCGGAGAGCCGCCCGAAGGACCGGCGCAGGATGTCGAAGTGCCGGGTGCGGACGGTCATCCGGTACACCCACAGGGCGTTGACGACGATCCACAGGATGGGGAAGAGGCCGAAGACGGCGCCCTGGGCGGCGCTGGAGAGCGTCTGGTCCAGGGGCATGCCGTAGGCGAGCCGGGCGACCAGAACGGCGGCGAGGAGGCCGGTCAGGCCCGCCAGGTGGGCCTTCATGCGGACGCCGCCGAGCAGGACCAGGACGATCACCAGGGGCAGGGCCGCCACCAGGGCGGACAGGCCGAGCGAGCCGGCGACGGGTTCCAGTTCCTGGACGTACACGGGCGCCTCCCCGGTTTCCGTCAGGCGAAAGCGATTTCTCGCGTCCCTGAAACGGAATGGTCATGTCCACACCAACACCGCGTCAATGGGTGCGCGCGCGGAGAAACCGAGGGGGCGTGGTCAGTTGTCGGGCGACCGCAGGACCCGCAGGTGCCCGCGCCGCGCGACCTCCATCGGGTCGGCCGCGCGACCGCCGCCGCCTGCCCCGGCCGCCCGCTCCTGAGGGCGGGCCGCCTCGCGCACGGCGTTGGCAAGCGCTTCCAGGTCGTCGCCGCTGGGGCGCGCCGGGGCCGAGCCGTCGAGCAGCCGGACGACCTCCCACCCGCGCGGGGCGGTGAGGCGCTCGGAGTGCTCGGCGCACAGGTCGTAGCAGTGGGGTTCGGCGTAGGTGGCGAGCGGGCCGAGGACCGCGGTCGAGTCGGCGTAGACGTACGTCAGCGTCGCGACGGCGGGACGGCCGCAGGCGGTGCGCGAACAGCGACGTACAGGGCTCACGACGTTGGACGGTACCGCACTCTTGAGCGGGCCGCGACGACTCTCCACCAGGTCACTCCACCGTGTCGTGCTGTGAAACGCCCCACACACCCCCTCCGGCACACGCTCCTGACCTGGCCGGACACCGTCATCCAGGGTCTCGAACGGTCACCCAAGCGGTCAACAGTCATCACAAAACCCTCATTTGCCGTGAGGTTGCCGGTCTCGGAGGGATACGGAATCGAGCCCAACCTTGGCTTGAATGGTCATGTAACGACATGCCGCGCGGGTCGGCCGGAAGGCGCCCGTGCGCCCGTGCGGTGCCGGGCACACGGGCGCGGCGGGGACTACCCTTCAGCAGTGATGGACAAGCCCGTAACGCCCCGTGCCGCCGCCCCCGGGCCCCGCCGCCGTGATCGCCACGGCCGGGGCATGCGCGGCCCGATCGCACCCCCGCAGGTGCCGCTCGCCGCGAGCCGCGCGGACGCGTTCGCGGATCTGGTGCAGGACTCCGTGGAACGCCTGGAGCGGCGCTGGCCGCAGCTCGCCGACATCGATTTCCTGGTCCTGGAAGTGCCGAGGCTCGACGGACCCGGCCAGGCCTGGCACGACGAGGCGGTTCCGCTCGGCGGCACGATCAGCGCGCGCGAGGGCCGCCCCGCGCGCGTGGTGGTCTACCGGCGGCCGGTCGAGATCCGCACCAAGGGGCGCGACGAGCGGGCCGCGCTGGTCCACGAGGTCGTCGTCGAGCAGGTCGCCGAGCTGCTCGGGCTGACACCGGAGACGGTGGACCCCCGGTACGGCGAGGACCAGGGCTGAGCCCGCCCGCCTACTGCTGCAGCACCGACAGGTCCTCGTCCGCCTCCGGAACCGCCACCGTCCCCCGGTCGTCCGGGAGCGTCTGCACGGTGAAGGCGGGGACGCCGCCCTCCGAGGCCGCCAGGGTGCGGGCACCGTAGACCGGGCCGCCGGAGACCGGCTCGACCGTGAGCGCGTACGTGCCCTTCAGCCCGCCGGGGACCGGGGGCTCGATGTCCTGGGACGTGCCCGCCTTGATCGTGTACGTCTTCGACACCGGCGTGCCGCCCTCGCTGCCCGCCGACGCGGTGACCTTGACCGTGGCCGCGCGGCCGGGGGCGGTCAGGGAGAGCGTGCTGCCCTTGGCGCTGTTGTCCGCGGACGTCGCGCGCGTGCCGACGGGGCGGGTGGCCGGGATGAACGCCGTCTCCTGCTTGTCGCCCTTGCCCCGTACGACCTTCAGGGCCGCCACGACCGGCACCGACTGGTCCGTCGGCGTCAGCACCAGGGAGCCCGCCTCGCCGCGTGTGACGTCACCGAGGTCGACGGCGGTCGTCATGCCGCCCTTGACGTGCACCGTCTCGTGTCCGGCGGGGGTGATCAGCCCGGAGGGGGAGGCGAGGCGCACCTTCAGGTCCGCGTCGGCGTCGCCCGGGGTGAAGGCGACCAGGCGCACGGATGTGGCGTCCTTGGGGATGCCGGGCATGACCAGGCTGCCGGACGGGTCCGTGGAGGCGGCCAGCCAGTCGCCGCCGGTCTTGTCGTCCAGGGCCTGCACGGCGGCGCCGACCCGCCCGCTGCGCACGTTGACGTGCACGGTGAGATCGGTCTGCTGCTCGTCGGTGAGGGTGGACAGCAGGATCGGCTCGCTGGAGTGCGGCTGGACCGTGATGTCCTCCCCCACCGCGGACTTCAGGGCGCCGTCCTTGCCGTACAGCTCGACGTCGACCACGGCGGCCGAGTCGTCCGGGTTGGTCAGGTGGACGTAGTCGGTGCGGTCGGCGGCGGTGCTGGCGCCCGGGAACCAGAAGTTCGTGTCCGGGGCCGTGCAGTTGACGCCCTGGAGGCCGCGGCCCGTGCCGGCGGCGACCTCCGTCGTCTCCTGGACGGTCCAGCCGGGTGCGAACCTGCCGTCCGCGGTGCCGACGAGCGCGGGTGCCTCGGAGCCGGAGCTGTCGCCGGTGACCGGCTTGCCGGGCTCCTTGGGGGTCAGCACGGGCTTCTCCGTCTTGCCCTTGCCCGGCTTCCCGCCGTCCTTGCCCGCCTGCGAGCCGTCCGCCGACTCCTGTGCGGCCGCCTGGAGTTCGGCCTTGCCGCCGCTCCCGGTGCCCTTCGTGACGGGCGTGAAGGACGTGTAGGACGTCTCCGCGATGTCGGACTGGCTGGGCGCGGGGCACAGCAGGCTCGTGCGCTCCACGGGGAGTTGGGCGGCCGCCTTGGCGGTGGCGGCCGTGCCCGGGGCGCCCGGGGTGTCCGGGGCGGACAGCGCGGCGAAGCCGGTGACGGCGGCGAGCGCGGTCGTGCCGGCGATCAGGGACAGGGTGGTGCGGTTCACTGCTGGCTCCCGTCGGGACGCTCACTGCCCGTGCCGTGGGGGTGGTGCTGCTGCGCCGGGTCGTACGGCGTGCCGTAGCCCTGGGTGTAGGCCTGGTCGTAGCCCTGCTGGTCGTACGACGGGGCCGGGGCCTGGCCGCCGTACGCGTACGGGTCGTACTGGCCGCCCTGGTACGGGTCCGCCTGGTACTGCTGCCCGTAGGCGTCGGCCGGGTACGGGACGTTCTGGTACTGGTCGCCGTAGCCGGTGTACTCGCCGCCCGGGTAGCCGGCGGGGTCCCACTGGCCCTGGTTCTGCTGGGGGACGCTCGCCGGGGGCTGCTCCGGCTGCGGGGGCGGGAACTCCTCGGGCCGGTCCGCTCCTTCCGCCTCGGCCTCCGCCTGGGCGCGCAGGCGGCGGGCGCGGCGGCCCTCGCCGGCGACCGCCTGGGCCGGGACGGCCGGCTCGTCGGGCAGGTCGTCGTCGATGTCGCGGCGGCGGCCGGGCAGGGCCAGCACCACGAGGACGACGGCGAGCAGGCCCTGTGCCCACAGCCAGGCCGTGTGGCCGATCGGGTCCTCGTAGGTGACGTCCAGCCTGCCGCCGGTGGCGGGGAGTTCGAAGCCCTGGGCCCAGCCGTCGACCGTGGTGCGGGTCAGTGGCTTGCCGTCGAGGGTGGCGGTCCAGCCGTCGGCGGCGGAGTCGGCGAGGCGCAGCACGCGCCCGTCGGCGCCGGACGGGATCGTGGTGTGGATGTCGACGGGCCCGGCGGCGACGGTCCGCGGGGTGCCGGATCCGGAGGCGGGGACGATGGTGGCGCGCGCGACCTCCCGGTCGACCTGCCACAGCGCGCTGCCGTCCTGCTGGCTGAGCCGGGCCAGGCCGGGCGTGGCGTCCAGGACACGGGTGACGTCGCGGGGCGCCCCCTTGTGGACGAGGACGTAGCGCACGGCGAAGCCGCCGAGCTGGTCGGCCTGGTCGGCGCCGGAGCCGGCGACCAGGTTGGCGACGACCTTGTCGAGCCTGCTGTTCTCGCCGTCCTCCGCGGCGATCTCGCCGTCGCCGAGGCGGGCGCCGGAGCCGCGGACCAGCACATAGCCGACGTGGGCGGCGGAGTCGCTGTCGAGGACCAGCGTGCGGGCCTGGTCGGTGCTGCCGCTCTCCTCGGCGACGAACGCGGGCACCTGGGTCGGGTCGCGCCGCTCCAGGGGCCCGTCGGCGCCACGGATCATCCAGCCGGCGGCCACGAGCAGCGGGCCCGCGGCCGAGGCGAAGGCGATCAGCACGGCGACCGGCTGGCGCCAGCCGAAGCTCTGCTCGGCCACGCGCGCGCGTGCCCCGTCGGCGCCGAGCGCGGCGGCGGCCAGGAGGGCGATGCCGTAGACGAGGGTCGCGGGGCCGGCCCAGGTGGAGCTGTTGGACAGGATCGCGAAGACGAAGCCCACGAGACCGACCGCCCAGGCCGTCCAGATGCCCCGCTGACGTTCCGAGCGCAGCAGGGCGGCGAGCGCGGCCAGCACGATGCCGATGAGCATGAGGCCGCTGACGGTTCCGGGGCCGCCCGGGCTGGCGCCGAGCAGGTCGAGGGCGGAGGCGGCCGAGGCGCCGTACTCCAGGCCGGCTTCCTTGAAGAAGCCGAACGGGAGCAGGGTCAGCGACCAGGGGGCGAGGATCAGCAGGGGGGTGCCGAGCTGGGCGAGGAAGCGCAGCCCGTACGCCGTGATGTCGGACCGGCGCAGCACCAGCAGCCCGGCGCCGAGGAGCAGCGCGATGGGCCACACGACGGGGGTGAAGGCGGTGGTGATGGTCAGCAGCAGCGCGTACGCCCAGGTGGCGCGCCAACTGCCGCGGGTGCCCGCGGGGTTCGCCAGGCCGCCGGCCGCGATGCCCGCGCGGGCGAGGAGCGGCAGCAGCACGGCCAGGACGGCGGTGCCGAGGCGGCCGCCGGCGAGGGCGCCGGTGGCGGCGGGCAGGAAGGCGTAGACGACGGCCGCCCACGCGCGCAGCAGCCGGGACTCGACCAGCGGGCGGGAGGCGAAGTACGCGGTGACGCCGGCCAGCGGCACCGAGCAGACGAGCAGGAGCGTGACGGCGAGGCCGGTCGAGCCGAACAGCAGGGAGGCCAGCATCGCCACGATCGCCACGTACGGCGGCGCGGCGGAGGTGCCGCCGGTGCCGACCGCGTGCCAGGCGTCCAGGTAGCGCGCCCACAGGTCGGCGGAGTCGGCCGGGGCGGGCAGCAGGGCGCCGCCCGCGAGGGCGCCGCCGCCGAGGAGCTGGCGGCAGGCGACCAGGGAGACGAGCAGCAGCAGCAGGAAGAGCACCGGGCCGGGCTTGCGCGCGATGCGCTTGAGCCGGGCGAACTGCTCGATCTCCAGGAAGTCGGCGTCGTCGCCGCCCGGGCCGGACTCGACGGCGCCGCCGTGCCGTCCGGCACCGGCGGCGATCTCCGGGTCGGAGCGGCCGACCAGGTTGCTCGCGACCTGCTCGACGGTGGCGCGGACGGTCGCGCCGGGCGGCGGGAACAGCTGCCGCAGCTCGCCCTTGTCGATCTGGGGTGCGCCCCGGCGCCGGCGCCCGGCGAGGATCCGCTCGGGCCTGAGCAGCGTGCCCAGCAGGCCGCGGATCTCGTCGACGGCCTGGCCGGGGACCTTGCCGACGAGGTAGGCGAGGGTGCGCAGCAGCGTGCCGAGCACGATCCGCAGCAGCACCCAGGGGAGCACGGCGGTACGCGTGTTGACGAGCAGGGCGTAGACGGCGCCGGCCTTGTCGACCTTGTGCGGGGAGGCGGCCGTGCGGCCCACGCAGTCGACCGTGCGGCGTTCGCGGGAGGCCGCCTCGGCGTGCCGGACGACCGCCTCGGGGGCGACCAGGACGCGGTAGCCGGCCGCGTGCGCGCGCCAGCACAGGTCGACATCGTCGCGCATGAGGGGCAGGTGCCGGTCGAAGCCGCCGAGCTGTTCGAAGACGTCGCGGCGGATCAGCATGCCGGCGGTGGACACCGACAGCACGGACCGGACGTGGTCGTGCTGGCCCTGGTCCTGCTCGCGGCGGTCCAGGCCGGTCCAGCGGCGGCCGGAGTTGGCGATGGAGACGCCGACCTCCAGCAGTTGCCTGCGGTCGTACCAGCCGCGCAGCTTGGGGCCGACGACGGCGACGTCCTCGCGGCCCAGTTCGTACTCGTTGTCCACGACGCGCAGTAGCTGGGCCAGGGCGTCCGGCTCCGGGGCGCAGTCGTCGTGCAGCAGCCACAGCCACTGGACCGGCTCGCCGTGCGGGAGCTCGGGCAGGTCGTAGGCGTCGTCGCGCCACGAGCGCGTGACCGGGTCCCAGCCGCTGGGCCGCTTCAGGTACGGCAGCTCCTCCGGGGTGAGGTGCGGGGCGGTGCGGTCGCACTCCTCGACGGCCTGGCCGAAGCCGGTGCGGCGGGCCAGGTGCAGTACGCGGTCGGCGCCGAGGGCGTCGGTGACGAGCTGGGCGGAGTCGTCCGCGCTGCCCGTGTCGGCCCCCATCGCGTACTGGACCGGCCGCTCCTGGCCGAGCAGCCCGGCGAGCGCGTCGGGCAGCCAGCGGGCGCCGTCGTGGGAGACGAGGACCGCGGTCACCACATGACGCGGGAACTCAGGTGTGGCAGCGCTGTCGTGATGGGCTGCCGGGTGGCTGTGCACGGACATCGAGGTACGGGCCCCGGTTCGGTGGACTGCGGTGGACGCCCGCGACCGGTGGGGGCAGCGGGGCGTCTCGGACGAGCGACCACACTATCGGCTGCGCAACAAGGGGGCCCGCCGCCTGTGGATAACCCACCTGCGACGGGCCGTTCACGAAGAGGACCGGGTCAGACGGCCGCCTTCTTCAGGCGGCGGCGCTCCCGCTCGGACAGACCGCCCCAGATGCCGAAGCGCTCGTCGTTGGCGAGGGCGTACTCGAGGCACTCGGAGCGGACCTCACAGGCGAGGCAGACCTTCTTGGCCTCCCGGGTCGAGCCGCCCTTCTCGGGGAAGAAGGACTCGGGGTCGGTCTGGGCGCACAGTGCGCGCTCCTGCCAGCCGAGTTCCTCGTCCGCGTCGTCGACCAGCAGTTGCTGCACCGTCTCGGTCATGTGCGCCCCTCGTCTGTCTTTCGCGTCCCCGTGATCTAGCCGTTACCGATTCCGGCTGAACGACACGAGTGAAATTACAAGTGTGCTGCTCCGGGCGAGTCAAGCCGAGATCTGCTATTGAGCCCCTTATTCACTCTGCGGAACCAAGCCCATGCGGAAAGTGTTCAAATCACCATAAAACCTGACACACCGACGGAGCCCGCTGGGGCTCACGTCTTCCGCCGGACCCCTCGCAGACCTCTACGGAGAAGGACGCCCAGGAGTTCGATCCCGTTCCGACACGCCCCTCGAAGCGAACCTGATCACAGTCGGATCACGAGTGCGCAACGGGGTTTGTCCGCCCGGATGGACGCCATGTGTCCCGGGCGGGCCATGAACAAACCTTTCATCTGAGCGATCGACCGGATGAGGTGAACCTCATCCCACATACCGGGTGCCGAGTTGACAGTGGAGGTGTGAACCGGTGTCCTTGTGGGCATGCTCGCGAACTTGGCACTCACCTCGACCCGCACCGCCGGGTCCCTCGGTGCTGCCCGCGCTCGCTGTAGCTGTCGCTGTTCCAGCTGTTGAGCCCCACCCGCTCCAGCTGAAGGCCGAGCCACCCGTATCTCGGCTTCCCGTTCCCTCTGACCTTCTTTTTCACTGAGGAACCACCACACCCATGAACAGCGACAGCGACCTCCAGATCGCCGGCGACATCCTCGAAGTCCCGCACCTGCTCCAGACACCGCGCGAGCACCCGGCCACCGTCGCCGAGTTCGCCGGGCTCGCCCGCTCCATCGCCGCCGACCGCTCCCAGTGGGAGCACCTCGTCCGCTACGACGCGACCAGCCGCTGGTACCACCGGCTGCGCACCGGCCCGGGCTACGAGGTGTGGCTGCTGTCCTGGGTGCCCGGGCAGGGCAGCGGGCCGCACGACCACGGCCGCTCCTCCGGTGTGCTGACCGTGCTGGACGGCACGCTGACCGAGCGCACGGAGAGGGGCACGCGCGCGTTGCGGGCAGGCGCGCAGCACGTGTTCGCGCCGGGGTACGTGCACGAGGTGGTGAATGACGCACTGGAGCCCGCGGTGAGTTTGCACGTGTACTACCCGGGGCTGACGGAGATGCCGATGCACACGGCTCCGCACTGCGAGGCCCTTCCCGAGCCGGGCGCCCTCACGGCCTGACCGGTGCGCGTCGCCGGTTGTCCACAGCCGCGCACCGGTTGTCGCAGGCGCCTGCAAGACTGGCTCCCATGCGCATTGTGGTTCTGGCAGGCGGCATCGGTGGTGCCCGGTTCCTGCGCGGTCTGAAGCGGGCCGTGCCGGACGCGGACATCACGGTCATCGGCAACACCGGGGACGACATCCACCTCTTCGGGCTGAAGGTCTGCCCGGACCTCGACACGGTGATGTACACGCTCGGCGGCGGCATCAACGAGGAGCAGGGCTGGGGTCGCGCCGACGAGACCTTCCACCTCAAGGAGGAGCTCGCGGCGTACGGCGTCGGGCCCGAGTGGTTCGGCCTCGGCGACCGGGACTTCGCCACGCACATCGTGCGGACGCAGATGATCGGCGCCGGGTACCCGCTGAGCGCGGTGACCCAGGCGCTGTGCGACCGGTGGCAGCCGGGCGTGCGGCTGATCCCCATGACCGACGACCGCGTCGAGACGCACGTGGCCGTCGAGATCGACGGCGAGCGCAAGGCGATCCACTTCCAGGAGTACTGGGTGCGGCTGCGCGCCTCGGTGCCCGCGCAGGCGGTCGTGCCGGTCGGCGCCGACCAGGCGAAGCCCGCCCCGGGCGTGCTGGACGCCATCGCCGAGGCGGACGTGATCCTCTTCCCGCCGTCCAACCCGGTCGTCTCCATCGGCACGATCCTCGCGGTGCCCGGCATCCGGGAGGCCATCGCCGATGCCGGGGTGCCGGTGATCGGCCTCTCCCCCATCGTCGGCGACGCGCCCGTGCGGGGCATGGCCGACAAGGTGCTGGCCGCCGTGGGCGTCGAGTCGACCGCGACGGCCGTGGCCGAGCACTACGGCTCGGGCCTGCTGGACGGCTGGCTCGTGGACACGGTGGACGCGAGCGCCGTGGAGCAGGTCGAGGCCGCCGGGATCCGCTGCCGGGCCGTGCCGCTGATGATGACGGACGCCGACGCGACCGCCCGGATGGCCCGGGAGGCGCTGGCGCTGGCGGAGGAGGTACGGGGGGCGTGAACGGCGCGGAGCAGGGGCCCGGCGAGTACCGGGTGTGGGCCCTGGGCGGGCTGCCCGAGGTCACGGCCGGGGACGACCTGGCCAAGCTGATAGCCGCCGCCGAGCCCGGCCTGGCCGACGGGGACGTGCTGCTCGTCACCTCGAAGATCGTGTCCAAGGCGGAGGGCCGGATCGTCGAGGCGGCGGACCGGGAGGCCGCGATCGACGCGGAGACGGTCCGCGTGGTCGCCCGGCGCGGCGCCCTGCGGATCGTCGAGAACCGGCAGGGTCTCGTGATGGCCGCGGCCGGGGTCGACGCGTCCAACACCCCGTCCGGGACGGTACTGTTGCTGCCCGAGGACCCGGACGCGTCCGCCCGCGCGATCCGCGACGGACTGCGGGACGCCCTCGGCGTCAACGTCGGTGTCGTCGTCACCGACACATTCGGGCGCCCCTGGCGCGCGGGGCTCACGGACGTCGCGATCGGTGCCGCGGGAGTGCGCGTGCTGGACGATCTGCGCGGTGGCGTGGACGCGTACGGCAATCCGCTCAGCGCCACCGTCGTCGCCACGGCCGACGAACTCGCCGCCGCGGGCGACCTGGTCAAGGGCAAGGCCGCCGGGCTGCCCGTCGCCGTGGTGCGCGGGCTCCCGCACGCGGTGGCGGACGGCGACGGCGAGGGGGCCCGGGCCATGGTCCGCGGCGCCCGTGACGACATGTTCCGCCTCGGCACCTCGGAGGCGGTTCGGCTGGCGGTGACCCAGCGGCGCACGGTCCGGGCGTTCACGGACGAGCCCGTCGACCCCGGTGCCGTACGGCGGGCCGTGGCCGCGGCCGTGACGGCGCCGGCGCCGCACCACACGACGCCGTGGCGGTTCGTGCTGCTGGAGTCGGCCCGGGCGCGGACGCGGCTGCTCGACGCGATGCGGGAGGCGTGGATCGCCGACCTGCGGCGGGACGGCAAGACGGAGGAGTCCATCGCCAAGCGGGTGCGGCGCGGGGACGTCCTGCGGAACGCGCCCTACCTCGTCGTGCCCTGCCTGGTCATGGACGGCTCGCACACCTACGGCGATGCCCGGCGGGACGGCGCCGAGCGGGAGATGTTCGTGGTCGCCGCGGGCGCCGGCGTGCAGAACTTCCTGGTCGCGCTGGCCGGGGAGCGGCTGGGGTCGGCGTGGGTGTCCTCGACGATGTTCTGCCGGGACGTGGTGCGCGAGGTGCTGGAGCTGCCGGCGGACTGGGACCCGATGGGGGCGGTGGCGGTCGGGCATCCGGCGGAGGAACCCCGGGCGCGGCCGGAGCGGGACGCGGGCGCGTTCATCGAGGTGCGGTGACCGACGCCGGCCCGGGCCTACCCTCGTAGGGCCCTCTCCTCCGACCGCGGCAACCTCATCCAGGGACTTCACTCATGGCAGGACGGTTCGCTCCTCGGCCCACCCGTACGACCGTGCGCGGTGGGCACGTCGCCGTGGGCACGGGTGTGCCGCGGCAGGCGGCGGGGCCGGGCCGGGTGCGGGACTGGGTGCCGGACGGGCCGCTGGACCTCGGGCTGGTGCTCGGGCCGCTGCGGCGCGGACCGGGCGATCCGACGTTCCGGGCGATGCCGGACGGTTCCGTGTGGCGCGCGAGCCGCACGCCCGCCGGGCCGGGGACGCTACGGGTGTGCGCGTACGGCGGTGGGGTGCGCGGGGAGGCCTGGGGGCCCGGGGCCGGGTGGCTGCTGGAGCGGTTGCCGGAGCTGCTCGGGGCGGCCGACGATCCGTCGGCGTTCGTGCCGCGGCACCGGCTGCTGGCGATGACGCGGCATCGGCGGCCCGGGTTGCGGCTGACGCGCAGCGGGCTCGTGCTGGAGTCGCTGATCCCCTCGATCCTGGAGCAGAAGGTCACGACGGACGAGGCGTACCGGGCGTGGCGGCTGCTGGTGCGCAAGTACGGGGAGCCGGCGCCGGGGCCCGTGCCCGGGCGGATGTGTGTGATGCCGGCGCCCCGGACATGGGCGCTGATTCCGTCGTGGGAGTGGCATCGGGCCGGCGTCGACAACAAGCGGGCGTCGACGATCCTGCGGGCCGTCCGGGTCGCCGCGCGGCTGGAGGAGGCCGTGGGGATGGAGCCCGGGGCGGCTCGGGCGCGGCTGGAGGTCGTGCCGGGGATCGGGCCGTGGACGTCGGCGGAGACGGTGCAGCGCAGTCATGGGGCGGCGGATGAGGTGACCGTGGGGGATCTGCATCTGCCCGGGATCGTGGGGTGGGCGCTGGCCGGGGACCGGGATGCGGATGACGCCGTGATGCTGGAGTTGCTGGAGCCGTATGCGGGGCAGCGGCATCGGGCGGCTCGGTTGATTTTGTTGAGCGGGCGGGTGCCGGGGCGGAGGGCGCCGAAGATGCCGGTGTGGGACATCGGGCAGTTCTGAGGAACTGCCCGTATCCCGGTATCCCGGTGCCCGGCGTGCGGGCTGAGGGCGGGTGGGTCCGCAGCCCGGCGGAGCGGGGTGCCTCCCCCAAGCTCTCGGCTTCGCTCGAGCAGGGGGGACCCCCACCGCCCACCCGTGCCGCCCCTAGCGGCACGCATGCCCGCAGCTAAGCGGGACGGGCGGCCCGCAGCGGCGGCCGTCTACTGGTCCGACGAGAAGCGGACCGCTCCCGCTGGTATGCGGGCGTCGCACCATATGCGGGCGCCCTCGCGGAGTTCGTTGTCGGGGCCGATCACCGCGCCGTCGCCGATGACCGTGCCCGTGAGGACCGAGCGTTCGCCGACGCGGGCCCGGGTGCCGATGAGGGAGTCCGTGATGACCGCGCCGGGTTCGATCACCGCGCCCGGCAGGATCGTGCTGCCGAAGACCCGGGCGCCCTCGGCGACGAACGCGCCCTCCCCCACCACCGTGCCGCCCGAGAGCTTCGCGTCGGCCGCGACCGTCGCCGTCGGCAGGATCAGGCGGTCGCCGCAGCGGCCGGGCACGGCGGGCGACGGGGCCCGGCCGAGCACCAGGTCCGCCGAGCCGCGGACGAACGCCGCCGGCGTGCCCAGGTCCAGCCAGTACGTCGAGTCGACCATGCCCTGGAGGTGCGCCCCGGCGGAGAGGAGGTCGGGGAACGTCTCGCGTTCCACCGAGACCGGCCTGCCCGCCGGGATCGTGTCGATCACCGAGCGGCGGAAGACGTACGCCCCCGCGTTGATCTGGTCGGTGACGATCTCCTCCGGGGTCTGCGGCTTCTCCAGGAACGCCAGGACCCTGCCCGTGTCGTCGGTGGGGACCAGGCCGTAGGCGCGCGGGTCGGTGACCTTGGTGAGGTGCAGGGAGATGTCCGCGCCCGTCGACTCGTGGGTGTCGACGAGGGCCCGGATGTCCAGGCCCGTCAGGATGTCGCCGTTGAAGATGAGGACCGGGTCGTCGGGCCCCGAGTGCAGCCGGGAGGCCACGTTGCGGATGGCGCCGCCCGTGCCGAGCGGCTCCTCCTCCGTCACGTACTCCAAGTGCAGGCCCAGCGCGGAGCCGTCACCGAAGTACGGCTCGAAGACCTCGGCCAGATAGGACGTGGCCAGGACGATGTGCTCGACACCCGCCGCTCTCGCCCTCGCCAGTTGGTGCGTGAGGAAGGGCACCCCGGCCGCCGGAACCATGGGCTTGGGCGTGTGCACCGTGAGCGGGCGCAGCCGGGTGCCCTTGCCGCCGACCAGGAGGATCGCTTCTGTCACGTGTCGTCTCTGCTTCCTGCCGGGACCGGCCGAACTGTCTTTCGGCCGGTCAGTGTATGCAGACCGTTCCGTGGCGCCTTCGCTGGCCGTGCGGCATTCCGCCCCCCGTGCCCCCGCTTGCCCTCCCGACGGCGGTCGAACGTGTGCTCAGCGGCCCTGGTAGCGGGCCGCCTTGGAGCGGGCCGAGCCGAGCTTGCCGTAGAGCTTGCGTCCCGGGCACTCCGTCTTGAAGCCGTCCCGGTGCCCTGAGATCACGTTCAGTCGTACCTTCTTACCTTTTCGGTGGAGATTGCTGCCAGCCGACTTCAGGTAAGTCTTTCCCTTCGGATTCATCCGGTACAGCCCGAGCTTCCACGCGGTCAGCCGGGCGACGGCCCTGACCGCGGCCTTCGACGGCTTGGTGGCGCCGTACGACCCGAGGACGGCGATCCCCATGCTGTTGCTGTTGAAACCAAGGGTGTGCGCGCCGAGGACCGGCTTCGCCACGCCGCCCGCGCGGCCCTCGTAGATCTTTCCGCACTTGTCGATGAGGAAGTTGTAGCCGATGTCCCGCCAGCCCATGCTCTTGACGTGGTAGCGGTAGATACTGCGGATGAGTGACGGGACCTGCGAGCAGCGGTAGTTGTTGCCGCTGGCCGTGTGGTGGACGAAGGCCGCCCGGACCTTCTTGGTGTACCGGAAGCCGCGCTCGCGCAGGCCCTCGTTCGCACCCCAGCCGCGGCGCGTGGTGATGCGCGGGCGGGGGCCGACGTACGGCCTCGCCTGCTGCTGACCCGCCAGTTCGCCGCCGTTCAGGGCGAAGAACTCCCGCTCGGTCTCGGCACGGCTCAGGGCCGAGATCTCGGTGGCGCCGAGGGGGGCGAGTTCGGCGTTGGCGGCGGAGGACTCCGCGGAGGCCTCGGCTGCGGCCTTGGCCGCGGCGGAGGCCTCCGCGTTCAGGCCGCCGGTGCGGGGACCGTCGGCGACGGTGTCCGACGGCGTCTCGTCCTCGCCGGGGTCGACGAGTTCGAGGCGGAGGCCGGAGGGGAGCGGGGGCGCGGCGGACAGGTCGCGGGTGTCTGTGTGGGGGTGCGCTGGGTCGGTTTCCGCGCTGCGGGGCTCGGCGCGGACCCGGAGTTCCACGCCGTCGGAGTCGCCGACCCACAGCGGGGCCGTGGCGCCGCGGACGCGGCCCGAGGCGCTCTCGGGGGTGCCCGGGTCGGCCGCGTGGTCGGCGTGGTGCGTCTCGACGTCCTGCCAGCCCGACCAGGTGCCGGTGCCGGCGGCGCGGGTGCGGACCTGGACGCGGCCGTGCAGTTCGGCTCCGGGGTCGTCCCAGACGACGCCGACGAGGGAGAAGTGGCGTACGGCGCGGCGGGGCACGCCCTGTTCGGTGGCGGGGCCGCTGGGGGTGGCGCGGTTGCGGGTGAGGGGTTCCAGGGGGAGGGACTGGGTGCTGCCGGGGGCGTGCGGCTCGGTCGCGCGCCGGTCGGTCGTGGTGGTGGTCGGTGTCCCCGCGTGGGGCGCGGGTCTCGCTGCCGTGACGGCTTCCGTGGCCGGCACCGGTCCCGCCGTCGCCGCGAGGGCGGGCGGGGTGAGAGGGAGAGCCAGAGCGGCCGCACAGGTGACACCGATCGAGGAAGCAAGGAATCCACGCATGCCCCTGATCTTGGACATAGTCCTATAAGTCTGTCCATTTGGGAGTTGACGGACTGTCGGCCGGGTTCGGCCGAACCGGTGGTGGCAGCGCGGCGGCGCGGTGGCCGGGCCATTGGGTGGAGGCCGGTGCGCCGCGTACGCTTGCGCGGGTGAACGCCACCGATCGCACCCCTGCCGACCTGCTGGGTTCCGCGCTCGCCGCGGATCCGGGACGTCCCCTGGTGACCTTCTACGACGACGCCACGGGCGAACGGGTCGAACTGTCCGTGGCCACCTTCGCCAATTGGGTGGCCAAGACCGCGAACCTGCTCCAGGACGAGTTGTCCGTCGAGCCCGGGGACCGGGTGGCCCTGCTGCTGCCCGCGCACTGGCAGACGGCGGTGTGGCTGCTGGCGTGTGCCTCGGTGGGGGTCGTCGCGGACGTGGCCGGGGACGCGCGGGCCGCCGACGTCGTGGTGAGCGGGCCGGACACGCTGGAGGCGGCCCGGGCGTGCTCCGGGGCGCGGGTCGCGCTGGCGCTGCGGCCGCTCGGGGGGCGGTTCCCGCAGACGCCCGAGGGCTTCGTCGACTACGCGGTGGAGGTGCCGGGGCAGGGGGACCGGTTCGTGCCGTACGCGCCGGTGGATCCCGAGGGGCCCGCGCTGATCGTGGCGGGGCGGGAGTTCAGCGGGGCGGAGGTCGTCGAGCGGGCTCGGGCGGAGGCGTCCGGGCTGGGACTGACCGGGCCCGGCTCGCGGATCCTGTCCGGGCTGCCGTACGACACGTGGGAGGGGTTGAACGCGGGGTTGTACGGGCCGTTGGCGACCGGGGGTTCCGTGGTGCTGTGCCGGAATCTGGAGCGGGTCGGGGACGAGGTGCTGGACAAGCGGGTCGAGAGTGAGCGGGTCACGGTGATCGCCCGGTAGGCCGCTCCCCCCGGGCGCGTGGCGACCGCACCCCCTCCCTCGTTCAGCCCACCCCCACCCACCCCCGGCCCCTCATCCGCGCCATGGTCGTAGGAGCAGGGCGAGCGGGGTGTTCCTACGTCAGGAGGGGTGGTGCTGTCGTGGGTGGCAGGGTTGGGCCGGCCGGGGCCTCGGCCAGTGGGCGGGGGCTGGGGCGGCGGCGTCGGCGGCGGGGCGCGCGGATCTCGGCGTTCGCCGTCACCGGCCTCGTCGTGGCGGCCGCGGGAGCCGGCTGGGCCGTGTACGCCAAGCTCAGCGGGAACATCACGCCCGACGAGGCGGCCGCGGCCGAGCTCGCGCGGTACGAGAAGGAGCGGCCCACCTCGCTGGTCAAGGACGCGCGGAACATCCTGCTGATCGGCTCGGACTCGCGCGAGGGCGAGGGCAACGCCCGCTACGGGCGGGACTCCGGCACCGAGCGGTCGGACACGACGATCCTGCTGCACCTGTCCGCGGGCCGGGACAGCGCCACCGCCGTCTCCCTGCCCCGGGACCTGATGGTGGACCTGCCGGGCTGCCGGCGGCCGGACGGGTCCCGCGGCGCGCCGCGGTTCGCCCCGTTCAACCAGGCGTTCCAGGTGGGCGGTTCCGCCTGCACCATCCGGACCGTCGAGAAGCTCACGGACATCCGCGTCGACCATCACGTCGTCGTGGACTTCCACGGCTTCAAGGAGATGGTCGACGCGGTCGACGGCGTCGAGGTGTGCCTGCGGGAGCCGATCGACGACCGGGCCGCCAAGCTGAGACTGCCCGCCGGGCGGGTGACGCTCGACGGCGAGCAGGCCCTCGGCTACGTCCGCGCCCGCAAGTCCCTGGGTGACGGCAGCGACACGGAGCGGATGGAGCGGCAGCAACGATTCCTCGGGGCGCTCGTCAACAAGGTGCGCAGCAATGACGTCCTGCTGAATCCGGCGAAGCTGTACCCCGTGCTCGACGCCGCCACGTCCTCTCTCACAACCGACCCGGATCTGGCGAGCCTTCGCGGTTTGTACGAACTCGTGCGCGGGCTGCGCGACATCCCCATGGAACAAGTGCAATTCCTGACCGTGCCCCGGGAGTCGTACGCATTCGACGCCAATCGCGACCAACTCGTGGAGCCCGAGGCCGAGAAGCTGTTCGAGCGGCTCCGGACCGACACACCGGTGGTCGTGACACGAAACGTACCGCGCGGTTCCGCTCCGCTGAGGCCTACCGATTCGCGTGACGGGTCGTACGGGGATTCGTATCCGGGGCCGTTCGCGAAGCCCGTCGTCACCGTTTCTCCTCCACCGACCTTCCGGGGGAACACGGCAGCCGAGGACACCTGTGAGTAAAGCGGACGCCAAGGTAACTCCAAGGCAACGAACTCTTCATCTAAGAAATGGGCGAATTGCCCAGGTGTAGGGACGTGGAATTTGTCACCGCCGTCGCTCGGCACTGAACTGGGCGGTTAGTGTGAGCGATCCGGTGCGCCCGGCTCTGAGGACGGTCCTGAGGTCGCGCACTGTGTGACCGAGACCCGAGCGCCTTGGAGGGGAAGGCGCCGCGTGCCCCGACGGAGGAAACAGGCAACCGTGGACGCGCAAGGCCGAGGGCGGGCGGACGACGTCGATCCCGCAGACCAGTGGGTGCTCAACCCGGACACCGGCGAATACGAACTGCGACTGGCCCCTTCCACCCCGCAGTCGGGCGTTCCCGGACCGCGCAGGCCGCCCTCCTCGGACACGGACCCGCCGACCCGCGCCCGCACGGACGCGCCCCGACGCTCGCGGCCCGAGACGCCAGGACGCTCGCGGTCCGAGTCCCTGGAACGCTCGCGGCCCGAGTCGCCCGGCCGTGCGGTGCCGCCGCCGCGCAGGCGCCGCGGGGCGCCGGAGGAGCCGCTGCCGGGGCGGCGCGGGCGGCGGCCCGCCAAGAAGGCGTCGAAGGGCAAGAAGGCCCTGGTGTGGACCGGTGGCACGATGGCGTTCGTGCTGGTCGCCGGCGCGGGTGCCGCGTACTTCTACATCGAGCACCTGAACAACAACATCGCGTCCGTCTCCGACGACGGCGCGAGCACCGGTGGCTTCCAGAAGGACAAGGCGATCAACATCCTGCTGATCGGCACCGACAAGCGCACCGGCAAGGGCAACGAGAACTACGGCGACGCCGGCAGTGTCGGGCACGCCGACACCACGATCCTGCTGCACGTCTCCAAGGACCGTTCGAACGCGACCGCGCTGAGCATCCCGCGCGACCTGATCGTCGACGTGCCGGACTGCCCGACCACGCAGGAGGACGGGACGCAGAAGATCATCCCCGGCACGCAGGGCGTCCGCTTCAACACCAGCCTCGGCCAGGACGGCCGTACCCCCAGTTGCACGATGCGGACCGTGACCGAGCTGACCGGCGTCAAGCCGGACAACTTCATGGTCGCCGACTTCAACGCCGTCAAGACGCTGACCAGCGCGGTCGGCGGCGTCGAGGTCTGTCTGGGCAAGGACATCGACGACCCGGACTCGCACCTGAAGCTGTCGAAGGGCACCCACACGATCGAGGGCGAGCAGGCGCTCGCGTTCGTCCGCACCCGCCACGCCGTGGGCTTCGGCGGCGACCTGAGCCGGATCGGGCTCCAGCAGCAGTTCCTGAGCGCGCTGATGCGCAAGCTGAAGTCCAACGACACGCTGAGCAGCCCCTCGAAGATGCTGAAGCTGGCCGAGGCGGGCACGAAGGCGCTGACCGTCGACTCCCAGCTGGACAGCATCAGCAAGCTGAAGGACCTCGGCATGGAGCTCGGCAAGCTCGACACCAAGAACCTGACCTTCACCACGACCCCGGTGATCGACAACCCGGCGGAGAAGGTCAAGGCCACGGTCGTGCTCAACGAGTCGTCGGCCCCGCAGGTCTTCGACATGATCAAGAACGACATCTCGTTCACCGCGGTCAAGGAAAAGAAGAAGAAGGAGGCGGCCGCGGTCGCCGCCCGGCTGAAGGGCACCAAGGCCCCGGCCTCCGAGGTGCGCGTGCGGATCCTCAACGGCGGGGCCGTCGCCGGCAGCGCGCAGGAGACGCTCAGCTGGCTGCAGAACGAGGAGGGCGTGACCAAGTCGGAGAACGCCGGCAACGCGCCCGCCGAGCTGGCGAAGACCACGCTGGAGTACGCCCCCGACCAGGCCGACCAGGCCCGGCGTCTCGCCGACATCATGGGCCTGCCCGGGTCCGCGCTGAAGCCGGGCGAGAGCGTGACCAACTCCCAGGGGCTGCCCGCGATGACCCTGACCCTGGGCAAGGACTTCAAGGGCGCGGGCGTCTCCCTCACCGCTCCGTCGAAGGCGCCGGAGGGTGTGCAGAAGTCCACGGCGGACAAGGTCGAGTGCGCCAAGTGACCTGACGGGCCCGTCGTACGTCTCCCAGGGCGTACGACAGGCCTTGTCCGATGATCCGCGCTGAACGCGCGGCGGGGTGCGGAGCGGGAGAGATGGCGCGCAGCAGCGGTGTGTACGGGGAGGGCACGAAACCGGGTGCCGTGCCGCGGGTGCCGGTCCAGGACCAGGGCGGCCACGACCGGGAGCCGGCCCCCGGCGGTGACGGCCCGGGCAGGTCCGGCGGCACCGGAGGGCCGGGCGGCTCGGGCGGCTCGGGCGGCAGCCCCCGTCGGGTGCGCCGCGTCCTGCGCGGGGCTGCGACAGCCCTCTCCCTGCTCGTCCTCGTGACCGCCGGCGCCGGCTACCTCTACTACGAGCACCTGAACGGCAACATCCACAAGGGCGCGCGCAGCAGCGGCGACTCCGGGGCGGCGAAGGCGGAGCCGAACGCGGCCGGGCAGACGCCGCTGAACATCCTGCTGATCGGCTCCGACAGCCGTGCCTCCGACGAGAACGTGACGCTGGGCGGCGGCCGGGACAGCCGGGGCAATCCGCCGCTGGGCGACGTGCAGATGCTCATCCACCTGGCCGCGGACCGCAGGAGCGCCTCCGTGGTGAGCGTGCCGCGCGACACCCGGGTCGGCATACCGAAGTGCACGGACCCGGCGAGCGGGAGGACGTACCCGCCGGTCGACACGATCATCAACGCCTCGCTGGCCCGGGGCGGAGCGGGCTGCACGCTCGCGACCTGGGAGAAGCTCACCGGGGCCTACATCGACCACTGGATGACGATCGACTTCGCGGGCGTGGTGCGGATGGCGGACGCCATCGGCGGGGTCGAGGTCTGCGTGCGGCAGAACGTGTGGGACCGGCCGCTGCCCGGCGTGCCCGGCGGCTCCGGCCTGAAGCTGACGGCCGGCCGGAAGAAGGTCCAGGGCGTGCAGGCGCTGCAGTGGCTGCGCACCCGCCACGCCTGGGGCAGCGACCCGCTGCGGGCCAGGGCGCAGCACATGTACATGAACTCGATGATCCGCACGCTCAAGGCGCAGAACGTCTTCTCCGACACCGGCCGGCTGACGGACCTGGCGGAGGCGGCCACGAAGTCGCTGCACGTGTCCGAGGAGATCGGCACGGTGAAGCGGCTGTACGACCTGGGGACACAGCTCAGGACGGTACCGACGGACCGCATCACCATGACGACGCTGCCCACGGCCCAGGACCCGCAGGACGCCAACCACCTGGTGCCGGCCGGGACCGACGCCGACCGCGTGTGGTCCATGATCCGCGACGACGTGCCCTTCGACGGCAAGGGCCGCAAGCCGGGCGCGAAGCCGGGCGCGAAGCCGGGCACGAAGAAGAAGTCGGAGCAGACCTCCCGGGATCCGGCCGCGGCGGACGGCGAGATCGGCGTCCTGGTGCGGAACGCCACCCGCTCCGCCACCCTCGCCCCGGTCGGCGGCCGGGCGAGCGCCGTCGCGCGCTCGCTCGTGGGCAAGGGCTTCACGAGGGCCGCCGCGGACCCCTCCGGCGCGCTGTCCGAGGAGCGGACCGTCGTGCGCTACCCGAGCGCCGAACTCGCGGGCGACGCCCGGCGGGTCGCCAAGTCGCTGGGGATCCCGGCGAGTTCCGTGCAGCGGTCGACCGACGTCTCCGGCGTCACCGTCGTCGTGGGCGCCGACTGGCGTACGGGCACGGCGTATCCGGAGCAGCCGGCGCCCGAGTCCGGGGACCTGCCCGGCGACACGGACGCGCTCAACGGGTCGGACGCCGGTCCGTGCATGGACGTGTACGCGCCGTACCGCTGGTAGCGACCCGCGGCGCACCCGCACACGGAACCGTCGAACTCCCATGCGCTGACTTGGGCGGATTGCCCCCATGTATGGATGTTGAATTTGTCATTCAGTGCACACCGGCGTTCAACTGGGCGGATAGTGTGAGCGATCCAGTGCTTCTGTGATGACCAAGTACCCGTGCGCCCTCCGGGGGGAGAGGGCGCCGCGTGCCCCGACGGAGGAATCGGACAACCGTGGACGCGCAACGCCGTGGGCGGGGGGACCAGATCGACCCCGCAGACCAGTGGGTACTCAATCCGAACACCGGCGAATACGAACTGCGACTGGCCCCCTCCGCACCGCAGTCGCCGGGCCCCGGGACACGCGGACCGGCGGGCGGCCGTACGACGCCTCCCCGCACGACGCCTCCCCGTACGGCGACTTCGCGCACCGGGACTCCCCGTGCCGGCGCGAGCCGCACCGACGTCCCGTCGCAGCGCAGGCGGCGCGGCGCTCCCGAGGAGCCGCCGCCGGGACGGCGCGCTGGGCGCCGGCCGGTGCAGCAGAAGCCGAAGAAGACCAGGAAGGTCCTGGTGTGGACCGGCGGCACCATGGCGTTCCTGCTGGTCGGCGTCGGCGCGGCCGGCTACTTCTACCTCCAGCACCTGGAGGGCAACGTCACGACGACCGACGTCGGCAGCGCGGGCGCCAGCAACTTCAGCAAGGACGAGGCCTTCAGCATCCTCATCATCGGCACCGACAAGCGCACCGGCGAGGGCAACGAGGGCTACGGCGACAAGGGCAGCAGCGGGCACGCCGACACCACGATCCTGCTGCACGTCGCCGAGGACCGCTCCAACGCGACCGCGCTCAGCATCCCCCGCGACCTGATCGTGGACATCCCCGACTGCCCGACCAAGCTGGAGGACGGCTCGGAGAAGATCGTCCCGGGGCAGCAGGGCGTCCGCTTCAACCGGAGCCTCGGCGAGAGCGGCCGGGACCCGGGCTGCACGATGCGCACGGTGAAGGAGAACACCGGCATCGAGGTCGACCACTTCATGATGGCCGACTTCAACGCGGTGAAGACCCTGACCACGGCGGTCGACGGGGTCGAGGTGTGCGTGGAGAAGCCCGTCAACGACAAGGAGTCCAAACTCGTCCTGCCCGAGGGCGAGTCGACCGTCGAGGGCGAGCAGGCCCTCGCGTTCGTCCGCACCCGCAAGAGCTTCGGCAACAGCGGCGACCTCGACCGGATCAAGGTGCAGCAGCAGTTCCTCGGCTCGCTGATGCGCAAGATGTCCTCCGGTGACACCCTCACCAGCCCCTCCAAGCTGCTGAAGCTGGCCGAGGCCGCCACGAAGGCCCTCACGGTGGACAAGGCGATCGGGAACGTCGGCACGCTCAAGGACATCGCGCTGGAGCTGAAGAAGGTGCCGACGAAGAACATCACCTTCACGACCGTCCCGGTGAAGGACAACCCGGCGGAGACGGTCAAGGCGACGGTCGTCCTCAACGAGTCCAAGGCCCCCCAGGTGTTCGAGATGATCAAGAACGACGTCTCGTTCACCGAGGTCAAGAAGCAGCAGAAGAAGGAGAAGGACGCCGAGGCCGCCCGCCTCAAGGGCACCAAGGCCCCGGCCGCCGAGGTCCGGGTACGGATCCTCAACGGCGGTGCCGTCGCCGGCAGCGCGCAGAAGACCCTGCAGTACCTCCAGGTCGAGGAGGGCGTGACCAAGTCCGAGAACGGCGGCAACGCGCCCGCCGCCCTGGCGAGGACGACCCTCGAGTACGCCCCCGACCAGGCCGACCAGGCCCGCCGGCTCGCCGACATCATGGGCCTGTCCGGGGCCGCGCTGAAGCCCGGCGAGAGCGTGGCCAACTCCCAGGGCCTGCCCACGATGACCCTGACCCTCGGCAGGGACTTCAAGGGCGCCGGCGTGAAGCTGAACGCCCCGGTCGAGGCGCCGGACGTGGAGAAGTCCACGGCCGACAAGGTCAAGTGCGCGAGTTGACCCGCTGAGGGCAACTGACAGGCCCGTCGTGCGTCTAACAGGAGGCAGGGCGGGCCTGTTGCATGCGCGGGGTGCGGAGAGGACCGGGGAAAGTGACGCAGAGCGGTGTGCGGGAGGACGGAACGCGACGGAGCGTCCGCCACGAACCGGTCCCGGACGAGAACGAGCCGACGGACACGCGGTCGCCGGACGGCGACGGCACGCCGGCGGGAGGCGCGAAGACGCCCGGCCGCGCGGCACCGGCGCGTGGCTCGAAGTCGTCCGGTCGCGCGGCACCGGCGCGTGGCTCGAAGTCGTCCGGTCGCGCGGCACCGGCGGGTGGCTCGAAGTCGTCCGGTCGCGCGGCACCGGCGGGTGGCTCGAAGTCGTCCGGTCGCGCGGCACCGGCGGGTGGCTCGAAGTCGTCCGGCCAAGAGGGCGCCTCGGGTCCGGGCGCGGCATCCCCGGACCGTGACGGTGGCGCGGCCGGTGGCGGCGAGGGAGGCGGGCGGCGGCGCGGCGGCCGGCCTCCGCGCAGGCGGCGCGCGCTGAAGTGGTCCGCCGTCGTGCTCGCCGTGCTGATACTCGGCACGGCCGGGACGGGCTACTTCTACTACCGGCACCTCAACGGCAACATCAAGAAGGACGCCCTGAACCTCGGCGACAACAAGGTCGCCGCCCCGACGCCGAACGCCGCCGGCCAGACCCCGCTGAACATCCTGCTCATCGGCTCCGACGCCCGCGACACCGAGGAGAACCAGAAACTCGGCGGCGCCCGCGAGACGTTCGGCGCCACTCCCCTGGCCGACGTCCAGATGCTGCTGCACCTGTCCGCGGACCGCACCAACATGTCGGTCATCAGCATGCCCCGCGACACCCTGGTCAAGATCCCCAAGTGCACCGACCCGGACGACGGCAAGGTCTACGCGGCGACCCAGGGCCGGACGATGACCAACCAGAGCCTCGGCCACGGCGGTCCCGGCTGCACGGTGGCCACCTGGCAGGAGCTCACCGGCATCCACATCGACCACTTCATCATGGTCGACTTCGCCGGAGTCGTCTCGATGGCCGACGCCGTCGGCGGCGTCCCCGTCTGCGTCGACGCCAACATCCACTCCCGCACCTCCGACGGCAAGGGCTCGGGCCTGAAACTGGAGAAGGGCACCTCGTACATCCAGGGCGAGCAGGCCCTGCAGTGGCTGCGCACGCGCTACGGCTTCGAGGACGGCAGCGACCTCGCCCGCGCCAAGGCCCAGCACATGTACATGAACGCGATGGTCCGCCAGCTGCGCGAGAACGCCACCCTCAGCAGCCCCAACAAGCTGCGCAGACTGGCCGAGGAAGCCACCCGCGCCATGACGGTCGACCCGGGCCTCGACACCGTCAGGAAGCTCTACGACCTCAGCACCGAGCTGCGCAAGGTCGAGCCGAAGCGCATCACCATGACCACGATGCCCAACCGGTACGTCGGCGCCCGCGTGGAGCCCACCGAGGACGCCGAGCAGTTGTTCCGGCTGGTGCGCGAGGACATCGCCCTGGACGGCGAGGACAAGACGAAGAAGGCCGCGGAGAAGGCCTCCGCCGACCCGGCCGCGGCCGACGACGAGATCGCCGTCCAGGTCCGCAACGGCACCCGCACCGACACCCTCGCCCCGGCGAGCGGACGCGCGAGCACCGTGGCCGGGCTGCTGAAGGAGGAGGGCTTCACCGAGGCCGTCGCCGACACCGACGGCTCGTGGAGCGAGGACCGGACCGTCGTCCGCTACCCGAGCGCCGACCTGGAGGGCGACGCCCAGCGCGTCGCCGAGGCCCTCGGGATCCCTCTCAGTTCGGTGAAGCGGTCGACCGACGTCTCCGGCATCACACTCGTCGTCGGCGCGGACTGGCGTACCGGCACCGACTACAAGGCACCGAAGCGGAACGACCGGACCCCGAAGTCGGCCGACGCGCTCAACGGCGCCGACGACAAGGCCTGCATGCACGTGAACCCCGGCTTCACCTGGTGACGGAAACGGGCCCCTCCCGAACGGGAAGGGCCCGAAGCCGTGCGGCGTGGATCAGCCGGTAGCCGTGCGGCGCGGATCAGCCCGTGGCCGCGTCGGCGTCCGCCCGGACCGACGGGCGCCGGGACGCGATGACCTTCCGCGCCAGCGCCCGCGGACTCGTCAGGAAGCCCCAGCCCCACGACATGTGCATCGTGGCCAGCGCCACGGGGATCTGCAGCCGCGCCTTCAGCGGCAGCCCCCTGCCCGCCGGGATCGAACCCAGCAGGATCGCCGCGAGATAGCCGCCGGGCACCACGAGGCCCCACGGCGTCAGCAGCGCGCCCACCAGGAGCCCGGCCGCGATCGCGCACACGGCGGTCGGCGGGGCGAGGTAGCGCAGGTTGATCGAACCCTCGTGGTAGCGGGCGACGACGTGCCGCCAACGGCCGTAGTCCTTGTACTGCTTGGCGAGCGCCTTCACGCTCGGCCGCGGCCGGTACGACACCCGCAGCTCCGGCGAGAACCAGACCAGCCCGCCGGCCTCACGGATACGGAAGTTCAGCTCCCAGTCCTGGGCACGGATGAACTCCACGTTGTAGCCGCCCTGCTGCTCCAGCGCCTCGCGCCGGAACACCCCCAGGTAGACCGTCTCGGCCGGGCCCGCCTCCCCGCCCGTGTGGAACGAGGCGTTGCCCACACCTATCTTCGAGGTCATCGCGGCGGCGACGGCGTGCTCCCAGTCGTTCTCGCCCTCGGCGTGCATGATGCCGCCGACGTTCTGCGCGCCGGTCTCCTCCAGGAGCCGTACCGCGGTGGCGATGTAGTTCGGGGAGAGCATGCCGTGGCCGTCGACCCGGACCACGATCGGATGCCGGGAGGCGTTGATCGCCGCGTTCAGCGCCGCGGGCGTACGACCGGTGGGGTTGGGGACGGTGTGCACACGCGGGTCTTCGGCCACGAGCTCGGCGGCGATCTCGTCCGTGCGGTCCGTGGACGGACCGAGGGCGATCACGACCTCCATCTCGCCGGCGTACTCCTGCGCGAGGATCGCTTGGACTGCTCCCCGCAGATGCCGCTCCTCGTTGAGGACAGGCATGATCACGGAAACGGCGGGGAGCCGCACGTCGGGATTGGCGTTCATAGGGGGCTCACGTTACCGCGAACGGGGGACAGCGTTGCGCGCCGCCGGGGCGGTACCGCGGGCCGCAGATCGTATCGGCCTACGGTTTCACGGATCCCACGTACGGCCGTCGTCCGGAGGTGTCCCCATGCCCACGCCGCCGCGGTCCCCTCGGTCCACCGCCGCACCCCAGCGCCGCCCCCAGCCACCCGCCCCCCGCCACGCCCCGCGCCGGCCCGCACCGCCCGCACGGCGCCGGAAGCCGCGCTGGGGCATGCGGGCCGTCACCACACTGTCCGTGGTGGTCCTCGCCTCCGCCGGTATCGGACACGCGGTCGTGACCAGCCTGGACGCGGACATCGCCCGGGTCGACCCCTTCAAGGACATGAAGAACCGGCCCCAGGCCGGCCACGGCATGAACGTCCTGCTCGTCGGCACCGACGGCCGCGAGAAGATCAGCAAGGAGGAGCGGCGCAAGTACCGGCTGGGCGGGGCGCCCTGCCACTGCACCGACACGATCATGATCGTGCACATCTCGGAGGACCGGGAACGGGCGAGCGTGGTGAGCCTGCCGCGCGACTCCTACGCCGTGATGCCCCCGCACGTCGACCGCACGACGGGCGAACGGCACGGCGGGCACCCGGTCAAGCTGAACGCGGCGTACGCGGAGGGCGGGCCGCAGCTGACCGTGCGGACCGTGGAGAGCATGACCAAGGTGAAGATCGACCACTACGTGGAGGTCGACTTCACGAGCTTCATGAAGACGGTGGACGTCGTCGGCGGCGTACAGATCTGCACCGCCGACCCCCTGAAGGACAGTCACACCGGCCTGGACCTCCCCGCCGGCCGGCACACCCTCGCGGGCGGCCAGGCGCTCCAGTACGTGCGCGCCCGCCACGTCGACGGCGCCTCCGACCTGGGCCGCATGAAACGGCAGCAGCGCTTCATGGCGGCGCTCGTGGAACGCGTCACATCCTCCGGGATCCTCCTCAACCCGATGAAGTTCCGGGACGTGACACGGGCCGTGCTCGGCTCGGTGCGGGCCGACAAGGGCTTCGGCACGGACGAGATGCTGGACCTCGGCCGGGCCATGCGGAACTTCTCCCCCTCCTCCTCCGAGTTCACCACCGTCCCGATCGGGCGGATGGGATACGCCGTGAAGGGCGTCGGCTCCACGCTGAAGTGGGACCCCGTGAAGGCGGAGCGCCTCTTCCACGCCCTGCGCCAGGACCAGCCGCTGTCCGTGCACCGGCCGCGCGCCGCGGCCCGCATCGTGTCGGTGGCCCCGCAGCAGATCCGCGTCCAGGTGGAGAACGGCACGCGCACGCCCGGCCTCGGCCGCCGCGTGGACGCCGCCCTGGCCTCGACGGGCTTCCGCACGACCCGGGCCCCGGTGAACGCCGCCGCCCGCGACGTCAAGCGCACGGTCGTCGCCTACGACCCCCGCTGGGACCGCTCGGCCAAGTCCCTCGCGACGGCCCTCCCGGGCAGCGAACTGCGCCCGGTCAAGGGCCTGGGCCCGACCCTGAAGGTGATCGCGGGAGCGGACTTCGAACGCGTCCGCAAGGTGCGGGCGGAGGATCCGGGGCAGGGGGAGTTCGGGGTGGTGCGGGGGGATGAGGTGGCGTGCGCCTAGGAGTTCAGGCGGGTCAGTCCTCGAACCCCTCCGCCGCCCGCTTCTCCCGCAGCTCCATGATCGCGCGGCGGCGGGCCAGGCGGTGGGTGCGGCGGATCTGGGCCTCCTGGTAGCGGCGCTTGTCGCGTTCGGTCTCCGGGAGGACCGGAGGGACCCGGCGGGGCTTGCCGTCGGCGTCGACCGCGGCGAAGACGAGGTAGGCGGAGCCGACCTGCGTCGGTGGCGCGGACTCGTTCCAGCGTTCGGCCAGGACGCGGACGCCGACCTCCATGGACGTCCGGCCGGTCCAGTTGACCTGCGCCTTGACGTGGACGAGGTCGCCGACGCGGACCGGCTCCAGGAACGCCATCTCGTCCATGGACGCGGTGACGGCCGGGCCGCCGGAGTGCCGCCCGGCCACGGCCCCGGCCGCGTCGTCGACCAGCTTCATGATCACGCCGCCGTGCACGGTCCCCAGCAGGTTCGTGTCGTTGTGGGTCATGATGTGGCTGAGGGTGGTGCGGGAGGCCGAGGTCGGCTTGCCCGGGATATCCGTGGCGCCGGAATCCGCAGCTGGGGCCTGGTCTGTCATGGCCCCTACCTTATGCCGAGGCGGCATGAGGGGGTTTTGTGTCAGCTTCGCCACAGCCGTGCTCTGATTTTCCGACGACTCTTGTATGGCGGACCATGGGGACCTGCACACTGGGGCGCATGAACAATTGGCCCGAGGGATGGTCCGACGACAACCGCGGCAGCCGGTACGGACGCGGAAGCTCGAGCGCACAGCCCGAGAGCGCCCGTGTCATGCGGCAGGTCCGCCGCGGTCCGGCGGCGTCGCCCGGGCAGGATGCCTACGGCGGCGCACCGCAGTACGCCGGCGGCGTGCCGCAGCAGCCGTCGTACGTGGACGGCGGCTACGCCGAGCCGCCGTCGACCTATGACAGCGGCTACAACACCGGCCAGGTCTACGGCTCCCCCGGCGGCAGAGGCCCCGGCGGCCCGGGCGGCGGCGGGTACGACCCGCGTCCCGCGCCGAACTGGCGCCGCCGTATCAAGGTGACGGCAATCACGCTGGTGACGGTCCTGGCCGTGACGAGCGTCGCCACGTACTTCTGGGCCGACTCCAAGCTCAACCGCGACGTCGACCTGTCGAAGGTCATCGACCGGCCGGAGGCGGGCGAGGGCACGAACTACCTGATCGTCGGCTCGGACAGCCGCGCGGGCATGTCGGCCGAGGAGAAGAAGAAGCTGCACACCGGCTCCGCCGAGGGCAAGCGCACGGACTCGATGATGATCCTGCACACCGGCAGCAACGGCCCGACGCTGATCTCGCTGCCGCGTGACTCGAACGTCACGATCCCGTCGTACAAGGGCTCCGACTCCGGCAAGCTCTACCCGGCCACCGGCCGCCAGACGAAGCTGAACGCGGCGTACGCCGAGGACGGCCCGGAGCTGCTGGTCCGCACGGTCGAGGCCAACACCGGTCTGCACATCGACCACTACGTGGAGATCGGCTTCGGCGGTTTCGCGAACATCGTGGACGCGGTCGGCGGGGTCGAGATGGACATCCCGCAGGACATCAAGGACACCAAGTCCGGCGCGGACCTGAAGAAGGGCAAGCAGACCCTCAACGGCGAGCAGGCCCTGGCCTTCGTCCGCACCCGCTACGCCCTCAAGGGCTCCGACCTGGACCGTACGAAGAACCAGCAGAAGTTCCTCTCCGCCCTGGCCAACCAGGTCGCCACCCCGAGCACGATCCTGAACCCCTTCAAGCTGTACCCGACCATGGGCGCCGGCCTGGACTCCCTCGTGGTCGACAAGGACATGGGCCTGTTCGACCTGGCGTCCATGTTCTGGGCGATGAAGGGCGTCAGTGGCGGCGAGGGCAAGTCGATGAACATGCCGATCGCGGGCAGCTCCGCGAACGGCAACCTCCAGTGGGACACCGCGAAGGTGAAGACGCTGGTGAACGAACTGAAGAACGACGAGAAGGTCACCGTCTCGGGCAACTGATCTCCGAGCGGCGAAAAGGGGGCACCCGGCGGGTGCCCCCTTCGCTGTGAGGCGGTCCTCACATCGTGGCGGCCGCCATCTTGCGGCACATCTCGGCGCAGCTGCGACACGCCTCGGCGCAGCGCATCATCTGGGCGTCGTCCGGCATGGACATACACGCCTCGGCGCACATGTCACAGGCGCGGGCGCACATCGCGCACATCTCGGCCGAGAGCGGCGAGCGGCGCATCATCATGTCCGCGCACAGCCGGGTCATCTCGGCGCAGTCCATGACCGCGCGCATGACCTGCATCTGGGCCTGGCCGCCCATCTGCATGCAGGAGCTCATCGTCTCCTCGCACGTGCTGTGGCAGGACATGCACGCCTGGACGCAGTCCTGCATCTCCTTGCTCATCGGGGTGGCCGTGGTGGGCTGCTGGGTCATGGTTCCTCCCGGGGACGGGCGGGGGCCGGGGGTCGGTCCCCGTGCCCTTCCGTCCTACGCCTGTGCGGCGCCGCCCGCCACGGGGCGGAAGGAACCAATCCGCCAAGCGTGCGTCACGGCAGGTTGCGGGCCATGACGATGCGCTGAACCTGGTTCGTGCCCTCGTAGATCTGCGTGATCTTGGCGTCCCGCATCATGCGCTCCACCGGGTAGTCCCGCGTGTAGCCGTACCCGCCGAGGAGCTGGACCGCGTCCGTCGTGACCTCCATCGCCACGTCCGAGGCGAAGCACTTGGCGGCGGCGCCCTGGTACGTGAGGTCGGCGTCGCCGCGTTCGGAGGCGGCGGCGGCCTGGTAGGTCAGGGCGCGGGCGGCCGAGATCTTCATGGCCATGTCGGCGAGCATGAACTGGATGCCCTGGAAGTCGGCGATGGGCTTGCCGAACTGCTTGCGCTCCTGGACGTAGCCCTTGGCGTAGTCGAGGGCGCCCTGGGCGATGCCGAGGGCCTGGGCGGCGATGGTGATGCGGGTGTGGTCGAGGGTCTTCATGGCCGTGGCGAAGCCGGTGCCCTCCTCGCCGATCATGCGGTCGGCGGGGATGCGGACGTTGTCGAGGTAGACCTCGCGGGTCGGGGAGCCCTTGATGCCGAGCTTCCTCTCGGGGGCGCCGAAGGAGACGCCCTCGTCGGACTTCTCGACGACGAAGGCCGAGATGCCCTTCGAGCGCTTCGACGGGTCCGTCACCGCCATCACCGTGTAGAACTCGGACTCGCCTGCGTTGGTGATCCAGCGCTTCACGCCGTTGAGGACGTAGAAGTCGCCGTCGCGGACGGCCTTGGTCTTCATGCCGGCGGCGTCGGAGCCGGCGTCGGGCTCGGAGAGGCAGTAGGAGAACATGCCGTCGCCCTTGGCGAGCGGGGCCATGTACTTCTTCTTCAGCTCCTCGGAGCCGGAGAGGATCACCGGGAGCGAGCCCAGCTTGTTCACCGCGGGGATGAGGGAGGAGGAGGCGCAGACGCGGGCGACCTCCTCGATCACTATGACGGTGGCGAGCGCGTCGGCGCCCGAGCCGCCGTACTCCTCGGGTACGTGCACGGCGTGCAGGTCGTTCGCCACCAGCGCGTCGAGCGCCTCGCGCGGGAAGCGGGCCTCCTCGTCCACCGCGGCGGCGTGCGGCGCGATCTTCGCCTCGGCCAGCGAGCGGACGGCGTCGCGGAGCATGTCGTGCTCCTCGGACGGGCGGTACAGGTCGAAGTCAGCCGATCCGGCCAAGGTCTCTCACGCTCCAAAACGCTGCGATGGTGGCGCTAACTACCGTTAAGTAATCAAAAGTTTATGGGGTCGCCCACGGGAGTGATACGTGAGCTAGGCGACAGCCGAGAAGTTGCCCAGTGAAGCGCGCCGCCATGCCCCGGCTATGCTCGGGCGCGCACCACATGCCGTAGACCCCTGGAGCACCCATGGCCCTGAAGATCACCGTGATCGGCACCGGTTATCTCGGTGCGACACACGCGGCGGCCATGGCCGAGCTGGGCTTCGAGGTGCTCGCGCTGGACGTCGTGCGCGAGAAGATCGAGATGCTGGAGCGGGGCGAGGCCCCGATGTACGAGCCGGGTCTGGACGAGCTGCTGCGCAAGCACGTCCCCGGGTTCGAGGGTTCCAGCGGGCGGCTGCGTTTCACCCAGGACTGGGCCGAGATCGGTGCCTTCGGCGATGTGCACTTCGTCTGTGTGAACACGCCGCAGCGGCACGGCGAGTACGCCTGTGACATGTCGTACGTCGACTCCGCGTTCGCCTCGCTGGCGCCGCATCTGCACGGGCCCGCGCTGGTGGTCGGCAAGTCGACCGTGCCCGTGGGCTCCGCCGACCGGCTGGCGGCCTACCTGGCGGCGAACGCGCCGGCCGGGGAGGACGCCGAGCTGGCCTGGAACCCGGAGTTCCTGCGGGAGGGCTTCGCGGTCGACGACACGCTGCACCCGGACCGGATCGTGGTCGGTGTGCGCAGCGAGCGGGCCGAGAAGCTGCTGCGGGAGGTGTACGCGACGCCGATCGCGGAGGGCTCGCCGTTCGTGGTGACGGACTTCCCGACCGCCGAGCTGGTGAAGACGTCGGCGAACTCCTTCCTCGCGACGAAGATCTCCTTCATCAACGCGATGGCGGAGGTGTGCGAGGCCGCGGGTGGTGATGTCGCGAAGCTGGCGGAGGCGATCGGTTACGACGACCGGATCGGCAAGAAGTTCCTGCGGGCCGGGATCGGCTTCGGCGGTGGCTGTCTGCCGAAGGACATCCGGGCGTTCATGGCGCGGGCGGGTGAGCTGGGCGCGGACCAGGCGCTGACGTTCCTGCGGGAGATCGACTCGATCAACATGCGCCAGCGCGGGCAGATGGTGGAGCTGGCCCGGCAGGCGCTGGGCGGCGGGCCGTTCCTGGGCAAGCGGGTGGCGGTGCTGGGGGCGACCTTCAAGCCGGACTCGGACGACGTGCGGGACTCGCCCGCGCTGAACGTGGCGGGGCAGATCCATCTCCAGGGCGGGCAGGTCACGGTGTACGACCCGAAGGGCATGGACAACGCCCGCCGGGTCTTCCCGACGCTCGGCTATGCCGACTCGGCGCTGGAGGCGGTGCGGGGCGCCGACATCGTGCTGCATCTGACGGAGTGGCGGGAGTTCCGCGAGCTGGACACCGAGGCGCTCGGGGAGGTGGCGGCGGCCCGGGTCATCCTGGACGGTCGCAACGCCCTGGATCCGGAGCGCTGGCGCAAGGCGGGCTGGACGTACCGGGCGATGGGGCGTCCCAGGGCGTGAGCGCGTAGGGATACGAGAACAGGTGACGCCGGTTCGGCCGAGGCTCAGTCGGCCGAACCGGCGTCTTGTTGCATTCTGCCCCACTGGGCCGGGGTGCGGGGTGTGTCATGTTCCCTTGGCGCGGTAGCGGCGCATCTTGGCGCGGGCCCCGCACACCTGCATGGAGCACCAGCGGCCCCGGCCTGCGGGGCTGCGGTCGTAGTACGCCCAGTGGCAGTCGGCGGCCTCGCAGGCCTTGAGGCGGGTCCAGGTGCCGGCGACCAGGGCGTCGGCGACGGCGGCGGCCACGCGTGCGTGCAGGGAGTGGCCGTCGGCGGGGGCGAGGGCGGCCGAGCCGTCCGCCGGGTCGACCGTGACGACGAGGGGGGCGGCGGCCAGGAGTTCGCCGAGCGGGGGTACCTCGCGGTGGGGCGGGTGGCCGGCGTGGGCGAGGAGGACGGCGCGCAGTGACTCGCGCAGGGCGCGGGCCTCTTCGGCCTCGTCGTCCCCGGTGATCCCGATGCGGGCCCGGCCTTCCGGCGTGTCGAGCGCGTCGGCGCCCGACTCGATGTCCAGCGTGTTCACCAGGGTCTCGACCAGGGCCAGGCCGCCGGGTGCAGGCGATCTCTCCGTCATGGCTGGACCGTACCTCTCGCGTTTCCCCTTGCGAGGTTACTGCCTGTGGGGGAGCATGGAGTAACGGTTACCGGTTGCCCGCAGTGTGTCGGTAACGGACCTGCGGGTAACAGCGGCTTCGAGGAGGAAGTCATGGCTCTCGCCAAGATGGGTGTCGTCGTCCTGGACTGTCCCGACCCGCGCGCACTGGCGGGCTTCTACGCCGACGTGCTCGGGGGCACGCCGACGGTGGAGAGCGACGGGGAGGACGAGTGGGTGGACCTGAAGGTGCCGGGCGGCCCGGCGCTGGCGTTCCAGGCCGCTGCCGGGTACGTGCCGCCGCGATGGCCCTCGCCCGAGCACTCCCAGCAGTTCCACCTCGACCTGGTGGTGGAGGATCTGGACGCGGCCGAGAAGGGCGTGCTGGCGCTGGGTGCGAAGCCGCTGGACGCCGAGGACCGGGAGCGCACGTTCCGGGTTTACGCCGACCCGGCCGGGCACCCGTTCTGCCTCTGCGCCTGCTGAGACCGGGAGGCTCCATGTCCGCCGTGGCACGTTTCCGTTCCGTGGTCCTCGACTGCCCCGATCCGCGCGAGCTGGCCCGCTTCTACGCGCGGGTCGGCGGGGGCACGCCGGAGGACGACGACCCCGACTGGGTGGTGCTGCGCGTCCCCGACGGGCCGCGGCTCGCCTTCCAGCGCTCGCCCGGGTACACCCCGCCGGAGTGGCCGCGGGCCGACCGCAACGCCCAGCAGTTCCACCTGGACTTCGACGCCGGGTCGACGTGGGAGGAGATCGACGCGGCGGAGGAGCGGGTGCTGGCGCTGGGGGCGCGGGTGCTGGACCGGGAGGACTACGAGAAGAAGGACTTCCGGGTGTACGCCGATCCGGTGGGGCATCCGTTCTGCCTGTGCCGGATCGAGCACGGCTGAGGCGGCCCGGGCGCGTCACCCATCCCCGCGTGCCCCGTCCACGCGTGCCCCGTCCACGCGTGCCCCGTCCCCGCGTGCCCCGTCCCCGCGTTACCCGTCCAGCTCCGCGATCGTCGCCGTCGACTGCTCGCGCCGCTGCTGGGCCGCGCGGGCCGTGAAGTCGGCGCCGCGCAGCACGCGTTGGACGTTGCCCCAGGTCAGAAGGGCCACATCGGCCTCGTCCCAGCCGCGTCGGAGGAGTTCGGCGATCAGCCGCGGATAGCAGGAGGTGTCGCCGAGTTCCTGCGGGTGGGCGGCTCCGGAGTCGTAGGTGCCGGACAGCCCGACGCAGTGCGCTCCGGCGACCTCGCGGATGTGGTCGAGGTGGTCGGCGACGTCGCGGACGGTCGGGCCGGTCTGCTCGGCGGTCAGCGGCACCAGGCACAGCCCCTTGGCCTCGCCCAGCTCCGCCAGCAGTTCGTCGGGGAGGTTGACCGGGTGGGGGCGGATCGCCCGGGCGGCGGAGCGGCTGCACAGCACGGGTGCCCGGGAGAGGCTCAGGACGCGGCGGACGGTGGGCGGTGAGGCGCCGGAGAGGTCCGCGATCACGCCGAGCCGGTTCATCTCGCGCACGACCTCCTCGCCGAACCGGGTCAGCCCCGCCTCGCTCGCCCAGGAGACCCCGGTCAGGGTGAGGACGCGCAGGCCGAGGGCGTGCAACTGGCGCAGGATGCCCAGCGAGTCACCCACGGCCGATGCCCCGGCGGGGCCGAGGAGCACGGCGACCCGGCCGCAGTTGCGGGCGTCCGCGACCTGTCCGGCCGTACAGGCGGGCCGCAGGCCCTCGTCGCAGGTGCGGACGACGGTCTTGGCCAGGTCCAGCTGCTCCAGCGTGGCGCCGACGGCCCGGTCGCCGTCGAGGCCCTCGGGCAGGTGCAGCGACCAGAACAGGGCGCCCACGTGGCCGCCGCGCAGGCGCGGCACGTCCGTGGCGACGGTGCTCTCGCCGAGTTCCAGGTCGTAGTAGGACAGGCGCTTGAGGGCCCAGGGCAGTCCGTTGTAGCCGTCGGCGACGGGGTGCGCGGCGAGGATGGCGTGCGCCCGGGTCAGGGGCGCGTCGTCCGGGTCGGAGACGGGCTCGTACGACTCCGCCGTGACCACGGCCTCCTCGGGGTACGGCTCGGCCAGGTCGTCGAGCTCGCCGGCCGCGGTGGTGGGGCGCAGGTCGTCCTGGAGGTCTGCCATGGCGGCTCCGTACGGTCGTCGTGCAGTACGGTCACCGTCGCACGGAGCGGTGGGCTGCTCCTGGCGGGCGGGGCGTTCGGGGGACGGCGCCGGTGCGCCTCGCGGCTTCCTGTGGACGCGTGGGTCCCAGGACTTCACACTGCTTGCGACCGGGGATGTGACCTGTGCCACTCGGTAGGTCTACTCCAGCTCAGGTCGATTAGACATGTGTCGTTCGGGTATCTCCAGACCGACGGCAGCGTCAAGCGTACGGCCATTCGAGTCACTCTTTCGGATGACAGTCGAATCGACCGCGTAGGATGGGAAAGTTTCGGCACGCCAAGTGCTGTTCGCCGCCGTCACTCTCCCGAAGGAGCGCCATGCCCAGGTCCGTGGACCCGAGCCTCAACCGCCGCAAGCTGCGTCTCGCCCTCAAAGCGGCCCGCGACAAGCGGGGGCTGACCCAACGGCAGGCAGCCGACGTGCTCGAGTGGTCGTTGTCCAAGCTGATCCGGATCGAGGCGGGCACGGTGAGTCTGTCCGTCACAGATCTGCGGGCGATGCTCCTCGAGTACGGCGTCGATGACCCGGAACTCGTCGCGGAATTGGAGGAGGCGGCCCGGGGCAGCAAGGGCCAGGCTTGGTGGTCCGAGTACAACAACGTCATCAGCCAGCCGTTCGCCCAGTACCTGGGCTACGAGAGTGCCGCGAACGCCATCCGGGGTTACCACCCCAGCCTCATCCCCGGTCATTTGCAGATCTCGGACTATGTCACCGCCTTGTTCGAGGCGGGCCAGTCAGACGCCAGGGCCCAGCAGCGCATCGACCTGCGTATCGCCCGGCAGGAGCGCGTTCTCCACGAGGACGGCCCGGAAGTGGAAATGGTCATCGACGAAGCGGCTCTGCGCCGCCAAGTCGGCGGACCGGCCACCATGCGCCGCCAGTTGCTGTTCCTCAAGGAACTCATCGACGGGCAGCGTGCCGCCCTGCGGGCACTGCCTTTCACCGCCGGCGCACACGACAGTCTGGACAGCAGCTTCTTCCTCCTGGGCTTCCGGGATGACGAAGACGTGCTCTATGTGGCGGGCCCGGGAGGCACTCTGACGAACCGGGACGACCGGGAACTGGTCGCCCGGTACCAGGAGTGCTTCGAGGACCTGCGCGGCAAGGCGCTGACCGAGGACGAGACGGTCGCGCTGCTGGACGAACTCATCGAACAATTCCACCGCACCTGACGTCGGTTCAGCGTGCCACCGGGGGCCCAGGGGTAGCCATGACGACCGACAAGGGGAGGAAGAAGCGCCGTGGACCGGAGTCGAGTTCCAGAAGCGGGAGCAACGTCACCCCACACCAGGCCACCCCTGGGCCCGGGCAGCAGCACGAGCACGCCACGCCGGTCCCGCAGGGACTCGGCAGCCGGGAGGCGTGTGCCCGTCTGCTGCGGCTGAAAAAGGCGGAAACCGACAACCCCATACGGCGCAGGCGGGCCCACGTCGACGACGTGATACGCGTCATCCGCAATCTGGCCGCACTGGTCCTGTTCTCCGCCGCCGTCTCCGCGCTGGTGGCCTACGCCGGCATCCGGATGGGCGTGCCGCCGGAGATGTGCTGGCTCGGCAGTGTCAGCGGAGGGCCGCTCCTGGTCAGGACGTTCATCAAGCTCTTCGAGACCGTGCGTCCCTCGTTGCCGGACGCACCAGAAGATCCACCGTCCACTGGCGGGCTGTAGCCGGCGACTGCGCCCACCACCAGCTCGCGGCGGCCGACAAGCCGATCAGTACCGTCAGCCACAGGGCGAGTCGCACCGAGAGGCTTTCGCCCAGCAGTGAGGCGGCTGCCCCGCAGGCCGCTGCCAGCGTGCCGGTCACCAGGCAGTAGCCGAAGAGACCCGGCTCCCTGGTGGCAGACCGCTCACGGCTTCGGCTGCCCATGCCGCGTCCGGCGGAATCCGAGTCATTCATGGTCACGCCCGGGGTGCTCCGGGGCGGACAGCCACGCCATCGCGCTGCGCCAGGCCTCCGGCGTGAAGGTCAGCACCCTGCCGTTCGGCTGCTTGGAATCCCTTATCCAGACCCCTTCGGGGAACGCGGCCATCTCGCAGCACTGGTTGTCATTGCTGCCGCCTCCGCCGCTGTAGCTACTCCGCCGCCAGGAAAACGGACTCTGCTCCTCAGCCACGCCGCCCCCTCTCGCCCGTACCAAGACCAGACCCGCCCCAGAAGAGCGCTGCACGCGTATGAAGGTCCTACCCGCCCTAACGGCCGTTCAACAGGAGCTGCACGGCCTTGGCCGCGGAGCGGCACCACATGCGTACACACCGGCCAAGGTCAACGATCCCCCGGCCGTCAGCCGTCCAAGTCCTCGATGCGGGCGTTGGACGGGGGACGCGTCCCCTGGAGCCCCCGGGCCACGGCCTCCGTCGCGTCCAGGACGCGGACCGCGTTCTTCCACGTCAGCTTGGTCAGGTCGGCCTTCGACCAGCCGCGGTCGAGGAGTTCCGCGATCAGGTTCGGGTAGCCGGAGACGTCGTCGAGGCCGTCGGGGGTGAAGGCCGTGCCGTCGTAGTCGCCGCCGATGCCGAGGTGGTCGATGCCGGCGGCCTCGCGCATGTGGTCCAGGTGGTCGGCGACCGTCGCCACCGTGGCGACCGGGCGCGGGTGCCGCTCCTCGAAGGCGCGGTGGACCTTCATGGCCTCCGGGGTGGTGTCGAGGTGGTGGAAGCCGTGGGCGCGCATGTTCTCGTCGGCGGCGGCGGTCCAGTCGACGGCCGCCTGGAGCACGAACTTCGGGACGAAGGTGACCATGGCGATGCCGCCGTTGGCGGGCAGACGTTCCAGGACGTCGTCCGGGATGTTGCGCGGGTGGTCGCAGACGGCCCGGGCGGAGGAGTGGGAGAAGATCACCGGGGCGGTGCTCGTGTCGAGCGCGTCCCGCATCGTCGTCGCGGCCACGTGGGAGAGGTCGACGAGCATGCCGAGCCGGTTCATCTCCCGTACGACCTCGCGGCCGAACGCGGTGAGGCCCCCGGCCCGCGGCTCGTCGGTCGCGGAGTCCGCCCAGTCCACGTTGTCGTTGTGGGTGAGCGTGAGGTACCGCACGCCGAGGCCGTACAGACCCCGCAGGGTGCCCAGGGAGTTGGCGATGGAGTGGCCGCCCTCCGCGCCCATGAGGGAGGCGATCCGGCCCTCGCGGCGCGCGGCCTCCATGTCGGCGGCCGTCAGCGCGGGGCGCAGGTCCTCCGGGTGGCGGGCCAGCAACTGCCGTACGCAGTCGATCTGTTCGAGGGTGGCCGCGACCGGGTCGGGCGCGTCCGTGCGGACGTACACCGACCAGTACTGCGCCCCGACCCCGCCCGCGCGCAGGCGCGGGAGGTCGGTGTGCAGGTGGGCGGACTGGTCGGCGGCGATGTCCCGCGCTTCGAGGTCGTAGCGGACCTGCTCGCGCAGCGCCCAGGGCAGGTCGTTGTGTCCGTCGACGACCGGGAACTCCCGCAGGAGTTCCCGGGCTGCCTCCCGGGAGGTCATCGTCGTCACTTCCCCGCGCCGAAGCCGAAGCCGCCCGTGCCCTCGACCTTGGAGCGCAGGCGCTTGCCCTTCTCGGTGGCCTGGTCGTTGAGCTCCTGCTGGAACTCGCGCATGCGGGCGCGCAGGTCCTCGTCGTGCGCGGCGAGGATGCGGGCCGCGAGCAGACCGGCGTTGCGGGCGCCGGCGACCGAGACCGTGGCGACCGGGACGCCGGCCGGCATCTGCACGATCGACAGGAGGCTGTCCATGCCGTCGAGGTACTTCAGCGGCACGGGCACGCCGATGACCGGCAGCGGTGTCACGGAGGCGAGCATGCCGGGCAGGTGGGCGGCGCCGCCCGCCCCGGCGATGATCACCTTGAGCCCGCGCTCGTCGGCCTGCTCGCCGTAGGCGACCATCTCGCGCGGCATACGGTGCGCGGACACGACGTCGACCTCGTAGGCGATCTCGAACTCGTCGAGGGCCTTGGCGGCGGCCTCCATGACGGGCCAGTCGGAGTCCGACCCCATGACGATGCCAACAACAGGGCTCATTCGGTGATGGTGCCTCTCAGGTAGCCGGCAGCGTGACGGGCGCGCTCCAGCACGTCGTCCAGGTCGTCGCCGTAGGTGTTGACGTGACCGACCTTGCGGCCGGGCTTCACGTCCTTGCCGTACATGTGGATCTTCAGCTGCGGGTCGCGGGCCATGCAGTGCAGGTACGCGGAGTACATGTCCGGGAAGTCGCCGCCGAGGACGTTGACCATCACCGTCCACTTGGCGCGCGGGCGCGGGTCGCCCAGGGGCAGGTCCAGGACCGCGCGGACGTGGTTGGCGAACTGGCTGGTGACGGCGCCGTCCATCGACCAGTGGCCGGAGTTGTGCGGGCGCATCGCCAGCTCGTTGACGAGGATGCGGCCGTCGCGGGTCTGGAACAGCTCGACCGCGAGGTGGCCGACGACGCCGAGCTCCTTGGCGATGTTCAGCGCCATCTCGGAGGCCTCCAGGGCGAGGGCCTCCTCCAGGTCGGGCGCCGGGGCGATGACCGTGTCGCACACGCCGTTGACCTGGCGGGACTCCACGACCGGGTAGGCCACGGCCTGGCCGTGCGGGGAGCGGACGACGTTGGCGGCGAGCTCGCGGACGAAGTCGACCTTCTCCTCGGCGAGCACGGGCACACCGGCCTTGAACGGGTCAGCGGCCTCCTCCACGGAGTCCACCACCCACACGCCCTTGCCGTCGTAGCCGCCGCGGACGGTCTTGAGTACGACAGGGAAGCCGTCGCCCTCGGCGGCGAAGGCCGCCACGTCCTGCGGATCGGAGACGATCCTGTGCCTCGGGCAGGGCACGCCGATCGCGTCGAGTCTCGCCCGCATCACGCCCTTGTCCTGGGCGTGCACCAGCGCGTCCGGGCCGGGACGCACGGGGATGCCGTCCGCCTCCAGGGCACGGAGGTGCTCGGTGGGTACGTGTTCGTGATCGAAGGTGATCACATCGCACCCTCGGGCGAACTCGCGCAACGTGTCGAGGTCGCGATAGTCGCCGACGACGACATCGCTCACGACCTGCGCAGCGGAGTCCTGCGGGGTGTCACTGAGAAGCTTGAACCTGATGCCCAGCGGGATGCCTGCCTCGTGTGTCATACGAGCGAGCTGGCCCCCGCCGACCATGCCGACTACCGGGAACGTCACTCCCCCAGGGTATCGGCCGCGCCAAGGTGGCCGGTTTCCTGCCCCCGCCCGGCCCTGCCCGGACCATCTCCGGCCGTCCACCGCCGTCCGCAGGAAGATCGCGCGGGAGGGTGGTTAGCATGGCTGGGTTGACGCCAACCGACGGACGGGGGCCTGCACGACCATGGGACATGGTGCCTCGCGGCTCCGACGGATCTGTCGGGAAGCCGCCAAGTTCGGCGCGGTCGGCGGGGCCGGCGTGCTCGTCAATCTCCTCGTGTTCAACCTGGTACGGCATGTGACCGACCTCCAGGTGGTGCGCGCGAGCGTCATCGCGACCGTCGTCGCGATCATCTTCAACTACGTCGGCTTCCGCTACTTCACCTACCGCGACCGCGACAAGACCCGCCGTACGCGCGAGATGAGCCTGTTCCTGCTGTTCAGCGCGGTCGGGCTGGTCATCGAGAACGGTGTCCTGTACACGGCCACGTACGGCTTCGGCTGGGACACCCCGCTGCAGAACAACATCTTCAAGTTCCTCGGCATCGGCATCGCGACCCTGTTCCGCTTCTGGTCGTACCGCACCTGGGTGTTCCGCGCGCTGCCCGCCCGGGAGGCCGTGACGGACGCCGAGTCGATCCTGAAGCGGGAACGGGCCCGCCAGTCCCGGACGAAGCAGCGGGTGCCCTAGGGCCTGTCGTTTGGATCACGCCGCAGACGCGGGGCGTGGCACGCGCATCTGCCGCGTTGTCGTCGGTTGCCGATGCTCCGCATCGCCGCCCTCCTCCGCCTTGCAGCTGCACGCACCACGCCCCGCTCACCGGCAGTGAACGGCACCGTCACTTCCCTGCGACGTGATCCAAACGACAGGCCCTAGCCGCGCCAGGGGCGGGCCCCTAGCGGACCATCGGCTCCTCGTCGTTCCCCAGGTCCTTGCGCACCGGCGTGCGGGACAGGAACAGGCCGAAGACCGGCGGCTTGGTCTGGAGCATCTCCAGGCGGCCGCCGTCGGCCTCCGCGAGGTCGCGGGCCACGGCCAGGCCGATGCCCGTGGAGTTGCGGCCGCTGATGGCCCGCTCGAAGATGCGGGCGCCCAGGTCGGCGGGGACCCCGGGACCCTCGTCCGTGACCTCGATGACGGCCTGGTTGCCGGTGACGCGGGTGCGCAGCGCGACCGTGCCGCCGCCGTGCATGAGGGAGTTCTCGATCAGCGCGGCCAGAACCTGCGCGACGGCGCCGGGCGTGCCCACCGCCTCCAGATGCCGCTTGCCGGAGCTGACGATGGCCCGGCCCGCGCTGCGGTAGGCCGGCCGCCACTCGGCGAGCTGCTGCTGGATGACCTCGTCGAGGTCGAAGGTGACGGCGGAGCCGGTGCGCGGATCGCGGGAGTTGGTCAGCAGCCGCTCGACGACGTCCGTGAGCCGCTCGACCTGGGTCAGCGCGATCGTCGCCTCCTCCTTCACCGTGTCCGGGTCGTCGGTGAGGGTGATCTCCTCCAGCCGCATGGACAGCGCCGTGAGCGGCGTGCGCAGCTGGTGGGAGGCGTCGGCGGCGAGGCGGCGCTCGGCGGTCAGCATGCGCGCGATGCGCTCGGCGGAGCCGTCCAGCACGTCCGCCACCCGGTCCAGCTCGGGCACGCCGTACCGCTTGTGCCGGGGGCGCGGATCGCCGGAGCCGAGCCGCTCGGCCGTCTCCGCGAGGTCGGTCAGCGGCGACGCCAGCCGGTTGGCCTGGCGCACGGCGAGCAGCACCGCGGCCACCACCGCCAGCAGCGCCACCAGCGCGATGATCAGCAGCGTGCGGCCGACCTCCCGGGTCACCGACGAGCGCGGTTCCTGGACGGTGACCGTCTCGCCCTCCTCGCCGGACGCGGTCTCGCTGATGACCTCGCCGGCCGGTTTGGTGCCGACCTCGATGGGCGCCTCGCCGGGGATGCGGATCACCGCGTAGTAGCGGTCCTGCGTGACCTGGTCGCGCAGGACCTCCGCGTCGACCTGCTGCGCGCCGAAGAGCCGGCTGTCGACGATGCTCGCCAGGCGGACGGCCTCGGACTCCACCCGCTCCTGGGCGCTGTTGCTGATCGTCCGGGTCTCGACGATGACGAGCGAGACGCCGAAGACGGCGATCACGACGAGGACCACGGCGAGCGTGGACTGGATCAGTCGGCGGCGCATGTCCTGTTACCCGATCACCGTGCTCCGCGGCTCAGCTCTTCTCGAAACGGAAGCCCACACCGCGCACGGTGGCGATGTAGCGCGGGTTGGCCGCGTCGTCGCCGAGCTTCTTGCGCAGCCAGGAGATGTGCATGTCGAGGGTCTTGGTCGACGACCACCAGGTCGTGTCCCAGACCTCGCGCATCAGCTGGTCGCGGGTGACGACGCGGCCCGCGTCGCGCACCAGCACCCGCAGCAGGTCGAACTCCTTGGCGGTGAGCTGGAGCTCCTCCTCGCCCATCCAGGCGCGGTGCGACTCGACGTCGATGCGCACGCCGTGCGTGGCGGGCGGCTGCTGCGGCTCGGCGGCGCCGCGCCGCAGCAGGGCCCGGACGCGGGCGAGCAGCTCGGCGAGCCGGAACGGCTTGGTGACGTAGTCGTCGGCGCCCGCGTCGAGGCCGACGACGGTGTCCACCTCGTCGGCGCGGGCGGTCAGGATGAGGATCGGAATGCTGTGGCCTTCGCCACGCAGGCGACGGGCCACCTCCAGACCGTCCATGCCGGGCAGACCCAGGTCGAGCACGACCAGGTCGACGCCGCCCTGCATTCCGGCGTCGAGAGCGGTGGGTCCGTCCTCACGCACCTCGACCTCGTAGCCCTCCCGGCGCAGAGCACGGGCCAGCGGCTCCGAGATGGACGCGTCGTCCTCGGCGAGCAGTACTCGGGTCATGAGGTGATGGTAGACCTGCGCGGCCCTGAGCTGGGGTGTGACCGGAAGGCTTGATTCTTACCGAGCGCACACCCATTTCTTACGTTGCGCGGGAACGCTTCCGAACCTCTGCCTTTGGGGTGCGATCCTGGTAAGGACCTTGGAAAGGGGGCCTGCGGTTCCCCCGACACCTGTGATCCGTGTCTCAAGTCCTTCCATATGCGGCAGTGTCCTGCCGTATGGTGAATCAACGCCTGTAGCACCACGGCGACCTTCGGAGGCTGTTTGCCCTGGAGGTCTCTTTTGTGTCCGGGCCGGTTTCCCGCCGGCCCCCATCCGAAAACGACCTGTGGCCGGGCCTCGTCGTGCGGCGACGCGCGTAGAGGTGTGGATCCCGGTGGCGACCGCCCACCGCTCCGTGACCCGGAGCGGACCCCCGTAGGCGTCGGGCGGACGGCCGTACGCACCGGTGCCGGCAGCCCCCACCGGGCGCACCACCGCTGTTCGCGGGGCGCGTCCCGAGCAGCAAGGAACGACCATGGCGTCCAGCCTGACGAAGGACTCGGCCCGCCCGGGCACCCCCGGCTCCGAGAAGACCTTCTTCGGCCACCCCCGCGGACTGGCCACCCTCTTCATGACCGAGATGTGGGAGCGGTTCAGCTTCTACGGCATGCGGGCCCTGCTCGTCGTGTACCTGCTCTCCGGCGGCCCGGACGCCAAGAAGGGCAGCATGGGCGGCGGTCTCGGCATGGACCTCGCCACCACGACGGCGATCTACTCGGTGTACCTGTCGATGGTGTACCTGCTCGCCATGCCCGGCGGCTGGCTCGGCGACCGGGTCTGGGGACCGCGCAGGACGGTGGCGATCGCGGCCGTGACGATCATGGCGGGTCACCTGGTGCTGGCCCTGCCCGGCGGCCAGGCGCCCTTCTTCGCCGGTCTGGCGCTGGTCGCGCTCGGCTCCGGCCTGCTGAAGGCCAACATCTCCACGATGGTCGGCCACCTCTACGACGGGCCGGACGACCCGCGCCGTGACGGCGGCTTCACGATCTTCTACATGGGCATCAACATGGGTGCCTTCTTCGCGCCGCTGATCATCGGCACCGTCGGCCAGCAGGTCAGCTGGCACCTCGGCTTCGGCCTGGCCGCGGTCGGCATGGGCATCGGCCTCATCGCCTTCCTCCTCGGCACCCGCGATCTGAGCCCGCAGAGCAACGTCGTGCCCAAGCCGCTGGCGGCCGAGGAGCGCGCGTCCTGGCTGCGCAAGGGCCTGCTGTGGCTGATCGTCGCGACCGTCTTCTACGGCGTCGTCGGCTTCACCGGCCACTTCACGCTCAACTGGGCGATGATCCCGCTGACGGTGATCGGCCTGGTCATCCCGGCCGGCGTGCTGATCCGCATCAAGCGCGACAAGGAGCTCAGCGACGTCGAGCAGTCGAAGATGACCGGCTACATCTGGTTCTTCGTCGCGGCCGCCGTGTTCTGGATGATCTACGACCAGGGCGGATCCACGGTCCAGGCGTTCGGTGAGACGAAGGCCTCCGGCTCGCTGCTCGGGTTCGACTTCCCGTCCTCCTGGTACCAGTCGCTGAACCCGGTGTTCATCATGGCGCTGGCCCCGGTCTTCGCCTGGTTCTGGCTGTGGCTGAACCGCAAGGGCAAGGAGCCGAGCACCGTCGCCAAGTTCGCCGCGGCGCTGTTCTTCATCGGTGTCTCGTTCTTCTTCTTCCTGCTGCCGATGGGCATGGCCGACGGCGACACGCTGGTCAGCCCGATGTGGCTGGTGGGCATCTACCTGATCCAGACCGTCGGCGAGCTGTGCCTCTCCCCCGTCGGCCTGTCGGTGACGACGAAGATGGCCCCGGCCAAGTACGCCAGCCAGATGATGGGCGTCTGGTTCCTCGCGGTCACGGCGGGTGACTCGGTGACGGGTCTGCTGTCCAACCCGGCCGTCGGCGGTGTCGACCTGAGCGGCACCGGCGCGGTCGCCGTGGAGGCCGTGCTGGCCGCCCTCGCCGGTATCGCGGTGTACATGTACCGCCGGAAGGTCAAGTCCCTGATGGGCGACGTCCACTGACACGGGCGCCGCACCGGACCGGGAAGGGCCGCCGCACCTCGGGTGCGGCGGCCCTTCTTCTTTCCTCTTTCATGGCTTTCCTTCACGGTTTCTTTCATGGTTTTCGCGGTCCTGGCGGGTCGGCGTCCGGTGCGAACCACGGCGGGGCCGGGGGCCGGCGGGCGGCGGGCAGCCGCAGGCGGCGGGCGGGGCGGGCCGCGTGGCCGGGGCGGCGCGGCCGTACGTGGTCGACCACGGCCAGGCCCGCGCGGAACAGCGCCGCCGGCACGACCAGGAGGACCAGGGCCCAGAACAGCGTCACGCCCCAGGGGCGGCCCACGCCCCAGGGGTGTTCGGCGAGGACCTTGCCGCCGTACTTCAGGGACACGGTGTAGTCGCCGTGCGCCCCGCCCGCGAGTTCCACGGGCAGTTCGATACGGGCCTTCCCGCCGGGCCGGATCGTGCCGCGCCAGCGCTGGTCCTGCCACTGCGGGGCGAACACGCCGTGCGCGGTGCCCACCTGGAAGACGGGGTTGCGCACGGGGGACGTGCCGACGTTGCCGACGGTGACCTCCAGGGTCCGGGCGGGCGGGGAGCCGAACCAGGTCAGCAGCCCGCCGGAGCCGCGCAGCCGGGTGTCCGCGAGCAGGGACAGCCGCCCACCGGACCGTTCCGCGGGCAGCGGCTCGACGGCGTGCCCGGCGACTTCGAGGGCGGCGTCGGCCTCGGCCCCGGCTCCGGTCACCGTCGCCACGTGCACCACGCAAGGACACGGCACCGGCGGCTCGACGACGGGCAGTTCCCGGCGGAAAAAACGCCCCTCGGCGTCGGTGGTGACGGCGCGGCCGTCGGCGTTGGCGCAGGAGTTGGTGCCGCCGGTCACGCCCCGGTCCGGCTCGGCCTGCCCGCACACCAGCAGCGTCAGCAGGGCCCGCGGCCGCCAGCCGCTGCCACTGACGGTGACCGCGCCGCCCGCCCCGGCCTGGGCCCTGGACAACTCGACGACGGGCCGATCCACCGCCCCGACGGGCCCGGCGCCGGCCAGCACCAGCAGGAGCGCCAGCAGAACCGGCAGTGACAGGTGGGGAAGACGGCCGGCGTAGGGCATCGAGGGCTCCTGCGGTCGGTCGGGTGGGCGGGCAGGGGGCGACGTGGGTGCGGCAGCTGCCTGGGCGGCGTCGGGGTGGGCGGGGTTCGGCGTGGGCGGGGCAGCGGTCGGGCGCCCGGTTTCGGCGAGCGTGCGGTTTCGGCGAGCGCCCGCTTTCGGCGAGCGACCGCTTTCGGCGAGCGACCGCTTTCGGCGAGCGCCCGCTTTCGGCGAGCGACCGCTTTCGGCGAGCGACCGCTTTCGGCGAGCGACCGCTTTCGGCGTGCGTACGGCTTCGGCGTGCGTGCGGCTTCGGCGAGCCCGGCCTCGGACCAGCCCTGCGGGCAGGCGTGCGGCCGCGTGTTCACTGGCGCGGGCGTGCCCTCACCGGCTCGCCCGGGCCCCCTGGTGACGGCGTGTCAGCCACAGCGCGCCCGCCGCGCCGGCGAGCAGCACCGTGCCGCCGAGGGTGCCGAGGGCGACGGCCGAGTCCTCGGGTCCGGTCCGCGGGAGTTCGGCACCGGTGTCGGAGCCGGACCCCGAGCCACCGCCCTGGGCTGAGCCGGTCGTACCGCCGCCCGCGGCCGTGACGTCGAGGGTCAGGGACGGGCCCGGGTCGTTCGTCGGGGTGCACGTGGTCGTCGTACCGAGCGCCTTGATGGTGAGCACGCCCGCCGTGAACGTGACCTCGCCGCTCTTCTTCGGCGTGTACGTCCCGCTCAGGTCGTTGATCTTGATGGGCGTGTTGGCCGGGATCGCGGCGCCGTTGGCGGGGCCGGTCACCGTCAGAGTGCCGCTGTCGGCACCGCCCAGGGCGATCGTGGCGCTCGGCGTCATCGCGCCCTTGCCGAGTTCGACCGGGCTGGAGGAGACGCCCTTCTGCCAGGACATGGTGATCCGGTAGCCGCTGCCGCTCCTGACGCCCTTGATGTCGATGGGCGAGACGGCGCTCTTGTCACCGATCGGCGTCTTGCACTGGTAGTTGACGTCGACGACCTCGGCCCGGGCCACGGGGGCGGCCATCCACACCGCCGAGCCGGCCAGGGCCGCGGCGGACGCGAGCGCGGCGGTTCGTTTCCGGTACGACACGGTGCCGCTCCCCTTCCTGTTCCTGACGGCGCATCAGATCGGGCCGTCAAGGTACGCCCGGGGAGTTGAGGAAGGAAGACACAGGGCACTCCGGATCTGTGGCGATCCGGGGCGTGGGGAGTGACGCTTGAGGGGATGCGGGGAGGAGATGCCGTGAGGTCGGGGGTCCGATGCCCGCCCGTCCGCTCCATGAGGCCGCTGCCCGGGCCGGGGTGATGCCCCGGGCCAGGAGGCCGCCCGGGGTCAGGCCGGTGCGCCCAGTTCCGCCCACACCGTCTTGCCGGCGACCCCCGGCGTGCGCACGACGCCCCAGTCCAGGCACAGCCGCTGGACGATGAACATGCCGTGGCCGCCCGGGCGTCCCGCCCGGTGGGGCGTCCGGGGAGCCGGCTGGCCGGTGCCCCGGTCGGAGACCTCGATGCGGATCACCTTGTTGTCGCAGGTGATCCGCAGCTGGTCCGGCCCCTCGGCGTGCAGGCAGGCGTTGGTGACCAGCTCGGAGACGACGAGCAGCACATCCTCGGCGGCGGCCCGCTGGTCGGCGGAGGCCGCGGGCAGCCAGCCCCACGCGTACAGCGCCTGCCGGGTGAAGTCGCGCGCGAGCGGGACCACGCCGCTCTCGCCGTCGAAGCTCAGCCGGCGCACCTGCCGGCCCCCCGGCGGCGCCGCGGCTCCGGACGTCGCCGCCACGCCACCCTCGGACGCCCCGGAAGCGCCGCTGGGCTCCGGCCCGCGGTCGCCCGGCGAGTAAGGCCGGGTGGTGCTCATCAGCGCTTCACCTCACCGATTCACCAGTTCACGATTGAAAAAATTCAGTACACAGTCAGTCACGCAGTGCGCGGCACGTCGGTTTCACGGCGCCCCCGCAACCCTGGCATCCGACAGGTTCAGGATGTCTCCTGCCCGGGCGGACCCGCAGAACACCCCCGTATTCGGGATGAAGGGCGTGACGGGGGTAGGACGCCGGTCACAGAGGGACGGCCGGGTCGCGGCGCGCCGGGGCACCGCCGTCAGCCCGACTCGTCGGCCAGGGCCGCCTGGAGGGTGTCGTGGACGCTGAAGACCGCGTCCGCTCCCGTGATCTCGAACACGCGTGCCACTACCGGCTGCATTCCGACCAGCGCCACGCCGCCACCGGCGGCCTCCGCCTTCAGTCGGGCACCGAGGAGCACGTTCAGCCCCGTGGAGTCGCAGAACTCCAGGCGCGCGCAGTCGATGACCAGGCGCTTGAATCCCTTGGCGAGGCAGTCGTCGAGCGGCTCGCGCAACAGATCGGCGGTGTGGTGATCCAGCTCACCCGCCGGGGTCACGACGGCGCTAGAGCCCTCTTCCCGCACCTCCACCAGAAGCCGGCCAGACTGTGCGCTGCCGACCGTCCCGCGGTCCATGCCGTCTCTCTCTCCCGACGTCGTGACTGTTGCTGACGCCCTCGAACACTACGCCTTCCCGCCACGCTTCGACACCCGAACAACTACACACAAACGGACATATGCCCACAGAACGCACTTGCGGTGGGCTCGGGAAAGCGGGTAGGCCTAGTAAGGACACGTAACCGACACGGCCGGCTTTGGAGGCGCCGCACACCGCAGTGCACGTACTGGCTCCGGCAGCCATATGCCGAGAACGATGGAGGACATCATGTCACCCCGGCTCGACGCATCGCGTACCCAGAAAGCGACGTCGACACCCCCTCCGGAACAGCTGGATCCCATCGAGCAGGACGAGATGCTCGTCACACAGGACGACCTTCTCGCCGGACTTCCGGACATCCCCCCGTACGAAGAAGTCGACGCGGTGGACGCACGGGCCCTGTCCAAGACCCTCTTCGAGCGCCTCGAGTCGCTGGAGGAAGGCACCCGTGAGTACTCGTACGTCCGCAACACACTCGTCGAACTGAACCTCGCGCTGGTCAAGTTCGCCGCCTCCCGGTTCCGCTCCCGCAGCGAGCCGATGGAGGACATCATCCAGGTCGGCACCATCGGCCTGATCAAGGCGATCGACCGCTTCGAGCTGTCTCGGGGTGTCGAGTTCCCCACGTTCGCGATGCCGACCATCATCGGCGAGATCAAGCGCTTCTTCCGCGACACCTCGTGGTCCGTGCGCGTACCGCGGCGGCTCCAGGAGCTGCGGCTCGACCTGGCCAAGGCCGGTGACGAGCTGGCGCAGAAGCTGGACCGCGCCCCGACGGTGCACGAACTGGCCGAGCGGCTCGGCATCTCCAACGACGAGGTCGTCGAGGGCATGGCCGCGTCGAACGCCTACACCGCCTCCTCGCTGGACGCCCAGCCGGAGGAGGACGACTCCGAGGGCGCGCTCGCGGACCGCATCGGCTACGAGGACCACGGACTCGAGGGCATCGAGTACGTCGAGTCGTTGAAGCCGCTGATAGCGGAACTCCCGCCGCGCGACCGGAAGATCCTGTCGCTGCGGTTCGTCGCCGGCATGACCCAGTCGGAGATCGGCGAGGAACTGGGCATCTCCCAGATGCACGTCTCGCGTCTGCTGTCCCGGACGCTGGTACGGCTGCGCAAGGGGCTCACGGTCGAGGAGTGATCCTCACCGGGTGATCGTGTCCTTCGGGGGCGGGCTCAGGGCCCGCCCCCAGGCGCGTTCCGCCGCCCGTTCCTCAGGAGTTTCCGCCGTCCGTTCCTCAGGAGTTGAGGATCAGCGCGGCCGTCGGGACGAGCGGGGCGGCCAGGCTCAGCAGCCAGTAGCGGTGCGGAGCGAGGGTCGTCCGGCGCCGGAGCGGCGTGTTGGCGAGCCACCAGATCAGTCCGTACAGCGTGACGACGGGGACGACGATCACGAGCCACAGGGCCATGCCGTCGTTCTCCGTGGGTTCCCGCGTGGTCCAGCCGAGCGCGGCCAGCGGCCCGTTGGCCATGACGTACCAGATCAGCCAGAACGGCACCACGCCCGGAACTCCGAGCAGGAGGTTCACCAGCAGCGGTGCCGACCAGTGCCTTGCCATCCGTCCCCGCCCTCCGGTGGCGCCGGCCGTCCGCCGGCGTGCCACCGCATTATGGCCGGTGCTTCACACCACGCGTTCCCCGCGCCGCCACACGCCGCTGACCAGCGGGACGCCCGGCCGGTAGGCGAGGTGGACGTGGCTCGGCGCGTCGAGGAGCGCCAGGTCGGCGTAGGCGCCCGGGGTGAGGCGGCCGATGTCGGTGCGCCTGAGGGCCGCCGCGCCGCCCGCCGTGGCCGACCAGACGGCCTCGTCCGGGGTCATCCCCATGTCCCGTACGGCGAGCGCGACGCAGAAGGGGACGGACGAGGTGAAGGACGAGCCCGGGTTGCAGTCGGTGGACAGGGCGACGGTGGCGCCCGCGTCGAGCAGGCGGCGGGCGTCCGGCCACTCCGCGCGGGTGGAGAACTCGGCGCCGGGCAGCAGGGTGGCGACGGTGTCGCTGTTCGCGAGCGCGTCCACGTCCTCGTCCGTCAGGTGGGTGCAGTGGTCGGCGCTCGCGGCGTCGAGTTCGACGGCGAGCCGTACGCCCGGGCCGTACGACAACTGGTTGGCGTGGATGCGGGGGTGCAGCCCCTTGGCCTTGCCCGCGGTGAGGATCGCCCGGGCCTGGTCGCCGTCGAAGGCGCCCTGCTCGCAGAAGACGTCGATCCAGCGGGCGTACGGGGCGCAGGCGTCGAGCATCTCGCCGGTGACGAGGGCGACGTACGACGCCGGGTCCTCGGCGTGGTCCGGCGAGACGATGTGCGCGCCGAGGTAGGTGACCTCGTCGGTGTGGGCGGCGGCGATGCGCAGGGCCCGGGACTCGTCCTCGACGGTCAGGCCGTAGCCGGACTTGGTCTCGAGCGTGGTGGTGCCCTGGCGGAGGGCCTCGCGGAGGTATCGGGTGAGGTTGGCCTCGAGTTCCTCGTCGCTCGCCGCCCGGGTGGCCGCGACCGTCGTGCGGATGCCGCCCGCGCTGTAGGGCCGCCCCGACATCCGGGCGTTGAACTCCTGCGTCCGGTCGCCCGCGAAGACGAGGTGGGAGTGGGAGTCGACGAAGCCGGGGATGACCGCCCGGCCGCCGGCGTCGACCCGATTGTCAGTGGCGGGTGCTTTGCTGTGATCACCGGTCCACGCGATGCGGTCGCCTTCGATGACGACGGCCGCGTCCTGGACCAGTCCGAGGGGGGAACCGTCACCTAGGGAGGGGTCGTTGGTGACCAGGGCTGCGATGTTGGTGATGAGCGTGCTTGCGGTGCTCGCGGAGTGGGCGGGGCTGACGGTCGTCGCGTTGCTCATGGCGTCCTTGGTGGCCTGGTCGGCGGTGGGGTCGGGTCCGGGGGCGGGGGCGGGCCGCGCGGGCGGGCGGCCCGGGGTCATCCGCGCAGGGCTGCGACGGCGTCCGCGAGGGCGCGCGGCACATCGGGCACGAGGGTGTGGACCCCGTCCCGTACGACGTGCCGGCCTGCCACGACCGTATGCGACACGTCTGCTGCCGACGCGGCGAATACGGCCGTCTCGGCCCCGAGCCGCGGAAGCGGCCCTGCCGTCCTGACCGAGTCGAGGGCGATCGTCGTGAAGTCGGCGAGCGCGCCGGGCTCCAGGGTGCCCGCGCCGTCCCAGCCGAGGGCGGCGTGGCCGTCGGCCGAGGCCGCCCGCAGCAGGGCCGCCGCCGTCCAGTGACCTCGGGTGCGGGTGCGCAGCCGCTCGTTCAGCTCCATCGCCCGCGCCTCTTCGAACAGGTCGATCACGGCGTGGCTGTCGGAGCCGAGACAGAGCGGGGAGCCTTCGTTCTGCAGGGCGACCGCGGGTCCGATGCCGTCGGCCAGGTCCCGCTCGGTCGTCGGGCACATGCAGGTGCCGGTGCCGCTGGAGCCGATGAGGGAGATGTCCTCGGCGGTGAGGTGGGTGTTGTGGACGCCGGTGGTGCGCGGCCCGAGCACACCGTGCAGGGCGAGGAGCTGGGTCGGGGTGCAGCCGTGGGCTTCGCGGCAGGCGTCGTTCTCGGCGGTCTGCTCGGACAGGTGCACATGGAGCGGGGCCCGCCGCTCCTCGGCCCAGCGCGCCACGGTCGCCAGCTGCTCGGCGGGCACGGCCCGCACGGAGTGGATCGCCGCTCCGATCCGCGCGTGATCCCGTTCCTTGAGAACTGAACAGCGTTCTGCCCAGGCGTCCGCCGTGCCGTCGGAGAAGCGGAGCTGGTGGGCGGTGGGGGGCTGTCCGAAGCCGGAGGAGAGGTAGGCGGTGTCGAGGAGGGTGATGCGGATCCCGGCGTCGGCGGCGGCCGCGACGAGGGCCTCGCCCATCGCGTTGGGGTCGGCGTAGGGGGTGCCGCCGGGGGCGTGGTGGACGTAGTGGAACTCGCCGACCGCCGTGATGCCGGCCAGGGCCATCTCGGCGTACACGGCGCGGGCGAGGGCGTGGTAGCTGTCCGGGGTGAGCCGGGCGGCGACGGAGTACATGACCTCGCGCCAGGTCCAGAACGTGCCGGAGCCGACCTGGGCCGTGCCGCGCAGGGCGCGGTGGAAGGCGTGGCTGTGGGCGTTGGCCAGGCCGGGCAGGGTGAGTCCGCGGAGGATCTCGGCGCCGGGGGGCGGCGCGTCGACCTCGGTCCGGACGGCCGTGATGCGGCCGTCCCGCACGTCGAGGGCGACGCCCGGTTCGACGTGCGTGTCGAGCCAGGCGTGCTCCAGCCAGTACGTCTGCGTCACCTGCACGCCAGTCCCTCCAGTACGTCGGCGAGTGCGAGCACCCCGGCCACGCAGTCGTCCTCGGTCGCGGACTCGGCCGGCGAGTGGGAGACACCCGTGGGGTTGCGCACGAACAGCATGGCGGTCGGGATGCTCCCGGACAGGATCCCGGCGTCGTGTCCGGCGCCGGTGCCGAGGACGGGGACCGTGAGGCCGGCGTCCGTGCCGAGGATGCGGGCGAGTTCGTCACGCAGGGCGTGGTCGAACTCGACGACGGGGGTGAACGACTCGCGGACGACGGCGAGATCGGCCCCGTGGGCGGCGGCGTACTCCCCGGCCGCCTTCTCCACGCCGGCGACGACGGCGTCCAGGCTGTCCTGGTCGGCGGCGCGCGAGTCGAGCCAGCCGCGTACGAGGGAGGGGATGGCGTTGACGCCGTTCGGCTCGACGGCGATCTTGCCGAAGGTGGCGACGGCCCCGGCGAGTTCGGCCTCGCGGCGGGCGGCGAGGACGGTCTCGGCGTAGGACAGCATGGGGTCGCGCCGGTCGGCGAGCCGGGTGGTGCCGGCGTGGTTGGCCTCGCCCCGGAAGTCGAAGCGCCAGCGTCCGTGCGGCCAGATGGCGCTCGCGATGCCGACCCGGTCGCCGGACAGGTCCAGGGCCCGGCCCTGCTCGACGTGCAGTTCGACGAAGGCGCCGATGCGGGCGAGCCGTTCGGGGTCGGGCCCGATGGCGTCCGGGTCGTAACCGGCGGCCTCCATGGCCCGGGGCAGGGTGGTGCCGTCCCCGTCGGTCAGCCGGTGGGCGTCGGCGACGGTGAGCTGCCCGGCCGTGAGCCGGGACCCGACGCAGGCGAGCCCGAACCGGGCGCCCTCCTCGTCGCCGAAGTTCACGATGCCGAGGGGGCGGGTGAACCGCGCGCCCCGGTCGCGCAGTTCGTCCAGCGCGGCGAAGGCGGAGACCACGCCGAGGGGCCCGTCGAAGGCACCGCCGTCGGGCACGGAGTCCAGATGGGACCCGGTGACGACGGCGTCGCCGCGGGCGGGGTCCCCGAGCCAGGCCCACTGGTTGCCGTTGCGGTCGGTCTCGTAGGTCAGCCCGCGGGTTTCGGCCTGCTCCTGGAACCAGGCCCGGCAGTCCGCGTCGGCGCCGGTCCAGGCGAAGCGGCGGTAGCCGCCGGAGGCGGAGCTGCGGCCGATCGGCAGCAGCTCCGCCCACATGCTGTGGAAGGTCACGCCTCGTCACCCTCGCGCATCGGGACCCGGACACCGCGCTCGCCGGCGACCGACTCGGCGATGTCGTAGCCCGCGTCGACGTGCCGGATGACGCCCATCCCCGGGTCGTTGGTGAGGACGCGGCGGATCTTCTCCCCGGCGAGCGGGGTGCCGTCGGCGACCGTCACCTGCCCGGCGTGGATCGAGCGGCCCATGCCGACGCCGCCGCCGTGGTGGATGGACACCCAGGACGCCCCGGAGGCGACGTTCACCATCGCGTTCAGCAGCGGCCAGTCGGCGATCGCGTCGGAGCCGTCGAGCATGGCCTCGGTCTCCCGGTAGGGGGAGGCGACGGAGCCGCAGTCGAGGTGGTCGCGGCCGATGACGACCGGGGCGGCCAGCTCCCCGCTCGCGACCATGTCGTTGAACCGCTCACCGGCCTTGTCCCGCTCGCCGTAGCCGAGCCAGCAGATACGGGCGGGCAGGCCCTGGAAGTGCACCCGCTCCCCGGCCATCTTGATCCAGCGGGCCAGGGACTCGTTCTCCGGGAAGAGGTCGAGGATCGCCTTGTCGGTCTTGGCGATGTCGGCCGGGTCGCCCGAGAGGGCCGCCCAGCGGAAGGGGCCCTTGCCCTCGCAGAAGAGGGGGCGGATGTAGGCGGGGACGAAGCCGGGGAAGGCGAAGGCCCGGTCGTATCCGGCGAGCCGGGCCTCGCCGCGGATGGAGTTGCCGTAGTCGAAGACCTCCGCGCCGGCGTCCATGAAGCCGACCATGGCCTCGACGTGGCGGGCCATGGACTCGCGGGCCCGGGTGGTGAAGCCGGCCGGGTCCTTGGCGGCGTAGGAGGCCATCTCGTCGAAGTCGACGCCGAGCGGGAGGTAGGACAGCGGGTCGTGCGCCGAGGTCTGGTCGGTGACGATGTCGATGGGCGCGCCCATGGCGAGGAGCTGCGGGACGAGTTCGGCGGCGTTGCCGAGGACGCCGATGGACAGCGGGCGGCGGGCGTCGCGGGCCTCGGTCGCCAGCTGGAGCGCGTGGTCGAGGCTGTCGGCCTTCACGTCCAGGTACCGGTGCTCGATGCGGCGCTCGATGGCGCGCGGGTCGCAGTCGATGCACAGGGCGACGCCGTCGTTCATGGTCACGGCGAGGGGCTGGGCGCCGCCCATGCCGCCGAGGCCGGCGGTCAGCGTGATCGTGCCGGCCAGCGATCCGCCGAACTTCTTCGCGGCGACGGCGGCGAAGGTCTCGTAGGTGCCCTGGAGGATGCCCTGGGTGCCGATGTAGATCCAGGAGCCGGCGGTCATCTGGCCGTACATGGTCAGGCCCAGCTGTTCGAGCCGGCGGAACTCCTCCCAGGTGGCCCAGTCGCCGACGAGGTTGGAGTTGGCGATGAGGACGCGCGGCGCCCACTCGTGGGTCTGCATGACGCCGACCGGGCGGCCGGACTGGACGAGCATGGTCTCGTCCTGCTTCAGGCCCTGGAGCGTGCGGACCATCGCGTCGAAGGAGCGCCAGTCCCGGGCGGCCTTGCCGGTGCCGCCGTAGACGACGAGCTGGTCGGGGTGCTCGGCGACCTCCGGGTCGAGGTTGTTCTGCAGCATCCGCAGGGCGGCTTCCTGCTGCCATCCCAGGGCGCTCGGTTGCGTGCCGCGCGGCGCTCGGACGGGGCGGGGTCCGGACATGGTCTGCCTCCTGGTGGCTCTCCCGGCGGATGTTGCTGCGTCTATTCACATCCTGGACTTATGAATAGAGCTAGTCAATACGTCGGGGGGTCGGCGCGGCCGTGCCGTGGGTGTTTGGCTGGACGCATGGGCGCACACATCGAGACGGAAGAGCCTGACGGCACGGACGGCACGGACGGCACGGACGGCGCCGGGGCCGGGGCCGGGCGGGCGGCCCGGCGGGACGAGGCGGTGCGGGCGGCGGTGGAGCAGGGCCTGCTGGGGCCCGACAGCCCCATCGTCGGGCTGCTGGACGTCACCGGCATCCGGGAGTCGGCGGCGGAGCTGCGGGCGGCGTTCGACGCGGTGGTGGCGCCGGGCACGCCCGTGCTGCACGCCTTCGCGGTGAAGGCGACCCCGCTGGTGCCGGTGCTGCGGCTGCTGCGCGAGGAGGGCGTCGGCGCGGAGGTGGCGAGCCCCGGGGAACTGGCGCTGGCCCGGGCGGCCGGGCTGCCGCCGGCCATGACGGTGCTCGACTCGCCCGCGAAGACGCCGGCCGAGCTGCGGGAGGCGCTGGCCCTGGGCATCGCCGTCAACGCGGACAATCCGCAGGAGCTGGCGCGCATCGACGCGCTGCTGCGGTCGCGGACCAGCCGCTCACCTCTGGGGATCCGGGTGAACCCGCAGGTCGGCGGCGGTTCCATCGAGGCGTTGTCGACGGCGACGGCCACCTCCAAGTTCGGGGTGGCGCTGCGTGACGAGGGGGCCCGGGAGTGGGTCGTGCGGGCGTACCTCGACCGGCCGTGGCTGACCCGGCTGCACGCGCACACGGGCTCCCAGGGGATCCCGCTGTCGCTGATGGTGCGGGGCGTGGCGGAGACGTACGAACTCGCGGAGGAGATCAACGGGCGGGCCGGGCGACAGCAGGTCGACACGCTCGACATCGGCGGCGGGCTGCCCGTGAACTTCGCGTCGGACGCGACGACGCCGACGTACGGGCAGTACGCGCGGATGCTGGCCGAGGCGGTGCCGGGGCTGTTCGACGGGCGGTACGGGCTGGTCACCGAGTTCGGGCGGTCACTGCTGGCGAAGCACGGGACGGTGGTGGCGCGGGTCGAGTACGCGAAGGCCTCCGGCGGGCGGGCGGTCGCGGTGACGCACGCCGGGGTGCAGGTGGCCGCGCGGACCGTGTACGCGCCGGGGAGCTGGCCGTTGCGGATCGCGGCGTACGACGCGAAGGGCCGGGTGAAGGATGGGCCCGTCGTGGTGCAGGACGTGGCCGGGCCGGCGTGCTTCGCCGGGGATCTGCTGGCGGAAGGGCGGTCGATGCCGCTGCTGGAGCAGGGGGACTACGCGGCGGCGCTGGACACGGGGGCGTACTACTTCGCGCATCACTACGCGTACAACTCGCTGGTGCGGCCCGCGGTGTACGGGTTCTGGCCCGGGGGGCGGTTCGCCGTGGTGCGGCGCGCGCAGACCGTGGAGGAGGTCGTCGCCGAGTCCGGTGGGGCGCAGGCGGATGGGCTGACGGGAGCGCCGTGAGGGGTGCCGTGGGGCGCGGGGTGCGGGCCCGTCGTGGCCGGTCGCGCAGTTCCCCGCGCCTCCAAGGGGTCAGACGAGGGCCGGCGTCTTCCGCCGCGTTCCACCCGGGGCCGCGTCGCCCGCTGCGATGCCCGTGCTGCGGAACGCCTTGACCTGCTTGCCCGTCGGGTGGGCCACGCCCGCGCGCAGCCAGTCCACGCGGACCCACAGCAGCACCTCGTCCGCGCGCTCACGGCGGCCCAGCCACGCCGCCTTCAGCCACAGGCCCGCTCCCCAGCCGGCCAGCAACATGCCGCCCGCGGCCGGCAGGGCGAAGGAGGTGCCCAGGGCGGCCAGGAAAGCCAGGAGGAGCCACCAGCGGTGGACGCGGCGCCAGTTGCGTGCCGTGACCGCGCGGTCCTGGAGCACGTCGTGCTTGCCGGCCCGGGCGGCCGAGGCGGCCAGGGCCGTGTAGCGCTTGCGGCGGGCTGCGCACACCACGGCCGCGGCCAGGAGGAAGAGGGCCGCTCCCGTCAGCACCCCGATGCGGCGGCCGGTGAGCCCTTCGGGGAGCAGGCCGACACCGGCCGCCAGCACTCCCAGCCACCACAAGGGTGCGGCACCCGCCCGTACGACGACGGCCACCCGGGCCAGTCCATGTCCTCCACGCATGTCGATCAGCCTCCGTCCGGTACCCGAAGCGTCTGAAGAGTGTTGTAGGAGACGCACGTTAGCGATGCAACGTGAGACGAACCTGAAAATCCGGAGTCCGAGAATCCGCAGCGCGTGCCGTCAGTCGACGAAAAGACCCCGCGCCGCCGCCTTCGTGTCGAACTCCTCCAGGCGGGACTGCGCCTCGGGCAGGTCGTCGCACATCGCCTCCAGCAGGACCCGGCCGAGCAGCATCGGGGCGCAGGCCGTGTCGAAGGCGAGGCCGGTGCCGACGGCGGCCGGCAGCAGCAGGTCGGACACCTTGGCGACGGGCGCGAACGCGGAGTCGGCGACCGTGACGACGGTCAGCCCGGCCTCCCTGGCGTAGGCGAGGGCGTCGACGACCTCGCGGGGGTGCCGGGGCAGCGCGAAGCAGAGCAGTGCGGTCGCGCCGGCCCGGGCGGCGGCGTCGATGCGGTCGTGGAGCATCGTGCCGCCCTCGTTGAGGAGCCGCACGTCGGGGTGGACCTTGGCGGCGAAGTAGGCGAAGCCGTGCGCCTGGGCGGCCGCCGCCCGCAGCCCGAGAACGGGGAGCGGGCGGGAGGCCGCGAGGAGGCGCCCGGCCCGCCGCACGGGTCCGGGGTCGGCCAGCGCCTCCGCGAGGTGCCGCAGGTTCTCGATCTCGGCCTCGACGGCCTGCTGGTACTCGTTGGCGGACCCCGCCTCCGCCGCGGGTTCGGCCGGGGCGACCTCGCGCAGGTGGCGCCGCAGGGCCGGGTAACCGTCGAAGCCGAGGGCCACGGCGAAGCGGGTCACGGAGGGCTGGCTGACCCCGGCCAGCTCGGCGAGCTCCACACTCGACAGGAACGGCACGTCGGCGGCGCGGCGCACCATGCTGTGCGCGATGCGCCGCTGGGTCGGCGTCAGCCGGTGGCCCTCGAAGAGCGCCTGCAGCCGCGCGGCAGGGCTGTCGGTCGCGCTCATGACGTGCTCCCCCTCGCCTATTCAGTAGCTGAGGATTCTGCATGAGCATATGCAGCCCGGCAAGCGACGGCAGGGCGTTCCCCCAGTCCGACCGGGGGGCTAACCCCAGTGCGGCCGGCGCCGGCGCTTCCTACGGTGGAGGCATGACCGGAATGGACGCGCGGGACACCGACCTGAAGAAGGAACTCGACGCCACCCTGCACGCGCGCAGGGAGCTGGGCGAGGAGTACGAGTCCGCGCTGGTCGACTCGTTCCTGGAGAAGGTCGACCAGCGGATCGACGGCGCGGTGGACCGGCGGGTGCGCCGGCAGCTCGCCGAGCAGCAGCTGCAGACGGCCCGGGACTCCCGGTCGCCGGGGGCCACGGACTCCTGGGGAGAGCGCTTCGGCTTCGGGATCGTCTCGCTCGTCCTCGCGGTGCCGCTGTCCGCGATCGGCGGGGGCGTGGCTGACATGCCCGGGCTGCTCGTCGCCTGGGCGGGCATCGTCGGCGTCAACGTCGTCCAGGCCGCCCGGACCAACCCGGGCCTGTTCGGCCGCCGCAAGTCCTCCCAGAAGGGCGACTGGGAGGACTGAGCGGGCCCGCGCCGTTCAGACCTGCCGGGTCGGCAGCGCGACGATCTGCCGCAGGTTGACCCGGCGCGGGCGGCTCGTCACATAGGCCACGAGGTCGGCCAGCTCCTCGGCGGACAGCGCGCCCACCTCGTCCAGCATGCCCTCCACCTGCCGGGAGAGTTCGGCGTCGGCGATGTGCGTGCGCAGCTCGCTCTCGACGAACCCGGGCTCGATGTTGGTGACCCGGACGTCCCGCGGCCCGAACTCGCCGCGCAGGGACTCCGACAGATAGGTGACGGCCGCCTTGCTCGCGCCGTACACCGCGTAGTTCGGGAAGCTGACGTGCGCGGCGATGGACGAGATGTTCACGATGTCGGCGCTGCGGCCGTCCTGGGCGGCGCCCACCAGGTCGGTGGTGAAGGCGCCGATCATCCGCAGCACGCCGGCGACGTTGGTGTCGAGCATCCGCTGCCACTCGTCGGCGCGCCGGGCGTCGACGGGGTGCGGCAGCATGACGCCCGCGGAGTTGACGACCAGGTCGACGGGCCCGTACTCGGCGTGGATCCGGTCGGCGGCGTCGGCCACGGACGTCTCGTCGGTGACGTCCGCGACGACGGCCAGGGCCTGCCCGCCGTCGGCGCGGATCTTCCCGGCGATCGCCGCGAGCCGTTCCGCACGCCGGGCCAGCAGCGCGACCCGCGCCCCCTGGGCGGCCAGCAGCACGGCGACGGCCTCGCCGATGCCGCTCGCGGCTCCGGTGACGACGGCAGTACGGCCGGCCAGGTTCTCGTACGGCATGGAGTGTTCCCCTCGGTGATGGCCGGGGCATCTCCCCGGCGGCGTCCACCACCCTCGGCTCTCCCGGCGGCCGTACCCAGGGCGGCGCTTTTCCTGGGTCCGGCAGTACCAGGTTCGCCGGCCCCGGGCCGCCTAGGCTCGGCCCCATGGACGGAGAACTGGGAGACTTCCTGCGCTCGCGCCGCGCCCGCATCCAGCCCGAGGAGGTGGGGCTGGCCTCGTACGGCCGCCGCCGGGTCCCGGGTCTGCGTCGTGAGGAGGTGGCGCAGCTGGCCGGGGTGAGCGTCGACTACTACATCCGCCTCGAGCAGGGCAGGGGCTCTGGGGGCGCCTCCCGCACGAAGTCCGGGGGAGTGTCGGACGCCGTGCTCGACTCCATCGCGCGGGTGCTGCGGCTGGACGAGGCGGAGCACGCGTATCTGCGGGCGGTCGCCCGGCCCCGTAGGCGGTCCGAGGGCGGTCCGGCCGCGTCCGGGGAGTCCGCGACCCGGCAGGCCGCGTCCGCGTCCCCGGTGCGCCCGGGGGTCCAGCTCATCCTGGACGGCTTGGACCGCAACCCGGCGTACGTGCTGGACCACCGCATGGACGTCCTCGCCTGGAACGCCCTCGGTGACGCCGTGGTCGGTTTCGGCGACAAGGCCCCCGCCGAGCGCAACATGCCCCGCCGCGTCTTCCTCGACCCCACCGCCCGCGACCTCTACCCGGACTGGCCGGCGATCGCCGCCCAGACGGTCGCCCACCTCCGGCTGAAAGCGGGGCACCACCCGGACGACGCCGCGATGGGCCGGCTCGTCGGTGAACTCTCCGCCGCCAGCGAAGACTTCCGCCGCCTGTGGGCCGACCACCTGGTCAAGCCCTGCGACCACGGGGTGAAGCAGATCCGTCACCCGGTCGCGGGCCTGCTGACCCTCCCCTACGAGACCCTCACGATCCCGGCCGCCCCGGACCAGACGATCGTGGCGTACACGCCCGAGCCGGGCTCGGAGACGGCGGAGCGGCTCGCACTGCTGGGGAGTTGGGTGACGAGCCGGGCCGGCTGACGCCCGCGAGCGAAACAGGCCGGTTGAAGCCCGCGAGCGAACACAGGCCGGCTGACGCCGCAAAGGAAACCCGCCCGCTGACGCCCGTACGAAGAAGATGCGCGGGGACCGCCGCACCCCCGTGAACGGGGGGCGGGACGACGGCGGTCCCCGCGAAGGACGCGGGCCTGGTCAGGCCGGGCCCCCGCGTCCGTGGCGTCGGTGGAGGTCCGGGAGCCGCTCCGGAGGTCCTTGACGCCTACGGCGCCGGCCGGGGCGGGGAGCCGCTCCCGCCCTGCCGACACCCCCTAATGTGCAGGACGCGTGTTAAGCGGGTGCTGCGCGGACGTGACGCGCTCGTACCACTTCCGCGAAGTCCGCGAAGATCGCGGACGCCGCAAGTTCACCCGGTTCACGGGCGGTTCACCGGAGGTTCTCCCTCACTTCCCCGTCCGGGCAAGGAAGGACAGCAGGTCCTGCCGGCTGACCACACCGGTCGGCTTGCCCTCGACGAGGACGATCGCCGCGTCCGCCTTGCCCAGCACGGCCATCAGGTCCGCGACCGGCTCACCGGAGCCGACCTGGGGCAGCGGGGCGGACATGTGCTTCTCCAGCGGGTCGTCGAGCGAGGCGCTCTTGCTGAACAGCGCGTCCAGCAGCTCGCGTTCCACGACCGAGCCGACGACCTCGGCGGCCATCACGTCGGGGTGGCCCGCGCCCGGCTTGACGACCGGCATCTGCGAGACGCCGTACTCGCGCAGCACGTCGATGGCCTGGCCGACCGTCTCCTCGGGGTGCATGTGGACGAGGGAGGGCATGCGGTCGCCCTCCTTGTCGGCGAGGACGTCGCCGACGCGGGCGCTCGGGCCGGCGTCCTCCAGGAAGCCGTAGTCGGCCATCCACTCGTCGTTGAAGATCTTGCTGAGGTAGCCGCGGCCGCTGTCCGGCAGCAGGACCACCACGACGTCGTCCTCGCCGAGCCGCGCGGCGACCTCCAGCGCGGCCACGACCGCCATGCCGCAGGAGCCGCCGACCAGCAGGCCCTCCTCCTTGGCGAGGCGGCGGGTCATCTGGAAGGAGTCCTTGTCGGACACGGCGACGATCTCGTCCGCGACGGTGCGGTCGTAGGCGGTGGGCCAGAAGTCCTCACCGACACCCTCGACGAGGTACGGCCGGCCGGAGCCGCCCGAGTAGACGGAGCCCTCGGGGTCGGCGCCGATGACCTTCACCTTGCCGTCGCTGATCTCCTTCAGATAGCGCCCGGTCCCGGAGATGGTGCCGCCGGTGCCCACGCCCGCCACGAAGTGGGTGATCTTCCCCTCCGTCTGCTCCCACAGCTCGGGGCCGGTGGAGTGGTAGTGGGAGAGCGGGTTGTTGGGGTTGGAGTACTGGTCCGGCTTCCAGGCGCCGGGCGTCTCGCGCACGAGCCGGTCGGAGACGTTGTAGTACGAGTCCGGGTGCTCGGGGTCCACGGCGGTCGGGCACACGACGACCTCGGCGCCGTACGCGCGCAGCACGTTGATCTTGTCGGTGCTCACCTTGTCGGGGCACACGAAGATGCACTTGTACCCCTTCTGCTGCGCCACGATGGCGAGCCCGACGCCGGTGTTGCCGCTGGTCGGCTCGACGATCGTGCCGCCGGGCTTGAGGGCGCCGCTCTCCTCCGCCGCCTCGATCATGCGCAGGGCGATGCGGTCCTTCACGGAACCGCCGGGGTTGAAGTACTCCACCTTGGCCAGGACGGTCGCCCTGATGCCCTTGGTCACGCTGTTGAGCCTCACCAGCGGGGTGTTGCCGACGAGGCTGATCATCGAGTCGTGGAACTGCACCGTTGTCTCCGGATGCCGCAGAAGTTGGTCTTAGTGGTGCCGCCAGCCTAGGCCCTGCCGGTGGTCCGTGACGGTCGTTCACTGCCCGTTGAGATTGGGCGACGGTCCGTACGGGGCAAGCACTGGGTGTACGGGTTCGAGGAGGTGGCGGCGACGCATGACGAGCATGTCGAGGGCGAGGGTGGCCCGGCGGATCGCGGCCGGCGCCGCGTACGGCGGCGGCGGGATCGGTCTGGCCGGGGCGGCCGCCGTGGGGCTGGTGCTGGCGGAGGTCCAGCTGGCGCGGCGCCGGGTGGGCAACGGCACGTCGCCGCACGTGCCGAACGCGGACGGGCTGTACGGCCGTACGTACGCCGTCTCCACCGAGCAGCCGCCGTTGCGGCTGACCATGCTGGGTGACTCCACGGCGGCCGGCCAGGGCGTGCACCGCGCCGGGCAGACCCCGGGAGCGCTGCTCGCCTCGGGCGTGGCGGCCCTGGCGGAACGCCCGGTGGAGCTGCGCACGGTGGCGATGCCGGGGGCCCGCTCGGACGATCTGGACCGCCAGGTGGCCCTGGTGCTGGCCGCGCCCGATCCGGTGCCCGACATCTGCGTGATCATGGTCGGCGCGAACGACGTCACCCACCGCATGCCCCCGACCCGCTCGGTCCGCTGCCTGTCCTCGGCGGTACGGCGGCTGCGCACGGCCGGCGCGGAAGTCGTGGTCGGCACCTGCCCGGACCTGGGCACGATCGAGCCGGTCCGGCAGCCGTTGCGCTGGCTTGCCCGACGGGCCTCCCGCCAGCTGGCGGCCGCCCAGACGATCGGAGTCGTCGAACAGGGCGGCCGCACCGTGTCCCTGGGCGACCTGCTGGGCCCCGAGTTCGCCGAGAACCCGCGGGAGCTGTTCGGCCCCGACAGCTACCACCCGTCCGCCGAGGGCTACGCGACGGCGGCGATGGCGGTCCTGCCGACCGTCTGCGCCGCGCTCGGGCTCTGGCCGGCCGAGGAGGAGCGCCCGGACGCCTCGCGCCGCGAGGGCTTCCTGCCGGTGGCACGGGCGGCCGCGGAGGCCGCCTCGGAGGCGGGCACGGAGGTCGCGGCGGCGATGCCGTCCGGCCCGAGGGGGCCGTGGGCCCTGCTGAAGCGCCGCCGGCGCCGGCGGCTGCCCGAGCAGGAACCGGCCCCCGCCGCGCCGTCGAACTGAGAGGACCCGCCCGGGAAAAGCAAGCGCTTAGAAAACTGCGGTCAGGGTCACACCGCGACACCCGTGACCCAGCCCATACGTACGGGTAACTTCCCAGACAGCCCAGCCAGACCACCCGGTACGTCAATGGAGCCGTGATGCCCGAAGCCGTGATCGTCTCAGCCGCCCGCTCCCCCATCGGCCGCGCCGTCAAGGGCTCCCTCAAGGACCTCCGCCCGGACGACCTCACCGCCACGATCGTCCAGGCCGCCCTCGCCAAGGTCCCCGAGCTGGACCCGAAGGACATCGACGACCTGATGCTGGGCTGCGGCCTGCCCGGCGGCGAGCAGGGCCACAACCTCGGGCGCGTCGTCGCCGTGCAGATGGGCATGGACCACCTGCCGGGCTGCACCATCACCCGGTACTGCTCGTCCTCCCTGCAGACCTCCCGCATGGCCCTGCACGCCATCAAGGCCGGCGAGGGCGACGTCTTCATCTCGGCGGGCGTGGAGATGGTCTCCCGGTACGCCAACGGCAGCTCGGACATGCCCGGCACGCACAACCCGCTCTTCGCCGAGGCCGAGGCCCGCACCGCCGCCACCGCCCAGTCCGAGGGCTCCACCTGGCACGACCCGCGCGAGGACGGCCTGCTGCCCGACCCGTACATCGCGATGGGCCAGACCGCCGAGAACCTGGCCCGCGCCAAGGGCGTCACCCGCCAGGACATGGACGAGTTCGGCGTCCGCTCGCAGAACCTCGCCGAGGAGGCCATCAAGAACGGCTTCTGGGAGCGCGAGATCACCCCGGTGACGCTCCCCGACGGCACGGTCGTCGCCAAGGACGACGGCCCGCGCGCCGGCGTCACCCTGGAGGGCGTGCAGGGCCTGAAGCCCGTCTTCCGCCCCGACGGCCTGGTCACCGCCGGCAACTGCTGCCCGCTGAACGACGGCGCCGCCGCGCTCGTCATCATGTCCGACACCAAGGCCCGCGAGCTGGGCCTCACCCCGCTCGCCCGGATCGTCTCGACCGGCGTCTCCGGCCTCTCCCCCGAGATCATGGGCCTCGGCCCGGTGGAGGCGAGCAAGCAGGCCCTGAAGCGGGCCGGGCTGACCATCGACGACATCGACCTGGTGGAGATCAACGAGGCGTTCGCCGCCCAGGTGATCCCCTCCTACCGCGACCTCGGCATCCCGCTGGAGAAGCTGAACGTCAACGGCGGTGCCATCGCCGTCGGCCACCCCTTCGGCATGACCGGCGCCCGCATCACCACCACGCTCATCAACTCCCTCCAGTTCCACGACAAGCAGTTCGGCCTGGAGACCATGTGCGTCGGCGGCGGCCAGGGCATGGCCATGGTCATCGAGCGCCTCAGCTGAGCGCCGCACCGTAGTCGCCATAGCACACGCTGTGAGGCTTGGGCCCAGGACCCTGGAAACACCGGGGTTCTGGGCCGTTTTGTGATCCAATCTCCCCCAGGATGTGACCTATCTCCCTTGGCACGGAGAGAAGCCCAGGTCACAGCAGCCACACCCCCTCCCCCGAACCCGAAGCCCTGTCCGTTTCGTGACGTTACGCACTGACAGCTGGTTAGTCCGCCCTTCAAGCTGATGTAGGAAGTCGGGGGTCGACTTTGAACCGGGAGTACGTCAGTGAGCGCCATGCCGATCGCGTTGCTGGTCACCACGGCCGCCACGGGCGCCGTGGGCGTCGCCGTCCTGCGCACCGTCCTGCAGCTGCGCCGTCAGGTCGCGGCCCTGCACACCGCGCTGGCCGAGAGCCGTGCCGCCACCACCCGCGCACTGCTGCCCGCCGCCCGTACGACGGCCGACACCGACGAGATACGGGCCGCCGTGGCGGCGGCACTGGCCGAGGAGCGGGAGCGGGAACTCGCCGAGGCGCGCGCCTTCTGGGCCGCCCAGGAAGCCCGTGACGCCTCCGACGCGCCGTCCCTGCTGGGCCTGCCCGACACCGATCTGTTCCTGCCCCGGCAGGCCGATTTCGCGGGTCTGGAGCCGGTGTCCGAGCCCGGCGCGGACACCGAGGAGCCGGCCGGCGAGTCCGCCGAGCTGGCCGCGGCCCGCCGCCGTCACCCCTCCCACCCGGACTTCGTGCCGAACCCGTCGCCGGCCGTGAACGACCACGAGCGCACGGTCGCCACCCTGGAGGAGCTGGCCGCGTCCCGCGTGGAACTGACGGACGTCCGCCCCGGCCCCCTCGGCACCCTCGACGTCTACGTCTTCGCCGACGGCACGACCCTGTGCATGACCCCGGGCCACCGCGAGACGGCGGAACGCCTGGCCGCCGCCCTCCGGGCCGGCGTGACACCGACCCTCCTGGGCGGCTCGGGCATCTCCGGCGCCTACACCCTGACGTTCGAGTGCGGCGAGGAGAACGTCTACATCCTGGCCGACCGGGTCATAGCGTCCCTTTAGGGGAGCGCCCCGTCAGGGGCGCGGGGAACTGCGCGAGCAACCGGCCACGACCCGCACCCGCGAACGAAGCTCAAACACCCGCCCGCTTCTGCGCTTCTTCCACCAGCCGCACCGCCTCATCGACATCGGCGTCACCAGGAATCACCACCGCCAGATCATGCCCGGCCACGGTGATCTGATCTGCGGCCGCAAACATCCCCGCATCCGGCATCTCCCGAGGCTCCACACCCTCGAGAACCTGGGCCCTCCGGGCCAACTCCCGGGCCAGCCCGAGAGCCTCAGCGGCAGCGCCCCGCTGCAACCGGCTCTGGGGCGCGGCCCTCAAACGATCGGCGAAGTGCTCCACCGCACGGGTCAGAGGCGTCGTATCAACCACGCCGCGAGCGTACGCGTCGCACCGGGACTGTTGCCAACGGGCGAACACTCAGGCACCGTGACCTGAAGGACCGGCTTACATCCCATGCGTCCGGAGGCGCCGATGTCCCAAGTCTTCTCCGAAGAGACCCACCGCAACATGCTCGCCCGCATCCCCCATTGCACCGGTCGTGAGATCTCCGACTGGTTGCGCACCGTCGAAGAAGGCCCGGCACTCTTCCGCTTCGAGGAAAAGGTCAGCTGGCTCCGGCACGAACACAATCTGGCGTACGGCCACGCCAAGGCGATCATCCACGAGTACGACCTGAGGAGGGCCGCGCGCAAACTGCTCTAGGGCCTGTCGTTTGGATCAGGTCGCAGGAATGCGACGGTGCTTTTCAGCGCCGGTGAGCGGGGTCTGGTGCGTGCAGCTGCAAGGCGGAGGAGGGCGGCGATGCGGAGCATCGGCAACCGACGACAACGCGGCAGATGTGCGTGCCAGACCCCGCGTCTGCGGCGTGATCCACACGACAGGCCCTAGGGGGTGTCCGCAAAGTCGCGTCGTTCGCCCGCAGGGCAGGCGGGACTTTGCGGACACCCCCTAGGCGCGCACCGCTCCGTGGCGTAGGCCTGGACGACGACGAAGGGCCCCGGCCGGAAGCCGGGGCCCTTCGCGCACGACGGATCAGGGCTAGTCGTTGCTGTTGAGGATCGAGATGAGCCTCAGGAACTCCATGTAGATCCACACCAGCGTCAGCGTCAGGCCGAAGGCCGCGAGCCACGCCTCCTCGCGCGGGGCGCCGTAGGCGACGCCGTCCTCGACCTGCTTGAAGTCCAGGGCGAGGAAGCAGGCGCCGAGGATGATGCCGATGATGCCGAAGACGACACCGAGGGCACCGCTGCGGAAGCCGAGGCCGTCACCGCCGCCGAACACCGCGAACAGCAGGTTCACGGTCATCAGCAGGATGAAGCCGAGCGCGGCCGCCATCACGAAGCCGTAGAAGCGGCGGTTGACGCGGATCCAGCCGGCCTTGTAGGCGATCAGCACACCGGCGAAGACCGCCATGGTGCCGATCACGGCCTGCATGGCCGCGCCGTCGGCGATGCGGTTGTCGACGATGTTGGACACGACGCCGAGGAAGACACCCTCGAACGCGGCGTACGTCAGGATCAGCGCGGGCGAGGCCTTGCGCTTGAAGGACTGCACGAACGCCAGGACCATGCCGATCAGCGCGGCGCCGATACCGATGCCGTAGCTACGGCTGATGTTGGCGTCGTCGACCGGAAGCAGGGCCCAGGAGAGCGCCGCGGTGAGGATGAGCACACCGAGCGTGCTCGCCGTGCGCAGGACGACGTCGTCGATGGTCATCCGGCCGGTGGTGGCCGGGGCCTGCGGCGGCGCGCCGTACTGCAGGTCCTGCTGGGCGTAAGGGTTCTGCGCGTACGGGTTCTGCGCGTACGGGTTGCCCGTCGGCTGCGCGTACGGGTTGCCCTGGGTGGCGACAGCGGGACCCCCGGCCTGCGGCGCGGTGTTGAAGCCCGCGTAGCCGTTGTCGCGGCTGAACCCCCGTCGCGAGAAGACCGGGTTTCTGCTCCTCATTTCACTCCTCCATGGCCACACTGCGTGGCCTTGGCTCAAGAGTAATAGGTAGGCAAAGGAATGACCCTACTGCTTGGGGAGGATCTTTCCCTCGTCGTGCTGCGCAACACGCTACGCCGCTTCGTGATTCCCCTCACCGGAGGGGCTCATTCATCACCAAGCTGCGACACGTCCGGAACCGGTCGGAGATCATCCGCTGACGCCGGCCCTACGTCACCCGAACGGGAAGCCCGTGTACCCCTCGGCCAGGTCGGTCTCGGCGGCGCGGGAGGAGGCGATGCGCTCCAGCCGGGCGAGCTGGAGCCGGTCGTCGAAGGGGCTCGCGTCGGGGGTGCGGTGCAGGAGGGTCGTCATGTCGTAGGAGAACCGCTCGGCCTGCCAGACGCGGCGCAGGCAGGTCGGCGAGTAGGCGTCGAGCAGCTCCGGTGAGCCCGTCTCCTGCTGGTGGATCAGGGCCCGGGCGAACGTCACGACGTCGCCGACGGCGAGATTCAGCCCCTTGGCCCCGGTCGGCGGCACGATGTGCGCGGCGTCGCCGGCGAGGAAGAGGCGGCCGTGGCGCATGGGCTCGTGGACGTAGGAGCGCATGGGGGTGACCGACTTCTGGGTGATCGGGCCGCGCTCCAGGCGCCAGTCGTCGGCCGTTTCGAAGCGGCGCTCCAGTTCGTCCCAGATCGCCTCGTCGCTCCAGGCCTCGGCGTCGGTGCCGTCGGGCACCTGGAGGTAGAGGCGGGAGATTGACGGCGAGCGCATGGACAGCAGGGCGAAGCCGCGGTCGTGGCGGGCGTAGACCAGCTCGTCGTGCGAGGGGGGTACGTCGGCGAGGATGCCGAGCCAGCCGAAGGGGTACGTCCGTTCGAAGACCTGGGTCAGTGCGGCCGGGATGGCCTGGCGGGCCACGCCCCAGAAGCCGTCGCAGCCGACGACGTACGCGCACTCCAGGACGTCCTCGCGGCCCTGGTGCCGGAAGCGGACGCGGGGGGCGTCGGTGCCCGCGTCCTCCACGGCCAGCGCCTCCGCCTCGAAGAGCAGCGGGCCGCCCTCCCGGAGCTGGAGCGCGATGAGGTCCTTGCAGACCTCGGTCTGGGCGTAGACCATCACGGACCGGCCGCCGGTGAGGGCGGGGAAGTCGACGCGGTGGCGGCGGCGGTCGAAGCGCAGCTCTATGCCGTCGTGGCGCAGTCCCTCGCGGTCCATGCGGGCCCCGGCGCCGGCCGCGCGCAGCACGTCGGCCGTGCCCTGCTCCAGGATCCCGGCCCGCTGTCGCCGCTCGACGTAGTCGCGGTCGCGGCTCTCCAGGACGACCGAGTCGATGCCGGCGTTGTGCAGCAGCCGGGCGAGGAGGAGGCCGGCGGGGCCGGCTCCGATGATGCCGACGGTGGTGCGCATCGGACGCCCTCTTCTCATCCGTTCGTGTGGTGAAATTTTCTTCACCATTGTTGGATGTGAGTGTCTGACGGCATGCGACCGCTGTCAACGGGCACGCCGCGAACTTCTCAATGGACCACACAGGGATCGGAAGGTGCCCGGAGCCGGACTCGAACCGGCACGCCCGCGAAGGGGCAGCGAGGTTTAAGCTCGCCGTGTCTGCATTCCACCATCCGGGCAGGCCATGGGCTCCGCATCGAGGTTCCGAGACTATCGGGACGGGTCCCCCGAACAGCGGAAGGGCGGACCGATGTTGTCTTATTTTATTGACGTCTGAGGGTGCATCAGCACACGGAACGCGCCATCCGCACTTGCCAATAGCCTTACGCGCGGCCGTCGGCCGTGTATGCGGAATGACGGAATTTCACCGCCCGAACGAGGGCACTCCACCTGTTCTCGACACGACGCGCACGCGGCCTCCGACAACCGGGGACCCCTCAGGGGCGTTCGTCATCCCCAGGTATGACACTGCCCGGCTGGGTCAGCCCGCAGTCGGCCCCCGGAACCGGAACAACGGGTGACTACACGGCGGTGTGGCACCCGGACGATGGAACACGTCCTTCCCCAACACCGTCGTCCCGTCAGGAGTGCCATCCCGTGACCACCGCATCCCTCGCCGACCGGGCCACCACCGTGGCCGCGCGCGCCACGGATCTGTCGAAGATCTACGGACAGGGTGAGACCCAGGTGGTCGCCCTGGACCGGGTCTCCGTCGACTTCCGGCAGGCCGAGTTCACCGCGATCATGGGCCCCTCCGGCTCCGGCAAGTCGACCCTGATGCACTGCGTGGCCGGTCTCGACACGTTCTCCTCCGGGTCCGTGCGCATCGGCGAGACCGAGCTGGGCTCCCTGAAGGACAAGCAGCTGACCAAGCTGCGCCGGGACAAGATCGGCTTCATCTTCCAGGCGTTCAACCTGCTGCCGACCCTGACCGCGTTGGAGAACATCACCCTCCCGATGGACATCGCGGGCCGCAAGCCGGACCAGCAGTGGCTGGACTCCGTCATCCGGATGGTGGGCCTGGCGGACCGGCTCGGCCACCGGCCCTCCCAGCTCTCCGGCGGCCAGCAGCAGCGCGTCGCCGTGGCCCGCGCGCTGGCCTCCCGGCCGGAGATCATCTTCGGCGACGAGCCCACCGGAAACCTCGACTCGCGCTCGGGCGCCGAGGTGCTGGGCTTCCTGCGCAACTCCGTGCGGGAGCTGGGCCAGACGGTGGTGATGGTGACCCACGACCCGGTGGCCGCCGCCTACGCGGACCGGGTGATCTTCCTGGCGGACGGCCGGATCGTCGACGAGATGTACCGCCCGACGGCCGAGTCGGTCCTGGACCGCATGAAGGCGTTCGACGCCAAGGGCCGCACCAGCTGATCCCCCGTCAGGACCGACAGGACTGAGAAGAAGAACCCATGTTCCGTACCGCCTTGCGCAACGTGCTCGCGCACAAGGCCCGGCTCCTGATGACCGTGCTCGCCGTGATGCTCGGCGTGGCCTTCGTGTCGGGGACCCTGGTCTTCACCAACACCATCTCCGACGCGTTCCAGAAGAGTTCCGCCAAGGGCTTCGACCAGGTCGACGTCGCCGTGACGGCGGAGTACCAGGAATCCGAGGGCGACCGGATCGGCAAGCTCCACGAACTGACCCAGGCGACGCTCGACACGAGCGAGCGGGTGCCCGGTGCCGCCTCCGCCATCGGGGTCGTGCAGAACTTCACCGCCATCGCCGACAAGCACGGCAAGCTGATCGGCGAGGGCTTCCAGTCGCAGGGCGGCAACTACTGGGGCACCAAGGACCCCCGCTACCCCCTGGTCAGCGGGCACGCCCCCAAGGGCCGCGGCGAGATCCTCATCGACTCCGAGACGGCGAAGCGCGCCGGCTACAAGGTCGGTGACACCGTGCGCATGTCGGTCGACGGACCGGTCCTGACGCCGAAGATCACCGGCATCTTCACCACCGACGACGGCAACGTCGCGGCCGGCGGCAGCCTCACCCTGTTCGACACCGCGACCGCCCAGAAGCTGCTCGGCAAGCCGGGCGTCTACGACCAGATCGTCGTCAAGGCGAAGCCGGGCGTCTCGCAGGCCGCGCTGAAGGCGGAGCTGGACAAGGCGCTGCCCAAGGGCACCGTCTCGACCACCACCGGCAAGCAGCTCGCCGACGACCAGGCCAAGTCGATCGCCGAGTCGATGAGCGGCATGCAGACGGCCCTGCTGGTCTTCGCCGGCATCGCCCTGTTCGTCGGCACGTTCATCATCGCCAACACCTTCACCATGCTGGTCGCCCAGCGCACCAGGGAGCTGGCGCTGATGCGGGCGGTCGGCGCCTCGCGCCGGCAGGTGACGCGGTCGGTGCTCATCGAGGCGTTCGTGGTCGGCGCGGTCGCCGCCGTGGCCGGTCTGCTCGCGGGCATCGGCATCGGGGCCGGACTGCGCTCCCTGATGGGCACGTTCGACGCGACCGTCCCGGACGGGCCGCTGGTGATCAAGCCCGCGACGATCCTCGCCGCGCTCGCGGTCGGCATCCTGGTGACCATGCTCGCGGCGTGGCTGCCGGGCCGTAGGGCCGCGAAGATCCCGCCGGTGGCCGCCATGAACAGCGTCCACGCCAAGGCCACGACCAAGTCGCTGGTGCTGCGCAACACGCTGGGCGCGCTGGTCTCGGCCGCGGGCGTCGCGGTGGTCCTGGTCGCCACGACCATGGACGGCTCGGACGGCCAGATGCCGATGGGCCTCGGCGCGGTGCTGCTGATCATCGGCGTGTTCATCCTGACCCCGCTGCTGTCCCGCCCGCTGATCGCCGCCGCGGCGCCGGCACTGCGCGCCTTCGGTGTCTCCGGCAAGCTGGCCCGGCAGAACTCGGTGCGCAACCCGCGCCGTACGGCCGCCACCGCCTCCGCGCTGATGATCGGCCTGACCCTGATCACCGGGATGACGGTGATGGCGGGCAGCCTGCAGCAGGCCATCGAGAAGATGGCGTCGGCGTCGATCAAGGCCGACTACGTGGTGTCCATGGCGAACGGCAACCCGCTGTCGCCGGACGTCGAGAAGAAGCTGAAGCAGGCCGGTGACGTCACCGCCACCAGCCCGATGCTCAACGCCGAGTCCCGGATCGACGGGCAGAGCGAGTACCTGACCGGCGTCAACGGCGCCGCGCTCGGCGACCTGATCGGCCCGAAGGTCGACGACGGCTCCCTCAAGGTCGGCGGCACGGACGTCGTCGTGGACAGCGAGACCGCCAAGTCCTACGGTTGGAAGGCCGGTTCCGGCTTCACCGTCTCCTTCGGGGACGGCAAGAAGGAGCGGCTGACGGTCGCCGGGACCTACGAGAGCAACGACTTCCTGCGCGGCATCCTGCTCGACGAGAAGACCCTCGCCCCGCACGAGTCGGACCCGTACAACATGAAGGTCATGGTGAAGACCTCCGACGGCGCCTCCGGCGCGGTGCAGGACAAGCTGGAGAAGGCCCTCGGCACCAACCCGGCCATCAAGGTGCAGTCCAAGGACGACATCTCCAACGAGATCGCGCAGATGTTCACCCTGATGCTGAACATGGTCTACGGCCTGCTCGCCATGGCGGTGATCGTGGCGGTCCTCGGCGTCATCAACACCCTGGCCATGTCGGTCTTCGAACGCTCCCAGGAGATCGGCATGCTCCGCGCGATCGGCCTGGACCGCAAGGGCATCAAGCGGATGGTCCGCCTGGAGTCCCTGGTGATCTCGCTGTTCGGCGCGGTGCTGGGCATCGGTCTCGGCGTGTTCTTCGGCTGGGCGGCCGGGGAGCTGCTGGCCTCCAAGATGGCGACGTACGAGCTGGTCCTGCCCTGGGCGCGGATCGGCGTCTTCCTCCTGCTGGCCGCGACGGTGGGCGTCCTCGCGGCGCTGTGGCCGGCCCGGCGCGCGGCTCGGCTGAACATGCTGGAGGCGATCAAGGCCGAGTAGCGGACGGCAGACACCAGGAGGGCCCCCTTTCCCGCCGCCGGGAAAGGGGGCCCTGCTTCGTTCTCAGTTCCAGGTGCGGGCGCGCAGCGGCATGCCGGACTCCCCCGACTCGGGGGTGCGCACGGCCAGGACCTGGTTGACGCCGATGCGGTTGTGCTCGAAGGCGAGCGCGGAGGCGGCCATGTACAGGCGCCAGACGCGGGCGCGGCCGGGGCTGGTGAGCCGGACGGCGCGCTGCCAGTCGGCCTCCAGGCGGGCGACCCACTGCCGCAGCGTGAGGGCGTAGTGCTCGCGGATCGACTCGACGTCGCGCACCTCGAAGCCGGCCCGCTCCAGCAGGGTGACGGTGCTGCCGACGGGCTGGAGCTCGCCGTCGGGGAAGACGTAGGAGTCGATGAACGCGTCGACGCTGTACGTCGACTCGTCGCGCTGCGGGCGGCGGGCGATCTGGTGGTTCAGCAGCCGCCCGCCGGGCTTGAGCAGGTCGTACAGGTCGGCGGCGTACTCCAGGTACCGGCCGGCGCCGACGTGCTCGGCCATGCCGATGGAGGAGACGGCGTCGTACGGCCCGTCGCGGACGTCGCGGTAGTCCTGGACGCGGATCTCGACCTTGTCGGTGAGTCCCTCGTCGGCGACGCGCTTGCGGGCGTAGGCGGCCTGCTCCTGGGAGAGGGTGACGCCGACGACGCTCACGCCGTGCTCGCGGGCGGCGTGGATGGCCATCGAGCCCCAGCCGCAGCCGACGTCGAGCAGCCGCTGACCGGGCTTCAGGCCGAGCTTGCGGCAGACGAGTTCGAGCTTGTCGCGCTGGGCCTGTTCGAGGGTGCTGTCCGGGGCTGGCCAGTAGGCGCAGGAGTACACCATGGACGGGCCGAGGACGATCTCGTAGAAGTCGTTGCCGACGTCGTAGTGGTGGCTGATGGCGCGTCTGTCGGTGCGCTTGGTGTGCAGGTGGCGGCGAGGGCTGCGGGTCTCCTCGCGGGGCGGTGCGGGCGGCAGCGGAGGGCCGGCGAGCTTGACGAGTCCGCGTACGGCGGCGCGGACCTCGGGGTCGCGCAGGGCCTGGGCGAGGGTGCGGGCGTCCTCGCCGCGCTCCCAGATCAGGCCGGCCAGCAGGTCGAGCGTGGTGTAGAGGTCGCCCTCGATGTCGAGGTCGCCCGCCACCCAGGCGCGGGCCAGGCCCAGTTCGCCCGGCTTCCACAGCAGGCGGCGCAAGGCGCGGCGGTTGCGTACGACCAGGGTCGGCGCGCCCGGCGGGCCCGCCTGCGAACCGTCCCAGGCGCGGATGCGCACCGGGAGCGGTGCTCCCAGCAACTGTGTGAAGAGGCCCTGCAGCCGCGGCGCGGCGTCTGCCATGGTGTACACCTCCGTGACGGGGAATCCCGGAATGTCCGACACCACGTAAACACCTGCGGGGCTTCGGCGCAGTCCCCGGCACGCGTCATGTATGGGCAAAACACGCCGGAGGGCCTCCCGCACCACGGATGGCGGGAGGCCCTTCGTCAGGCGGATGTCCGACCGGAGGTCAGGAGGCCTTGGCCTTCTCCTCGGTCTTCTCCTTCGGCGCGGCGGCGACCGGGGCCGGCTTGGCGGCCTCGTAGAACTCCTCGCGCGGCGTCTCGATGGCGCCGAGCGAGACGACCTCGCGCTTGAGGAACATGCCGAGGGTCCAGTCGGCGAAGACGCGGATCTTACGGTTCCAGGTCGGCATCGCCAGGCCGTGGTAGCCACGGTGCATGTACCAGGCGAGACGGCCCTTGAGCTTGATCTTCATCTTGCCCATGACGATCATCGCGACGCCCTTGTGGAGGCCGAGGCCGGCCACCGCGCCCTTGTTGGCGTGCGCGTAGTCCTTCTGCGGGAAGCCGCGCATGCCGGACAGGACGTTGTCGCCGAGGACGCGGGCCTGGCGCAGCGCGTGCTGGGCGTTCGGCGGGCACCAGGCGTTCTCGTTGCCCGCCTTGCGGCCGACCAGGTCCGGGACCTGGGCGTTGTCGCCGGCGGCCCAGATGTAGTCGGTGCCCTTGACCTGGAGGGTCGTCTCGCAGTCGACGTGACCGCGCGGGCCGAGGGGCAGGCCGTAGCGGGACAGGACCGGGTTGGGCTTGACGCCGGCGGTCCAGACGATCGTGTTGGAGTCGACCTCGAGGCCGTTCTTCAGCACCACGTGGCCGTCGACGCAGGAGTCCATGGAGGTCGACAGGTAGACCTCGACACCGCGGCCCTCGAGGTGTTCCTTGCCGTACTTGCCGAGCTTGGGGCCGACCTCGGGGAGGATCTTGTCGGCGGCGTCGACCAGGATGAAGCGCATGTCCTCACGGGACACGTTCTTGTAGTACTTGGCCGCGTCGCGGGCCATGTCCTCGACCTCACCGATGGTCTCCGCACCGGCGAACCCGCCGCCCACGAACACGAACGTGAGGGCCTTGCGGCGGATCTCCTCGTCCGTGGTGGAGTCGGCCTTGTCGAGCTGCTCGAGGACGTGGTTGCGCAGGCCGATGGCCTCCTCGATGCCCTTCATGCCGATGCCCTGCTCGGCGAGGCCGGGGATCGGGAAGGTGCGGGAGACCGCGCCGAGCGCGATCACCAGGTAGTCGAAGGGCAGCTCGTAGGCCTCGCCGACCAGCGGGGAGACCGTGGCGACCTTGCGGTCCTGGTCGATGGTGGTGACCCGGCCGGTGAGGACCTCCGCCTTGGGCAGCACGCGTCGCAGCGGGACGACGACGTGGCGCGGGGAGATGTTGCCGGCGGCGGCTTCGGGGAGGAAGGGCTGGTAGGTCATGTACGACCGGGGGTCGACGACCGTGACGGTCGCCTCGCCGTAACGCATCTTCTTGAGGATGCGCCGAGCTGCGTACAGGCCTACGTACCCACCGCCTACTACGAGGATCCTGGGACGCTCCGTGGTGCTCATGCCATCGAGTATCCACCCGCTTCAGGGGGGTGGCTCGTGCGCCCCTTCACAAGCTTGCGCAGGGTGTGTGTTATCCTCCGCGGCCCGCGTGATCCACGTCATGGTGACAACCGGGATCGTTTGTGCACCCCGGACCGTTGTCAATGCCGCGTGAGCTGCCTCTCTGGGTGGAAAGAGCCCCTGTGAGTCCCTCCCGGAGTCCGGTTCCGGGCTCCTTCCCGGACCCCTCCATACCATGCTTCTGAACATGTTCAAAGGGCCGTTCGGCCCCCGGACGGGTCAACGCGGCCCTTCTCGTCGCCCGGGAGGGCCGAATTCCTTGTGAAGAACTTCACGAACTTTTCCGACGGGCTGTCGCCGAGGGGCCCCTGAGGACCCCTCGAACGCGCTCATTCGTGATCCATGCCTGCTCAGAAGCGGGCTAGGCCACCGACCAGGCGATGCCGTCGAGGATGTCGTGCTCGCTGACGACGACCTCCTCCGCGCCGATGCGCTCCATGATCGACAGGAGGACGAGGGCCCCCGCCCCGATCACGTCGACCCGGCCCGGGTGCATGGACGGCACGGCCGCCCGCTCGGCGTGCGTGGAGCGCAGCAGCCACTCGGTGATCTCGCGGACCCGCTCGCGGGAGACCCGGGAGTGGTGGATGGCCTCCGAGTCGTACTCGGGCAGCTCCTGGGCGATCGCCGACACGGTCGTCACGGACCCGGCGAGGCCCACCAGCGTCCGCGCCTCGCGCAGCGGGACCGTCTCCTCGGCGAGGTCGAGCGCGGCCTCGATGTCGGCCCGCATCGCCGCGATCTGCTCCTCGGTCGGGGGGTCGCTCACCACGCCGTCCCGGACCAGGTGCCGCTCGGTCATGCGGACGCAGCCGATGTCCACCGACCGGGCCGCCCGGACCTGGTCCTCGCCGACGACGAACTCGGTGGAACCGCCGCCGATGTCCACCACCAGGTAGGGCTTGGGCAGGTGGTCGCGCCCGGCCAGCTCCTTGGTCGCGCCGGTGAAGGAGAACTCGGCCTCCTGGCCCCCGGAGATCACCTCGGGCTCGACGCCCAGGATGTCCAGCACCCCGCGGACGAACTCGTCCCGGTTCTCGGCGTCCCGGGAGGCGGAGGTGGCCACGAACCGCAGCCGCTCCGCCCCGTGCTCCTTGATGATCCCGGCGTACTCGCGGCACGCCGCGAAGGTCCGCTGGAGTGCCTCGGGGGCGAGCCGGCCGGTGCGGTCGACGCCCTGCCCCAGCCGGACGATCGTCATCCGGCGGTCCAGGTCGACGAGCTCGCCGGTGGCCGGGTCGGCGTCGGCGACCAGCAGCCGGATGGAGTTCGTACCGCAGTCCACGGCGGCGACACGGGTCACTGGGCATCCTCCTCGGCGGTCGTCACACAGGCGCCCTTGCGCCACCATTCCGGCAGCATGGCCAGCGCCTCGTCGCCCAGCGGGTTCACCCCGGGGCCCGCGGCCAGCGAGTGCGCCACCAGCACGTGCAGGCACTTCACCCGGTCCGGCATGCCGCCGGCGCTGGGGAAGTCCTTCAGCTCCTCGATCTCGTCACGGCGCCGGATGTAGTCCTCGTGCGCCGCCCGGTAGGAGGCCGCCAGCTCCGGGTCCGAGGCCAGCCGCTCGGTCATCTCCTTCATCACGCCGTTCGCCTCCAGCGTGCCGATCGCGGAGTTCGCCTTCGGGCACGTCAGGTAGTACAGCGTGGGGAACGGCGTGCCGTCCGGCAGCCGCGGGGCCGTCTCGACGACGTCGGGCTGTCCGCAGGGGCAGCGGTGCGCGATGGCCCGCAGGCCGCGCGGGGGCCGACCGAGCTGCTGCTTGAAGGCCTCGACGTCCGCGTCGGTGGGCTCGGTGCGCGGAGTGGTCGGCGGGGGCGTTTCCATGACTGTCTTCAGGCTGTCTTTCTCTGGGGTCACGTTTTCTGGGGTCACATCTACTGGTCGGAGGCGTCGGACTTGTCGACCCCGTCCCAGATGTTCGCGTACCAGGGACGGTCGGCCGCCCCGAGGTCGGCGCGCGACTGCTGCGCCGCGTGCGGGTCGACGACGATGAACCCCGTCTCCCCCGGCATGACGTAGTGCAACCGCTGCCGGATCTGCTGCTCGGCGTAGGCGTCGTCCTGCCAGCGCGCCTTCATGTCGCGCAGCCGTTCGACGCGCTGGCGGGCCTGCTGCTGCTCGCGCTGCAGGTCGTCGATCTCCGCGCGCTGGGAGACGTACTCCCGCATCGGGTAGGCCAGTGCCACGATCAGCGAGCACATCACCAGCGCGAGCAGCGCGGCCCGGCCGGTCAGCCGGGAGCGGCGGGCCTGCCGCTTGGTCTGGGAGCGGTAGACCCGGGCCGCGGTCTGCTCACCGAGCAGCCGGATCCTGGTCGCGGTGGAGAACCGGTCCCGGTCCTTCACGGCCATGTGTCCGCCTCCCGCTCCGCCGTCATACGCGCGTACGTCCCCGGACACGGTACGGGACCGGGTACGGGGACGTACGTACGACGCTGCCTCTTGTGGCCGGGGTCAGCCCTTGAAGCGCGGGAAGGCCGAGCGGCCGGCGTACACCGCGGCGTCGTCGAGGATCTCCTCGATGCGCAGCAGCTGGTTGTACTTGGCGACGCGCTCGGAGCGGGCCGGGGCGCCGGTCTTGATCTGGCCGCAGTTGGTGGCGACGGCCAGGTCGGCGATGGTGACGTCCTCGGTCTCGCCGGAGCGGTGGGACATCATGCACTTGAAGCCGTTGCGCTGGGCCAGCTCGACGGCGTCCAGGGTCTCGGTCAGGGAGCCGATCTGGTTGACCTTGACCAGGAGCGCGTTGGCCGCGCCCTCCTCGATGCCGCGGGCGAGGCGCTCGGGGTTGGTGACGAACAGGTCGTCGCCGACGAGCTGGACCTTGTCACCGAGCTTGTCGGTGATGGTCTTCCAGCCCTCCCAGTCGTCCTCGAACAGCGGGTCCTCGATGGAGACCAGCGGGTACGCCTCGACCAGCTCGGCGTAGTACTCGGTCATCTCGGCGGCCGAGCGGGTCTTGCCCTCGAAGGTGTAGGAGCCGTCCTTGTAGAACTCGGACGCGGCGACGTCGAGCGCCAGGGCGATCTGCTCGCCCGGGGTGTAGCCGGCTTCCTTGATGGCCTCGAGGATGAGGTCGAGGGCCTCGCGGTTGGAGCCGAGGTTCGGGGCGAAGCCGCCCTCGTCGCCGAGGCCGGTGGCCAGGCCCTTGCTCTTCAGGACCTTCTTCAGCGTGTGGTAGACCTCGGCGCCCCAGCGCAGCGCCTCGGAGAAGGACTCCGCGCCGATCGGGGCGATCATGAACTCCTGGATGTCCACGTTGGAGTCGGCGTGCGAGCCGCCGTTCAGGATGTTCATCATCGGCACCGGCAGCAGGTGCGCGTTCGGGCCGCCCAGGTAACGGAAGAGGGGGAGGTCGCTGGCCTCGGAGGCGGCGTGGGCGACGGCGAGCGAGACGCCGAGGATGGCGTTTGCGCCGAGCGAGCCCTTGTTGTCGGTGGCGTCCAGGTCGAACATGGCCTGGTCGATCAGGCGCTGCTCGGTGGCGTCATAGCCGACCAGCTCCGGGCCGATCTGCTCGATGACCGCGAGGACGGCCTTCTCCACACCCTTGCCGAGGTAGCGGTTCGAGTCGCCGTCGCGGAGCTCGATGGCCTCGAAGGCGCCCGTGGAGGCGCCGGACGGGACGGCGGCACGACCGGTGCTGCCGTCGTCGAGGCCGACCTCGACCTCGACCGTGGGGTTGCCTCGGGAGTCCAGGATTTCCCGGGCTACGACGACGTCGATGGACGGCACGAGCATCTCCTTCTTCATGTGACGCGGGTACGCGGGTCGCGTGGACCCGGCGAGGTGCGGGCCGTGGTGGCTCGCGACATGAGCCTAACCGGCTCCGGGCGATCGGCCACCGGGTCGCCCATCCCATGGACAGAACCGAGAGTAAATTGTTTCCGAACGGAACAAAGCGGGGTTGCAAAGACCGGCCGAAAGATCGGGCGGAGAGCCCGGGGCAGAAAAGACCCCGCCCCGGCGCGTACGGGGGAACACGCGCCGGGGCGGGGAGCCCGTGGGGACGGGGGCAGGCCGCTGCTTACTTCAGGTGCAGCTGCTGGCCCGGGTAGATGAGGTTGGCATCGGTGACGATGTCCTTGTTCAGCTCGAACAGCTTCTCCCAGCCGCCCTCGACCTTGTGCTCGGTCGCGATCGAGCTGAGGGTGTCACCCTTGACGACCTTGTACTCGCCGTCGCCCTTCTTGACCTTCTTGCCGGTCGGCGTGGTGACGGTCTTCTGGCTCTTCTGGGTCTGGGCCGGGCGCTCCTCGGAGCGGGAGGCCGCCTGCTGCTCGGTCTGGCGGGTCTCCGTGGAGCCGCTGCTCTGCGTGGAGCCGCCGCCGGTGTAGCCGGCGCTCGACAGGCCCTTGCCGCAGACCGGCCAGGCACCCTTGCCCTGGCTCGCGAGGACCTTCTCGGCGATCTCGATCTGCTGGGCCTTGGTGGCCTGGTCGGCGGTGGAGGCGTACTTGGTGCCGCCGTAGCCCGACCAGGTGGAGGCGGAGAACTGCAGACCGCCGTAGTAGCCATTGCCGGTGTTGATGGACCAGTTGCCGCCGGACTCGCACTGGGCCACGGCGTCCCACTCGGAGGCGGTGGCGGCGGAGGCGTTGCCGGCCGCCATCAGCGGAGCGGCGACGGCGGCGCCGGCGACACCGGCGACGGCGATGGCGCGAGTGGCCTTGGACGGACGACGGTGCTTGCCCTTGCCGGAAAACAGCATGGATGGATCCCCTCACCGACGCCTGCGAGGTGAGCTGTCGGGTTCGGGCCGGTTGAGTTGCCCGGCCGCGTCCCTCCCGGGACGCGGCTTCACCCCGAGCCCTTCCGGCACAACTGTCCGGTCGGGCGCCTACCTTGGGTCCCCCGCTCCTGCCTACGGCGCTTGACGCGACGACTGTTCCCGTGCGGCCGCTGGCAGGATTCGGCGTTGCGGCAGCCGGGGCTCGCGGTGGCGAGCGGTCATGACCGTAGGCACGTGATCGCCGGAATTTCAAAGACGATCAGGGCTTCTGAGATCTATCTCTCACCGCACTTATACGGGACATTCGCCGCGAAACATGACGCGAACTCGCGCGGTTTCGGGGCGACTTCCGCCGCCGTTTCCGCTCTGTCCCACCGGCTACTCCTCGTCCGCTTCGACCCCTACCGTGAGCCTCTGACCGGGGCGGATGAGGTTCGGGTCGGCGCCGACGGCGTCCTTGTTGCCGGCGTAGAGCGCGTGCCATCCGCCGCTGAGGTCAAGGGAGTCGGCGATGGACCAGAGGCTGTCGCCGGCGCGGACGGTGTAGGAGCCGTCCGCGGCGTCGCGGGAGGCGTCGCCGCCGCGCGAGGCGTGCCGCCCCGTGGACTCGTCCGTGCGGCCGTTCGCGGGCTCGGCGTTCTCGTCGGCGCTGGGGCCGCGGTGGCGGCCGGAGCCGGTGTCGGTCAGCGCCGAAGAGGTGCCGTCCTGCCGCGAGTTGCCGGACTCGCCACTGTCGGAACCGGCCGAGGGGGAGCTGTCGGGCTCCCGGCTCTTCGGCGCGGAGTCCCCGGAATCGGATGACTTGTCGGAGTTGGCTGGTTCGTCCTCCGGCGCCGACGGCGCGTCAGGGGACGCGGACGTCGAGGGGGACGCGGAAGGGGTCGACGAGGAATCCGGCTCGGTGGAGTCGAGCAACCCGGGCGAGTCGGTCGGACCGGACGAGTCAGATGACTCGGACGAGTCCGATGTGCCCGATGTGGAGTCCTGCTGGAGGCCGGAGAGCAGCCCGCAGGTGCGCCACGCGCCGACCCCCTGGTCGGCGAGGATTCTCTCGGCCACGGATATCTGCTGGGAGCGGCTGGCCAGGTCGGCGCTCGCGGCGTAGTCGAGGCCGCCGTAGTTCTCCCAGTCCTCCTGGGACAGCGCGAGGCCGCCGTAGTAGCCGTTGCCGCTGTTCTGGCTCCAGGCGCCGCCGGTCTCGCAGTCCGCGACCCGGTCCCAGGTCGTACCGTCGGCCGCGCTGGCGCCGGAGGCCCCGAGGAGGGGGATCGCGATGGCGGAGCCGGTCACTCCGGCCGCGACGAGGAGAGCCGGAGCCTGGCGGGGGCGACGGTGCCGACCGTTCCCGGAGAGCATACGGAGACCTTTCGCGAGACAGCAGTGACCGGCGCGGCGCAGGAGCCCGGGCCGCGCTGATGGGTGAACGTATCGGCAGACGATCACTTGTCACAAGTTCATGCCGCGCAGATCACGTGAAGATCACAGGTCTGACGGCGTGTCATGTTTAGCCGGTCGCTCCGCTGGTGAGGGCGGGCTCTCACGCCGGGGTGAACTCCACCGGCAGGGTGCGCAGCCCGCGCATGATGAGGCCGCCGCGCCACCTCAGGTCGGCCGGATCCGCCGCGAGCCGGAGGTCCGGGAGGCGGGTGAGGAGGGCGGCGAGGGCGGTCTGGCCCTCCAGACGGGCGAGCGGGGCTCCGAGGCAGTAGTGGATGCCGTGGCCGTAGCCGAGGTGCTGGTTGTCGCGGCGGGAGAGGTCGAGCAGGTCCGGGTCGGCGAACCGCTCCGGGTCCCGGTCCGCGGCGGCCAGGACGACGAGGACCGGATCGCCCGCGTCGATGTGCTGCCCGCCGATGGTGAGCGGCTGCGTGGCGAACCGCCAGGTGGCGAGTTCGACAGGGCCGTCGTAGCGCAGGAGTTCCTCGACGCCGGTCTCCAGCAGGTCCCGCTCCCCGGCCGCGAGGGAGGCCTGGAGGCGGGCGCGCTGCTCGGGGTGGGTGAGCAGGGCGTAGGTGCCGTTGCCGATGAGGTTGACGGTGGTCTCGAACCCGGCGAACAGCAGGATGAACGCCATGGCGGCCGCCTCGTTCTCGGTGAGGTGCTCACCGTGGTCCGAGGCGCGGATGAGACCGGAGATGAGGTCCTCGCCGGGGACGGGTTCGGCGGGCAGGACCTCCCGCTTGCGGTGGATGAGGTCGGCGAGGTAGCCGCGCATCTTCTTCACGGACCGCGCGACGCCGCCCCGGGGCCCGCCCTGGTGGCGGATCATCATGCCCGCCCAGTCCCGGAAGTCGTCCTGGTCCTCGCGGGGCACGCCGAGCAGGTCGCAGATGGCGTAGATGGGGAGCGGGAAGGCGAACTCGTGGATCAGGTCGGCGGACCCGTGCGCCGCGAACCCGTCGATGAGACCGTCGGTCAGCTCCTGCACGCGCGGCGCGAACTCGGCGACCCGGCGGGGCGTGAACGCCTTGGACACGAGCCGCCGCAGCCGGGTGTGGTCCGGCGGGTCGATGTTGAGCAGGTGCGTCATCAACTCGGCCTTGCGCTCACCGGGGATCCCGGTCTTGCCCTTGGCGTGCGCGGGTTCGTCGTGATGCGCCGGGTTCTTGGAGAGCCGGTTGTCGGCGAGGGTCTGCTTGGCGTCGGCGTACCGCGTGACCAGCCACGCCTCCACACCGCTGGGAAGCCGCGTCCGGTGGACGGGGGCGTGCTCGCGGAGCCAGGCGTAGGCGGGGTAGGGGTCGGTCGCGAACTCCCACGAGAACAGTTCGGGCACCCCGGGCACGTCATGTCGCATGCGACGACCCTACGCAGGGCCGGCGGCGCCCAGGACCCACCGGCCACCGCTGTCAGCGGGCGCCCCTACGCTCGCCGCGTCGAGACAGAAGAGGGCTGGATGGAGGAGGGCCGGGATGCTGGAAGGCGTGCTGATCGCGGAGAGCCTGCGGCTGGGGGCCGAGTTGGCCGGTGTCCCGCTGCGCGTCACGAGGATCACGAGGGTGGAGGTGGAGGACGCGGCGGCCGGGCAGCCCCGGCAGTGGACCCTGCTGGACTTCGCCGCGGAGGAGGCCGACGCCGGGACGCTGGCCGAGCGGCTCGCCGCCTGTCTGTCCCCGACCGGCGGCTGGTACGTCAACTACAACACCGCCGCGGAGGCGTTCGTGGTCTTCGCCGGCCGGGTCTTCCGCTATCCGCGTGGGCAGGATCCCCGCGGGCGGGCGGAAGGGCGTCGGCAGGCGCGGGCCCACGCGCGCTCGCTGGGGATCCCGGAAGGGCAGCTGGACTGGCAGGACTGAGTCAGGACCGGCCTGCCGGGCTTTTTGTCAGGGTCGTCAGTCCCGGCCTTCGGTCTCCCTGATCGCGTCCCGGTAGGCGCGGGCCGCCGCTCTCAGGGCTGCCTCCGGGTCCACGCCCTCCGCCTCGGCGCGGACCGCCAGGGCGAGGAGGTCGTAGCCGATGCCTTCGACGGGCGGGAGCGGTATCTCCAGGCCGGCGGTGCGGGCGCGGGAGGCGAGCTTGGCGGCGAGGGCCAGGCCGGGCTGGCCGAGCGGGATGCCCTCGGTGATCGAGGAGCGCTGCTTCTCGACCGCCTTGGTGCGCAGCCAGTGCTCCTTGACCTCCTCGGGGGTGGTGGCCGTCGCGTCGCCGAACACGTGCGGGTGGCGGTGGATCAGTTTGGCGACGATGCCGCCGGCCACGTCGTCGATGGAGAAGGGCGCGTCCAGGTCCTCCTCGGCGATGCGGGCGTGGAAGACGACCTGGAGCAGGACGTCACCGAGCTCCTCGCGCAACTCGTCGCGGTCGCCCTCCTCGATCGCCTCGACGAGTTCGTACGCCTCCTCGATGCCGTACTTGGCGAGGCCCTTGTGGGTCTGCCGGGACGACCAGGGGCATTCGGCGCGGATGCGGTCCATGACCTGGACGAGGTCGAGGAGACGGGCGCCGGGCAGGTCGTATGAGGCGGGCAGCAGCTCCAGCTCGGGCATGGAGACGCGGCCGGTGCCGGCGAGGCGGGCCAGGCCGTCCGTCAGGGCCGGCTCGCCCTCGCCCGTCGCCACGACCACCACCGTGCGCCCGCCGGCGCAGGCGTCGACCAGCTCCTGTGCGGTCGGGGAGGCCTCGTCGACCGTGATCCCGGCCTCGCGCAGGTACGGCAGCTGCGGGTGCGCGCCGTCCGCGCACAGCACCTGGTCGGCCGCGTGCAGGGCCTGCCAGGCGGGCCAGGACAGCAGGCCGGGGGCGACGCGGTGGCTGGTGGTGAGCAGGACGACGCGGCCGGGGGCGGCGGCCGCGCCGGGGGCGGTCTGCTCGGGGCCCGGGGTGGCTTCGGAGCTGTTGGCGTTCACGGTTCGAAGCTATCCCACGCCGCCGACAGTGCCGGAAGTTATCCACAGCCCCGGCGGGCGGGCTGTCCTACATGGGCTGCTGCTGCGTCTGTGCCGCCGTCACGTCCCGCACCCACGGAGTCTTGGCGTCGGCGCGGCTGCTCTTCTGGACGTCCCAGGTGCCGTAGCGCGGGTTGAGGTCGACCTTGAGGTCCTTGGATGCCTTGGACAGGGCCTTCCAGAACTCGGGGCGGTTGGTGTCGGTGCCGAGTTTCTCGGCGAGCTTCTGGGCCTCCAGCTGGAGGCGGAGGTTGTCGTCGAGGCGCTGCGGCGGGATGCCGTACTGCTGCAGCCAGGTCGTCTCCAGCGCCTTGGCTCCGCCGGCCTGCTCCTCCAGGGCGGACCGCATGCCCTGGATCTCCCGGCGGGTGACGGTCACCCCGGCGTCCTCGGCGGCGCGGTGCAGTACCCGGTCGAGGACCATGGTGTGCAGGGTGTCGCGGGTGAGGGTGCCGGTCCTGGCGATGGCCTGCTGGTACTGGGCGTCGTTCCGCACGGCCGCCCGCTGGGCCGCGCGGACCTCGCCGACCCGGTCCTCCAGCTGGGAGACGGTGATCCGCTGCCCGCCGACCACGGCCGCCGCGCCGGGATGCGCGTCGTTCCCGCAGGCGGTGAGCAGGGGCGCCGCTGCGGCGATCGCGGCGGTGAGGACGAGCGCGGTGCGACGGCGGCGGTGCAAGGGGACCTCCCGAGGAGATTGTGCGACGGTGCACAAAGTCTTGCGGTGATCGATGGTAGGCAGTGGCCAGGCTCTGGCCAACCCATTCGACCAACGATTCACCGGGACTTCCGGCACCGCCGCGCCGCCCCGGGGCTGCCGTCAGCCGCGGACCTGCCCCAGCCACTGCAGCGTCCTGCGGATCTCCGCGCCGAGCGGGTGGCCGGGCCCGTGGGTGCGCTCCACGTCGTGCAGCAGCCGGGCCAGGGTGTCGTGGGCGGCGCCGCGGTCGCCGAGGGCGAGCAGGAGGTGGCCGATGCGGCGGCGGACGTCGTGCGCGAGTTCGGGGCCGCCGGCGGCGACGTACTGGTTCTCGTAGTACGGCAGCACGGCCCGGTACTCGGCGAGCGCCGCGGCCGGCTCGCCCAGCTGTTCGAGGCATTGGGCGGCCTCGTAGCGGAAGCGCAGGGACTGCGGGTCGGCCTGGCCGGCCTCGGCGGCGCGTTCGTCGGCGAGGCGGCGCAGCTCGGGCAGGGCGCGCCGGAACTGGCCGTCGTCCAGGAGGGTGGCCGCGTACTGCTTGCGCAGGGTGCGCACGACCGGGGAGTGCTCGCCGTGCTGTTCGGCGGCGGCGGGCAGGATCGCGCCGAGGATGTCGACGGCCTGGGTGATGCGGCCCTCGCCGAGGAGCCGCTTGACCTCGTCGACGGCGCGGGCGATGTCCGTCTTCCCGGTGGTCCCGGCGACGGGCGCGGCGGGCGGCGCGGGCTGGGGCGCCGGGGTGCGGGCCCGGTCCGGCCAGGGGGCGTGCGGGCGCAGGAACGGGCGGGTGGGGTCGAGGGCTGCCCCGGTGGGCGTCCCGCGCGCGGGCAGGAGCTGCTCCAGGTTCTCGTAGACCTCCTGCGCGGAGGCGGGCCGGTGCTGCGGGTCCTTGGCGAGCAGCCGCAGGACGAGGGTCTCCAGGGCTTCGGGGACCTCGGGGCGGATGCGGCGCACGGGCAGCGGGGGCTCGTACAGGTGCCGGTGCAGGACGCCGAGGGCCGTGGAACCGGAGAAGGGGACGTCGCCGCTGAGCAGTTCGTGCAGGACGACACCGAGTGCGTACAGGTCCGTGTACGGGCCGACCGCGCCGCCCATCGCCTGCTCGGGGGCCATGTAGGCGGGCGAGCCGATGGGCGTGCCGGTGTGGGTGAGGCGGGTGGTGTCGGCGTCCATGACGGAGGCGACGCCGAGGTCGAGGACGGTGACCGTGCCGTCCTGCTTCACCATCACGTTGCGCGGCTTGAGGTCGCGGTGGACGATCGGCACGGCGTGCACGGCGCTCAGCACGGCGCACAGTTGCGCGGCGACGGCGACCGCCCACGGCCAGGGGTACGGGTCGTGCTCGGCCAGATGGCCGGCGAGGTCGGCGCCGTCGATGTACTGCATGACGAGGAACAGCTCCTCGCCCTCGCTGCCCGCGTCGTGCACCGTGACCAGGCCCGGGTGGTCGACCTGCGCGGTGACCCGGCACTCGCGCACGAAGCGGCGGCGCAGCTCCTCCGCGTCCTGACCGGCCACCTTGTCCGGGCGTAGCAGTTTCACCGCCACGCGCCGGTCGAGCCGCTGGTCGTACGCCGTCCAGACCTGTCCCATGCCGCCCTGCCCGACGAGCGCGGACAGTTCGTAGCGGCCGGCGACGACACGTCCTGCCGCCATGGTCACCTGCCGTCCTCGGGGTGGCCGTCCCGCCGGCCCTCGCCTTCGTGCCGGCGCAGGTAGTCGCTGAGCTCGTCGAGTTCGGCGCGTACCTGGTCGATGCGGGCGGGCGCGGGACGCTGGGGGGCCGGCGGCGGCTGGACCGGGCCGGGGCCCTGGGGCGTGGCGTCGCGGGGGGTGGGTGTGTGCGGTCCGGGGGGCTGCGGGGCGGGCGTGGCCGTGGGGGCGTAGGGCGGCGTCGGGTGCGGGTAGCCGTACGCGGAGTGGACGGTCGGCGCGTGCGGCGGCGCGTGACCGGCGAACTGCCGCTGCTCGCTGTGGTGGGCGATGTCCACGACGAGGAAGTAGATGCCGGCGCCCGCGCCGATCAGGAGGATCACGGCCAGCGCGATGTCGGTCCGCACGTCGCTCTCCGGCAGCACCCCGACCACCGCGAAGCACACGATGGACAGGGGCAGGGTCGCCCAGGCCAGCACCCAGTCGAGGACCCGTCCGCGCAGGACGGCCACCCGGAACAGCGGTACGCAGGCCAGCAGGCCGCACGTGAGGAAGCCGGCGGCGGCGAACAGCACGCGCAGGGAGATGACCGTTGCCGCGCTGCGGGGAGGCGGCGCCGCGCCGTGGCCGTACATGACTGCTCCTGGACCGGTGTAGCCGATAGGACGGATGTGCGAGTGACGTAGCCCGATGGGGAATCCGAGCGTATAGCCCGACACGGACAACCGGTTACGGGTTGTACCGAACCGTTGTCGTCCTGATCACTTCGTCCCCACGGCCCGTCCGCGCGGCCCCGGCCGTCCGCCCGCCGCGCCTCACAAGGGGTGGCGCATCCACACGTTGGGTTCGACGTACACGGCGTACCCGCGGGCCGGCTCGCAGCGCACCGGCACCAGGGCGCCGGGCACGACGATGTCGCCCTCGGTGTCGAAGGGCAGCCCGGTCCAGCGGCGCCAGTCCGCCAGCGGGGCGGCCACCGTCATGGACGCCGGGGCCACGGAGTCGATGGTGGCTCCGGCCCGGGCGTGCACCCGCAGCCACGGGTCCTGGGGCAGGCCGTCGGGGCGGACGCGCCGGGCGTACTCCTCGATGGGCGTGTGCGGTTCGAGGTGCTTGGCGTTGGGGCGGACGGGGGCGACGACCTCCTTGAAGCCGAGGGCGCGGGCGTTGTCGCGCATGGCCGAGAGCATCACCGCGGACAGTCCGCGGCCCTGCGCGTGCGGGGCGATGGAGACCGAGATCGCGCTGACGGTGTCGGGGCGGACGCCGCGGCGCAGGTCCGAGAAGGCCCATACGAGAACGGTGTCCCAGCCGTTGCCCGGCAGGGTGCCGCGGCCCTCGGCGCCGAGAGCGAAGGGCACGCTGTACGCGCTCGCGACGACCTCGCCCCGCTCGTCCTCGGCGAACAGGACGTACTGCGGGAGTTCGGCGGCGATCCGCGGGTAGTGGGCGGCGCCCACGAGGTCCTGGATGACGAACTCCGGCCAGGTGTCCGCCATCCCGACGACCCGCTCCAGCATGTCCGGGCGGTCGGCGAGGCTCGATATCTTCGTCTGCATGCGGTCACGGTAGGTGTGGGAGCGGAGCACCGGGAATCGAATTACCGGGCGGGAAAACCGGTCCCACCCCCTCGTGGCCGGAAGGGCGGCTCGGTGCGCGTCCCCTCTACCGCGTTCTCACGAACCGCGCCCGCTCGGCCGCCGGGAGCAGTTCCGTCGCGTAGCGGACGGTGATGCGCGGCAGGTCGGCGAGGTGCTGCCCGAGGAACGCCACCAGCAGGGGCCCGTCCCGGCGGCCGATCTCGCGCAGCATCCAGCCGAGCGCCTTGTGGATCAGCGGTTCCGGGTCGCGGCACAGGGCGCGCACCAGATGGAGGGTCGTCTCGAAACGCCCTTCGCGGATCAGCGCCAGCGTGGCGACGACGGCGATCCTGCGGTCCCAGAGCCGGGACGAGGCGGCCAGTTCGTCCAGCACGTCCAGGGCGTCCTCGGGCCCCTCCACGAGCCACGGCCCGAGCACGACGTGGGCGGAGGCGTCCACCAGGTCCCAGTTGTCCACACACCCGGTCCGCGCCAAGTAGAAGTCGACCAGAACCTGACGCTGCGCACGTCGGGCCGTTCGCATCCGCTCGGCCAGCACCAGCACTCCGGCCAACCGCTCCTCGTGAACACGGCTGTGCAGCAGCGCGTCCACGTCCTCCCACGCCAGCTCCCGGTGCGTCTGGGCCAGTTTGCGCACCACGGGCACCCGCACACCGAGCAGTTCGTCGCCTTCCGGCGGCCGCAGCACCCGGATCTGCTGGATCCTGACGTCCGGCTCCGCCCTGTCCCGCAGCGCGCTCCGCAGGGCCTCCAGCTCATGGGTCGTCATGTCGGCGGACGGTAGCGCAGGACGGGTGGGTCTCTCCGGGTTCTCCTCTCTCAGCCGCCGCACTGCCGCAGCATCATCCGCTTGTCGGCGTCGGTCACGGGCAGGTCGTACTTCAGTGACACCTGGGCGAAGCGCACCGAGTAGGAGCAGCGGATGCTCTTGTTCGGCGGCAGCCAGGACGCCGGACCGGAGTCTCCCTTCGAGCTGTTGGTCGGTCCGTCCACCGGGACGAGGTTGAGCGGGTCGTTGGCGATGGCCTCCCGCTTGTCCTTCGTCCAGCGCGACGCGCCCATCTGCCAGTCGTACGACAGCGGCATGACGTGGTCTATCTGGACCTTCGTCGCACGGGACTTGGTCCACTCGATGACCTTCCCCGTGTACGGGTCGTGCAGTGTGAGGGAGCGAACGACGCAGTCCGAACCCGACCGGAAGCGAAGGTTCTCGCCGTCCCTCCGCAGCAGGTCGTTCCGTGTGTCGCAGCCGTTGTGGGAGTAGGGGACGTCGCGGGGCGCCGAATCCATCCAGGCGTAACCGAACTTGTCCCGTTCGTAGCCGGTGCGGGGGCCGCGTCCCTTGGTCGCCACCTTCTCGATCAGAGCCCGGGCACTCGCCCGGTCCGCGGTGGCCGTGATCGCCGCCAGCCCCGGCTTCGTGCCGTCCGGGTTGTCCAGCGGGCTCACCGCCCGGCCGTTGCCGCCGGCCGGGGCGCCGGAGCCGGAGGGTCCGCCGCCGTCCGCAGGCGGGGTCAGTCCTTCGCAGCCGGCCAGCGTCGCACCGGCGAACACCATCGCGGCAACCGCTGCCGCCCCGCCCCTCAGACGCCTCACCGTACGCCCCTCCCCTGCTTGCCTGTTCCACTGCTTGCCCGTTCCGCCCGGGCTCGGGCGGCTGCGCCTGGTCCCACGGTAGCGAGGGAGAGGTACAGACCACACCGGGCCCCAAATGGGCATACCTCGCATGTCACGCGTATCGTCGGTTCTGAGTCACCCCCGGAAGGAGTTCTGCATGGGCATCTTCGACAAGTTCAAGAGCCAGGCGCGGAACAGGGGCAAGCAAGGCTCCGACACCGCGGAACAGAAGATCAACGAGAAGACCGGCCGCAAGTACGAGGACCAGGTCGACACCGGGCAGCAGCGCGTCGAAGGCTCGCTCGGCATGGACCGCGACCGCGAGCGGCCCGACCAGCAGTAGGGCCTCCACCAGCGCGGGGCCGCCCGCGGGGACGCACCTTGGGCGTCAGCTCCTGTGTCAGCTCCAACGCCCGTCCTGCGGGCGGCTTCCCGTGTCCGGGCAGGACCGCCCGACGCCCTCACCCGGCCTCCCGGTCAACCGCTGCGGACTTGCCTCAGACCTTGCCTATGCCCAGCGTCGTCTCCGAGGGCAGCAGGCCCGACCCCAGGACCGCGACCCAGTAGTCGCCCAGCAGGCCGGTGAGCCGGTCGACGCCGTCCGGGCCGAGGGACTGCCATGGGCCGGCGGCCAGTTGGTCGGTGTGGTGCTCCACGCGGTGACGCAGGGCGCGGCCCGCCTCCGTGGCCGTACCGTCCACCTCGACCAAGCCCCTGGCGGTGAGGCGGTCGCGGGCGGCCGCCCATTCGCCGGGGCTCCAGCCTCGGCTTTCGAAGCGTTCCACCGACGCGGCACCTATCGCGGCGAAGGAGACGAGCGACTCCACGGGGTCCAGGCCCGCCAGGAGCAGGGCCGCGAGATGGCCGTCGCCGCGGTGCTCGCGCAGGATCGTCGCGGCGTGCCACAACTGCAGGTGCGGAGCCTGCGGCCAGGGCAGCGCGGCATTGGCGGCGGCGAGCGGGCGGGCGGCCGGGTCCGCCGCCTCGGCGGCGCGCCGGGCGAGCGCGGCGGCCTCCGCCAGCTCAGGGCTGTCCACCTGATCTCCGAAGAGGGCGCGGTAGGCCCGGTCGACCGCCCGCGTCCTCGCCTCCAGCACGGCGCCCGGACTCGCGATCCGCCACGCCGGCTCGACATGCTCCGCGACCATGCGCGGGCTGAAGCTGTAGAAGGCCGATGCCACCCGCTGCGAGCCGGCCTCCCCCAAGGGGGCGGCGCGGTACGGGAAGTAGCTCGGCCAGCGCTCCCGCGTATCGAAACCCAGGGCGGCCGCCTCCTCGAAAGCCTCCGGCGCGTAGTACAGCACCGCGTGCAAGGGCTCCAGCAGATGCCACAGCTGCCGCACGCGGGCCGGCTCCACGCTGCCGCCCTGCGGCACCGCGCCCTCGCCGTTCTCGCTGACCTGCGCGGTCTCGTCGACCTGTTCCGGCATGGCGTGCCTCCACTCTCGTCCGCCCCCTCGGCACGAGACCGGACGGCACCCGATCCCGCACAACTTGACAATGACAAGATTGCCTCGACCGCCCCCAACTTGTCAATGGCTAGATTCTGCGTACGCTCCTGACCATGAGCTCCAGCAAGGCATCAGCGGACGGCAAGGGCACCACGAACCGTCCGTACCACCACGGCGACCTGCGCCGCGCCATCCTCACGGCCGCCCTCGACGCGATCGCGGTGGACGGTCCGTCCGGGCTGAGCCTGCGCGACCTGGCCCGTCGCGCGGGCGTCTCGCACGCCGCGCCGGCCCACCACTTCAAGGACCGCGCCGGGCTGCTCACCGCGATCGCCGCCGAGGGTTTCGGGCTGCTCGCGACCGCGCTGCGGGAGGCGGCGGACCTGAAGGAGGCGGGCGTGCGCTACGTACGCTTCGCGCGCGAGCACCCGGCGCACTTCCAGGTGATGTTCGCCCCCGAGCTGCTGCGCGCCGGCGACCTGGAGCTGACCACGGCCCGGGCCCTCGCCTCGGACGCCCTGCGCGAAGCCGTCACCGCGGTGCCGCCGGAGGGCCGGGGCGCCGACGCCCGCCTGGCCGGTGTCGCCGCCTGGTCCCTGGCCCACGGCTTCGCCACGCTGCTGCTCAGCCACAACCTGGACGGCCCGGTGGGCGACCGTGATCCCGAGGAGGTGTTCCGCGAGCTGACGGAGATGCTGTTCCGGCACGCCGAGTAGCGACGGCCGCGCGCACGGGGCTGCCGCCGTGGCACCGGCGAACGCCAGCGGGGACACCGTCGTCACGCGCTTGACCTTGACGCTGGCGTCAGGGTCCGACGATCCCCGCATGGACTCTCCGAACGCGAACCCGAACCGGACCTCGACCTCGCCCCCGAGCCCGACCTCGACCCCGACCCCGCCCTCGAACTCAAAGTCGACCCCGACCTCGACCTCGATGAATCGGCGCGGGACTTCGCCGACGACACCCCGAACCGAGACACCCCGAACCGTGCTGGTCACCGGCGCCGGTACGGGCATAGGCCGTGCCACCGCCCGCGCCTTCGCCGACGAGGGCGCGCACGTCGTGGCCGTGGGCCGCCGCGCGACGCCCCTCGCCGAGACCGCCGCCCATGACCCGTCCCGTATCAGCCCGCTGGTCGCCGACATCACGGCCGACGACGGCCCCGAGACCATCGTCCGCACGGTGCTCGACCGGCACGGCCGCATCGACGTGCTGGTGAACAACGCCGGAATCGTCACCACCCAGTCCTTGCGCACGTACACGCGTGCCGCCGTCGAGCCCCAGCTCGCGACGAACCTCCTCGCACCGGTGCTGCTCGTCCAGGCCGCGCTCCCGGCGCTGGAGGAGAGCCGCGGTGTGATCGTGAACGTGACGACCTCGGTGGGGCAGCGGGGCTGGCCCGGCAACTCCCTGTACGCGGCGGGAAAGGCGGCCCTGGAGGTCCTCACGCGCAGTTGGGCGGTGGAGCTCGCGCCCCTGGGGATCCGGGTCGCCGCCGTGGCGCCCGGTGCGATCGACACTCCGATCGCCGACCACTCGGGCCTCACCCCCGAGCAGCGTGCGGCGATCCGCGCGTGGCAGCTCGACCACACGCCGCTCGGCCGGATCGGCCGCCCCGGGGAGGTGGCGTGGGCGATCACTCAACTGGCCTCGCCGGAGGCGTCGTTCGTCACCGGTGTGGTGCTTCCGGTGGACGGCGGCGCGGTCGTCGGCTGAGACTGGCGCCCATGGCAGCACCTCGTATGCGGAGTATGCGGATCGGCGAACTCGCCGCGGCGACCGGCACCACGGCGCGCGCCCTGCGCCACTACGAGCAGGCGGGGCTCATCACCTCCGAACGGGCCGCGAACGGCTACCGCCTGTACGACGCCGGTACGGCGGTCCGCGTCCGCAACATCCGCAGCCTGCTGGAGGTCGGGCTGACCCTCGACGACGTGCGGGTGTTCCTGCCGTGCCTGGACGGCGACGTCACGGCCGGGCCCGCCTCGGACCGGGCCCTCCGGGTCGCGGCCGACCGGCTCGCGGTGCTGGACGCGCGGATCGCGGCGCAGGTCGCGGTCCGCGACCGACTGGCGGGGGCCCTGCGCCGGGCCACCGGTACACGGGTGAGACCGGTGGCCTGACGAACCTTCAGCGGACCCCGACGTCAGACACCCCTGGCCGTCAAGACCCCAGCACCGACGTCAGGAACTCCCCGACCCACGCCAGCAGGTCCCGCCCGACCAGCGGCTTGCCGCCCACCTTCGCGGTCTTCGGGCGCGGCACCAGCACCTGGTGCACCGCCGGCTTGATGACGACCCCCGGGTACAGCCGCTTGACCCGCAGCTCCTGCGACTCGCGCAACTCCACCGGCGCGAACCGGATGTTGTTGCCCTGCAGCACGATCTCGCCGACCCCGCACGCGCGCGCGAGCATGCGCAGGCCCGCGACGAGCAGCAGGTTCTCCACCGGTTCGGGCAGCTTGCCGTAGCGGTCGGCGAGTTCCTCGCGTACGGCCTTGACGTCCTCCTCCGTGTTGGCGGAGGCGATGGCCCGGTACGCCTGGAGGCGGAGGCGCTCGCCCGGCGCGTAGTCGTGCGGGACGTGCGCGTCGACCGGCAGCTCGATCTTGACCTCGAGCGGCGGCTCCTCCTCGATCTCGCCGGTCTCCAGCTGCCGCCGGTAGTCGGCCACGGCCTCGCCGACCATCCGCACGTACAGGTCGAAGCCGACGCCCGCGATGTGACCGGACTGCTCGCCGCCGAGGAGGTTGCCCGCGCCGCGGATCTCCAGGTCCTTCATGGCGACGTACATGCCGGCGCCCATCTCCGTGTGCTGGGCGATCGTCGCGAGCCGTTCGTGCGCGGTCTCCGTCAGCGGCTTCTCCGGCGGGTAGAGGAAGTAGGCGTAGCCGCGCTCGCGGCCCCGGCCGACCCGGCCGCGCAGCTGGTGCAGCTGGGACAGGCCGAAGTTGTCGCCGCGCTCCACGATGAGGGTGTTGGCGTTGGAGATGTCGATGCCGGACTCGACGATGGTCGTGGAGACCAGCACGTCGAACTTCTTCTCCCAGAAGTCGACGACGACCTGCTCCAGGGCCGACTCCGACATCTGGCCGTGCGCGGTGGCGATGCGCGCCTCGGGGACGATCTCGCGCAGCCGGGCCGCCGCACGGTCGATCGACTCGACGCGGTTGTGGATGTAGAAGACCTGGCCCTCCCGCAGCAGCTCACGGCGGATGGCGGCGCCGATCTGCTTCTCCTCGTAGGGGCCGACGAAGGTCAGGACCGGGTGGCGCTCCTCCGGCGGGGTGGTGATGGTCGACATCTCGCGGATGCCGGTGACCGCCATCTCCAGCGTCCGGGGGATCGGGGTCGCGGACATCGTCAGCACGTCGACGTTGGCGCGGAGCTTCTTCAGCTGCTCCTTGTGCTCGACGCCGAAGCGCTGCTCCTCGTCGACGATGACCAGGCCCAGGTCCTTGAACTTCGTCTCGGACGAGAACAGCCGGTGGGTGCCGATGACGATGTCGACCGAGCCCTCGCGCAGGCCCTCCAGGACCGCCTTGGCCTCGGTGTCGGTCTGGAAGCGGGAGAGCGCCTTCACGTTCACCGGGAACTGCGCGTACCGCTCGCTGAACGTCCCGAAGTGCTGCTGCACCAGCAGCGTCGTGGGCACCAGGACGGCCACCTGCTTGCCGTCCTGGACGGCCTTGAAGGCGGCCCGGACCGCGATCTCGGTCTTGCCGTAGCCGACGTCGCCGCAGATCAGGCGGTCCATGGGGACCGACTTCTCCATGTCCTCCTTGACCTCGGCGATGGTGGTGAGCTGGTCGGGCGTCTCCGCGTAGGGGAAGGCGTCCTCCAGTTCGCGCTGCCAGGGGGTGTCCGCGCCGAAGGCGTGCCCGGGGGCCGCCATGCGGGCGCTGTACAGCTTGATGAGGTCGGCGGCGATCTCCTTGACGGCCTTCTTCGCGCGGGCCTTCGTCTTCGTCCAGTCGGCGCCGCCGAGGCGGTGCAGGGTGGGGGCCTCGCCGCCGACGTACTTGGTGATCTGCTCCAGCTGGTCGGTGGGGATGTAGAGGCGGTCGCCGGGCTGGCCGCGCTTGGCGGGCGCGTACTCGACGACCAGGTACTCGCGGGTCGCGCCCTGCACGGTGCGCTGCACCATCTCGATGTAGCGGCCCACGCCGTGCTGCTCGTGGACGATGTAGTCGCCCGGCTCCAGGGTGAGCGGGTCGATGGTCTTGCGGCGGCGGGCCGGCATCCGGGCGCCCTCGCGGCCGGACGCCTTCTGGCCGGACAGGTCGGTCTCGGTCAGGACGGCGAGTCTGAGGGCCGGGTCGACGAAGCCGTGCTCGATCGAGCCGCACGCCACGTGCACGAGCGACGGGGAGATCTCGGCGAGGTCCGTGTCGAGCCGGGCGGCGATGCCCTCGCCGCCGAGCACCTCGACCGTACGGGCCGCCGGGCCGTGCCCCTCGGTGACGTACACCGCGCGCCAGCCGTCGGCGAGCCAGCCCTTGGTGTCGGCGAGGGCCTTGGCGGTGTCGCCGCGGTAGGTCTCCGGGGCGTGCATGCCGAGCTTGAGGGTGTCGTCGTCCAACTCCTCGTCGGCGGCGAACGGCGAGACGGACCACCACATCATGTCCAGCTCGCGGGCCCGTTCCCGGACGTCGGCGATGGACCACAGGGAGGCCGCGCCGACGTCGATGGGCGCCTCGCCGCCGCCGGCGGTGGCCGCCCAGGAGGCCTGGAGGAACTCCTGTGAGGTGGCGACGAGGTCCGACGCGCGCGTGCGCACCCGCTCCGGGTCGCACACGACGGCCATGGCGCCCTTGGGCAGCACGTCGAGCAGCAGCTCCATGTCGTCGACGAGGACCGGAGCGAGGGACTCCATGCCCTCGACGGCGATCCCCTCGGCGATCTTGCCGAGCAGCTCGCCCAGCTCGGGGTGCTGTTCGGCCAGGGCACGCGCGCGCGTGCGGACGTCCTCGGTGAGGAGCAGCTCGCGGCACGGCGGCGCCCACAGGCCGTGCTCGGCGACTTCGAGGGAGCGCTGGTCGGCGACCTTGAAGTAGCGGATCTCCTCGACGTCGTCGCCCCAGAACTCGATGCGCAGGGGGTGTTCCTCAGTGGGCGGGAACACGTCGAGGATGCCGCCGCGGACGGCGAACTCGCCGCGCTTCTCGACGAGCTCCACGCGCGCGTAGGCGGCGGCCGCGAGGGCGTCGACCACCTCGTTCAGGTCGGCGCTCTGGCCGGTCCTCAGCGCGACCGGCTCCAGGTCGCCGAGGCCCTTGACCTGTGGCTGGAGCACGGAGCGCACCGGTGCCACGACGACGGAGACCGGGCCCGTCTCGGGGTCGTCGGGCCGGGGGTGGGCCAGGCGGCGCAGGACGGCCAGGCGGCGGCCGACGGTGTCGCTGCGGGGGCTGAGCCGCTCGTGCGGGAGCGTCTCCCACGACGGGTACTCCACGACCCCCTCGGGCGGGAGGAGGGAGCGCAGGGCCGCGGCCAGGTCCTCGGCCTCGCGGCCCGTCGCCGTCACCGCCAGCACCGGGCGGCCCGTGTCGCGGGCCAGGGCGGCGACGGTGAACGGGCGGGCCGCGGGGGGACCGACCAGGTCGACGTGCATGCGGTTGCCGTCTGCGGCCGCCTTGATCGCTTCCGCGAGCGCGGCGTCCTTGACTACGGCGTCGAGCAGACCGTGCAGGCTCATACGGGGCTTTTTCCGTCCAGGGGTGGGCAACACGACGGGCCCGACGCGCGCTGCGGGCCGGGGGTCTCCAGCGTACGACGATGCGCGCCCGCGCGGCGGGCCTGTGGATAACGCCCGTTCTCCCCTGGCCGTGGCCAGTCCCGCCGGTCACGGGGGAATCAGCCGCCCAATCTTCACAACTTCACCCCCACCCGTTGTTTTCACCACGGCATGATCTGTCCGATTCCCGCCCCTGCGTAAGGCACGTCATGCCTGCCTCCACCCTCCGGGCCCCGTCGCCCCGGATACCGACGCCGGTCACCCGCACCCCGGGTGGCCGGCGCCGTCTCGGCGCGCGATGCGACCCCTGGCTCCTCGCCGCCGTCCTCTTCGCCGCCTACACGACCGTCTCCGTGGGCCGCTACCGGCACATGGCGACCCTCTCCTGGGACCTGGGCATCTTCGAGCAGGCCGTGCGCGCCTACGCGCATCTGCGGGCGCCGGTCGCCGATCTCAAGGGGCCGGGCTTCGACATCCTGGGGGACCACTTCAGCCCGGTGACCGCCGTGCTCGCGCCGGTGTACCGGCTGTTTCCCTCGCCGGTCACGCTGCTGGTCGCGCAGGCCGCGCTCTTCGCGCTGTCCGCCGTGCCGGTCACCCGCGCCGCCGCCCGGCTCCTGGGCCGACGCCGGGGTCTGGCGCTCGGCCTGGCCTACGGGCTGTCCTGGGGCGTCCAGCGCGCCGTCGACTTCGACTTCCACGAGATCTGCTTCGCCGTCCCGCTGATCGCCTTCTCCCTGGAGGCCCTCCTCGCACAGCGCCGCCGGGCGGCCCTGTGCTGGGCCCTTCCCCTGGTGCTGGTCAAGGAGGACCTGGGGCTGACACTGGCCGCGATCGCGCTGGTCGTGGCCTGGCGGGCCCGCGGCCGGTCGCCCCGGGCGGTCCGGTACGCGCTCGGTGTCGCGGTGTTCGGCGTGGCGGCGACGGTGATCGTCCTCACCGTGGTGATCCCGTCGTTCAGCCCGTCGGGCGGTTACGACTACTGGAACAAGGTCAGCGAGGCGGGCAGCCCCTTCGAGGGCCTCGACACCAAGCTGCGCACCCTCGCCTGGCTGCTGATCCCCACCACCGGGCTGCTGGCCCTGCGCTCCCCGCTGCTGGTGGTCGCGCTGCCGACGCTCGGCTGGCGCTTCCTGTCCGGGGACGCGCACTACTGGGGCACCGACTGGCACTACAGCGCGGTCCTGATGCCGGTCGTCGTGCTCGCTCTCGCCGACGCCCTCACCACCGCCCGCCTCAGCACGCGCGCGTGGCTGCGGTCGTACGCCGCCCAACTGCCGGCCGCCGTCGCCGCCGCGGCGCTGGCGCTGACCACCTCGCTGCCGCTGGCGCAGCTCACCGGGGCCGAGATCTACCGCAAGCCGGCCGCGGTGTCCGGCGTCGAACGCCTGCTCGCGCGGATACCCGACGGCGCCACCGTCGAGGCCAACGTCGGCCCGATCAGCCGCCTCACCTCGCGCTGCCGGGTCTTCTGGCTCGGCAACACCCGGGGCGTCACCCCCGAGTACATCGCCCTGGAGAACGTCGACGGCACGTACCGGGACCCGGTGGGCTACGCCCGGGTGCTGCACCCCGACGCCGAGTACGCCGTGGCGGGCCAGGCCAACGGGTACGTGGTCCTCCAGCGGCGGACGGCGACCGGCGGCTGACGCGCCTCGCGTTCGGCCGGACAGCGCTGAGGCCCGCCCCGGAGGCCGAGACCTCCGGGGCGGGCCGTCCCCCGCAACCCCCGTGTGCGGTGGTTCTCGGGTGGCTACTCGGTCGCGATCGCGTTCAGGACGTTCATCCGGCCCGCCCGGAACGCCGGGATCAGTGCCGCGAACAGGCCCACGAACGCCGAGCCGATGAAGACGCCGAAGATGGTCGGCCAGGGGATGTCGAGGATCATCAGGCCCTCCAGCTCCAGCAGCTGCTGTGCGGTGGCGCCCCAGCCCATGCCCAGTCCGAGGCCCAGCAGGGCGCCGAAGAGGGCGATGACGACGGACTCCATGCGGATCATGCGGCGCAGCTGGCGGCGGGAGAGGCCGATCGCCCGCATCAGGCCGATCTCCCGGGTGCGCTCCACCACGGACAGGGCCAGGGTGTTCACGACGCCCAGGATGGCGACGATGATCGCCAGGGCCAGCAGGCCGTAGATCATGTTGAGCAGCTGGCCGATCTGGTCCTTCAGGGCCTCCTTGTAGTCGGTCTGGTCGCGCACGGTGTACTGCGGGTAGTCGTGCAGTGCCGACTTCAGGGACTTGTAGGCCGCGTCCTGCTGCCCTTCCTTGGCAGTGGCGAAGACCAGCGAGTCCAGCGGCATCTTGTCGGCCGGGACGTACTTGGCCATCGTGGCGATGGACGTGTACATCGCTCCCGCGTCGATCACGACGTCACTGCTGGTGATCGCCCGGACCGTCAGGTCGGCGGCGGAGCCGTCCTTGAAGGCCACCTTGATCTTCGAGCCGAGGCTGATGCCGTGGTCCTTGGCGAACTTCTCGTGCACGGACATCGAGTCGGGCTTGTAGGCGTCGGGCAGCTTGCCGGCGACCGTCTCGGTGCGCAGGTCGGTCGCGTACGACGGGTCGGCCGCCGTGATCGCCGTGTCCTTGAGGGTCTCGCCGTCGGGGGTGGTGAAGTCGGCCTGGGTCCACTTGTACTCGGTGACCCGCTCCAGTTCCGGCGTCGACTTCATGGCCTTGACGGCCTGCGGGGTGAGCAGCTGGCCGCTGTCGGACTGGACGATGAAGTCCGTGCCGACGGTCTTGTCGAGCTGGTCGGTGGCGGAGGCCACCATGGAGGAGCCGACCACGGACAGGCACGCCACCAGGGCGAGACCGATCATCAGCGCGGCGCCCGTGGCGCCGGTGCGGCGCGGGTTGCGCAGGGCGTTGCGCTCGGCCATGCGGCCCACGGGGCCGAACATCCGCAGCAGGACCGCGCCGAGGACGCGGACCACTCCGCCGGCGAGCAGCGGGCCGATCACGACGAAGCCGATCAGCGACAGCACCACGCCGATGCCGAGCCACAGCGAGCCGTCCGTGGCCTTGTCGGCCGCCGCCGCGAGGTACAGGGCGAAGACGCCGCCTGCGGTGAGGACGGTGCCGATGATGCCGCGGATCCACCCGGCCTTGGCGTCCGCCGGGGCTCCCGCGTCGCGCAGGGCGGCCATCGGGGAGATCTTGCCGGCGCGCCGGGCGGGCAGGTAGGCGGCGAGGACGGTGACGACCACGCCGAGGACGAGGCCGACCACCGGGGTCGTCCAGGCCACCGTCAGGTCGTCGGTGGACAGTTCCATGCCCATCTGGCCCATGAGCTTCATCAGGCCGACGGCGAGGCCGACGCCCGCGCCCACACCGAGCACCGAGCCGACGAAGCCGAGCAGCAGCGCCTCGGCCAGCACCGAGCGGTTGACCTGCTTGCGGGAGGAGCCGATGGCCCGCATCAGGCCGATCTCCCGGGTGCGCTGGGCGACCAGCATGGAGAAGGTGTTGATGATCAGGAAGATGCCGACGAGGAAGGCGATCCCGGCGAAGCCGAGCATCGCGTACTTCATGACGTTCATGAAGCCCTCGACGTCCTTCTGGTTGGCGTCGGCGGTCTCCTTGGCCGTCTTGACCTGGAAGCCGCCGCCGAGTTCGGCGGTGACGTTCTTCTTCAGCTGCGCGTCGCTGACCCCGGCGGCCGCGGTGACGTTGACGTTGGTGTAGACGCCGGTCTCGCCGACCAGGGCCTGCTGGGCGGTCTTCGTGTCGAAGTAGAAGATCGCGGCGCCGGGGTTGGTGACGGTGAAGTCGGCGATGCCGGAGATCTTCGCCTGGTGCGTGCCGACCGCGCTGATCACCGCGATCTCGTCGCCGAGCTTCAGGCCGTGCTTGTCGGCGGTGTCGGCGTCGACCATGATCTGGTCGCCGCCCTTGGGTGCCGCACCGGAGGTGATCTTCATGGTGCGGGCGTCGGTGGCGTTCCAGCTGCCGACGATGGTCGGGCCGCCGCTGGTGGGCGAGAGGTTGTCCTTGTCGGCGTCGACGACGGTGACCGAAGTCGAGAAGACGGTGCCCTCGGCGGACTTCACGCCGTCGGCCCCCCGCACCTCGCCGAGCACGGAGGCCGGCATCACGGGCGGCTTGCCGTTGTCGGCGGTCGTCTCACCGCTGTCGGAGGCGCCCTTGGCGCTCACCGTCACGTCCGAGGAGGTGGCCGCGAAGAGCTTGTCGAACGTGGTGGACATGGTGTCCGTGAAGACGAGCGTCCCGCAGACGAAGGCCACCGACAGCAGGACGGCGATCGCGGAGAGCGCCATGCGGCCCTTGTGCGCGAGGAAGTTGCGCATCGAGGTCTTCATGACGGTCATGACGTGCGCCCCCGGGCGTCGAAGTCCTTCATGCGGTCCAGGACGGCCTCGGCGGTCGGCTTGTACATCTCGTCGACGATGCGGCCGTCGGCGAGGTACAGCACGCGGTCCGCGTACGAGGCGGCCACCGGGTCGTGCGTGACCATGACGATGGTCTGGCCCAGTTCGTCCACGGACCGGCGCAGGAAGCCGAGGACCTCGGCACCCGCGCGCGAGTCGAGGTTTCCGGTCGGCTCGTCACCGAAGATGATCTCGGGCCGGGCCGCGAGCGCCCGCGCCACGGCGACGCGCTGCTGCTGGCCGCCGGAGAGCTGGGTGGGCCGGTGCTTGAGCCGGTCGGCGAGGCCGACGGTCTCCACGACCCGGGCCAGCCACTGCTTGTCCGGCTTGCGGCCCGCGATGTCCATGGGCAGCGTGATGTTCTCTATGGCGTTGAGCGTCGGCAGCAGGTTGAACGCCTGGAAGATGAACCCGATGCGGTCCCGGCGCAGCTGCGTGAGCTTCTTGTCCTTCAGGCCGGTGATCTCGGTCTCGTCGAGGTAGATCTGCCCGCCGGTGACGGTGTCGAGCCCGGCGAGGCAGTGCATGAGCGTGGACTTGCCGGAGCCCGAGGGGCCCATGATCGCGGTGAACTGGCCGCGTGCGATGTCCACGTCGACGTGATCGAGGGCGACGACCCGGGTCTCTCCGGACCCGTACGCCTTCACGACCTGCCGCGCCCGCGCGGCAACGGCCGTACGCCCTCCAGTACCCCCGTGCCTGGGAATGGTCACAGCCGAAGTCACGGTATGTCTCCTATATCGGTCAGCAGATGGTGAAGGCGGTCGCCTGGTCGACAGCCGCGGTACGCGTTGCCGGACCACGAATCCGTCCGACGCGTTTCAGTCTCGCCGCGGGGAGGGGCCCCGCGCCCTGGTGTTCAGCGCAGTCTTTTCCTGTGGAAAACCCCACCCCCGCCGGTGTGAGAACCGCCCCCCGGCGGCGTAAAGCCAGGTTAAGGAGCGCCGCCTCCGCGTCTCGTCCTCCGCCGGTACGAACCCTCCCCAGGTCGTAGTACGGAGGTACCCCTAGGGGCAGTCCACCGAAGGGTGGAGGCCGTCTCAGGGTTGGCTCCACCCGTCGGTCCAGTCAGGCTCCACCCTCCCGCGACGTCAGGGTCAAGTGGGAAGCTGTCGGCGGCAGGTAGGTGCAAGGGGCAGGCACAGCGGCGACGGCGCGGGACGGCGGCGTGGCCACGGCGAGGGGGAGGAACCCGGGGTGGGCAGCACCAGTTCCGCGGCACGTGAGACCGCGCGTCCGGCCGCGACCGACCGGCGCGGAGCCGTCGTCGCCGCGCTGATGCTCTCGATGGCGCTGGCGGCGCTCGACGCCACCATCGTCTCGACGGCCGTCCCGCAGATCGTCGGGGACCTCGGCGGTTTCTCCGTCTTCTCCTGGCTGTTCTCCGGCTACCTGCTGGCCGTGACCGTCACCCTGCCCGTGTACGGCAAGCTCTCCGACACCTTCGGCCGCAAACCGGTCCTGATAGCGGGCTCGGCCCTGTTCCTCGTCGGCTCCCTGCTGTGCGCGCTGGCCTGGAACATGGGGGCGCTCATCGCCTTCCGGATCGTGCAGGGCCTGGGCGGCGGCGCCCTCCAGGGGACCGTGCAGACGCTCGCCGCCGACCTGTACCCGCTGAAGGACCGGCCCAAGATCCAGTCGAAACTCTCGACGGTGTGGGCGCTGTCCGCGGTCGCCGGCCCGGGCCTCGGCGGTGTGCTCGCCGCCTATGCGGACTGGCGCTGGATCTTCCTGGTCAACCTGCCGATCGGCACGGTCGCCCTGTGGCTGATCGTCCGTCACCTCCACGAGCCGGAGCGGGAAACGGCGCCCCACGCGCGCGTGGACTGGGCGGGCGCGCTCGCGGTGTTCGCCTGCGGCGGCGTGCTGCTCACGGCCTTGGTGCAGGGCGGGGTGGCGTGGCCGTGGCTGTCGGCGCCCTCACTGGCCCTGTTCGGTGCGGGACTCGTCCTGGTCGCGGTGGTGGTGCTGGTGGAGCGCCGGGCGGCGGAGCCGATCATCCCGGGCTGGGTGTGGCGGCGCCGCACGATCGCCGCGGTCAATCTGGCCCTGGGGGCGCTGGGTCTGCTGATGGTCGCGCCGACGGTGTTCCTGCCCACCTACGCCCAGTCGGTGCTGGGCCTCGCGCCCGTGGCCGCCGGATTCGTGCTCTCCGTGTGGACGTTGAGCTGGCCGGTGTCGGCGGCGCTGAGCCAGCACGTGTACCGCAGGATCGGCTTCCGCAACACCGCGATGCTGGGCATCGGAACGGCCTCGCTGATCCTGTTCGCGTTCCCCCTCCTGCCGTACCCCGGGCAGGCGTGGCAGCCGACCCTGCTGATGCTGCTGCTCGGTGGCGCGCTGGGCCTGTTCCAGCTGCCCCTCATCGTCGGGGTGCAGTCGACGGTGGGCTGGGCGGAGCGCGGTACGACGACCGCGTCCGTGCTGTTCTGCCGCCAGACCGGCCAGACGATCGGCGCGGCGCTCTTCGGCGCGGTCGCCAACGGGGTGCTGGCCTCCCGGCTCGGCGGTGCGGGCGACCTCGACTCGGTGACCCGGGCGCTGGACCCGGGCAGCGCCCCGGAGGCGACCCGGCGGGCGATCGCGGACGCGGTGCACGCGGTCTACCTGGGCGCGGCGGGCGCGGCGGCCCTGGCGTTCCTGGTGCTGCTGTTCCTCGCGCCCCGGAAATTCCCGGTGCTGAAGGACTGACGGTACGTATCCTCCGGCCCATGCTGACCCTGGAACGGCTGCGCGCCGACCACGCGGACGCCCTGCTGGCCTTCGAGCGGGAGAACCGGGCGTACTTCGCACGGACGGTCCCGGACCGCGGGGACGCCTACTTCACCCCGGCCGGGTTCGCCGAACGCCACCGGGCGCTCCTGGAGGAGCAGCACGCGCGCGTGTGCCACTTCCATGTCCTCCTGGAGGATGAGGCGCTGGTGGGCCGGGTGAACCTGATGGACGCGGCGGACGGCAGCGCCGAACTCGGCTACCGGATCGGCGAGCGCGCCTCGGGCCGGGGCGTGGCCACGGCCGCCGTCGCACAGATGTGCCGGCTGGCCGCCGCCGAGTACGGGCTGACGTCCCTCACCGCGCGGACGACCCTGGACAATCCCGCCTCCATGAAGGTCCTGACCCGCAACGGTTTCACGCGGGTGGAGAACACGACCGTCGGCGGCCGCCCCGGCATCCGCTACGTCCGCGAACACCTCACCGCCGCCCCCGGCAACCCCTAAGGCCCGACCCCGACGCCTTTCCGGGACCGGACACTCGTGCGGGTGACGCGCCGTGACGGCCGGTGCGTGTCTGCTGGTGGCATGGACTTCAACAGGCGCACGGCGATGGCGGCGGGACTCGGAGCGGTGGCGGCGGCGCACGGCACGCCCGCGGCCCGGGCGGCCGCGCCCACGGCGGTGACGGTGCAGGGTGAGGCCGCGGTACGGACGAACATCCCGGTGGTCAGGGACCGCCGGGCGTCCGGCGGGCGGTACCTGAGGTTACGGACGGCCGGGAAACCCCCGGCGGGGACCGGCTGGTACGCGACGTACGTCGTGCGTGTACCGCGGCCCGGGGTGTACGCGCTGACCGCCGTCGCCACCGCGCCGATGGAGACGCCGCATACCGAGGCCGTCGCCTCCTACCCGCTACTGTCCGTGGACGACGGCCCGTTCGCGGAGATCGCGCGCTCGCAACCGCACTGGTACGAGTCGCGGCCCGCCTGGGGCGACCTGTCCGTCCTGGACCTGGGCGTGGTCGAACTGGACGCCGGTGCCCATACGCTCACGTTCCGCGTCGCCGAACCGGCCGTCCTCGACGACACGACGGCGTACGCCCTGTCCCTGGACCGCTTCACCCTGCGCCACCTGGCCGGTCACCCGGCCCTGTGCGAACTGTCGGTGCCCCGGCACCGCGTGGGCGAACCGGCCCGGCTGCGACTGACCCTCGACGGGCGCGCCACACGCGCGTACCGCGTGCGGTACGTCGTCAGCGACCACCGCGGAAGGCAGGCAGCGGCCGGCCGGGCCACCATCGCCGCGGGGGCCACGAGTGCGACGGTCACGCTGCCCGCCCTGCCCCCGGGTCACTACCGGGTGAGCGCGGACGGCGTGACGGGCCGGTTCGCCCGCCTGCCCGCGCGCCCCGCCGTCACCGGCCCCGCCAGCCGCTTCGGCGTCAACGTCTGGGCGTCCTCCCTCGTGCCGCCGTCCCGGCTGGCGGACTTCGCCGCGGCCGTGCGGGACATGGGAGCCGGCTGGGTACGCGACGGCCAGTCCTGGCCCGCGGCCGAACCGGCCCCCGGCGCGTACGACACCTCCCACCACGACCGCCGCACCCGTACCCTGCGCGCCCACGGCCTGGCCGTCCTCGACGTGCTCTCCCCCGCCCCCGAGTGGTCCATGACCGACGCCTCGCTTCCGCTCCCGGCGGACCTCAGGCACGCCTACCGCTACGCCCGGCACCTGGCGGCGGCCGCCCCCGAGGCACTCCAGCTCTCGAACGAACCGGACGTCGACACCACCCGCAGCACCGGCGACGCCCACGCCGCGTTCGTGAAGGCCGCCGCCCTCGGAATCAAGGACGCCGCGCCCGAGCCCTGCCTCGTCGTCCTGCCGGGCATCGCGCAGACCGGCCCCTTCCAGGACCTGATGCTCGCCAACGACGTCGTGCGGTACGCCGATGTCTGGGCCTTCCACGGCTACCCGGACCCGACCGAGCCCGGCGAGCCGCGCTTCCCGGGCGCCGCGGAGGAGCAGCACGAACTGGCCCGCCGGCACCAGGCACGCGTACCGCTGTGGATGACGGAGTGCGGTGCGTTCCAGAAGGCCCGGCCCGGAGAGGACCTGACGCCGGAGCAGGAGATGGTGCAGGCGCGGTACGTGGTGCGGTCCATGGTGGAGGGGCTGGCGGCCGGGAACGACCGGCAGTTCTGGTTCGCGGGCCCGCCGCTGCACGACGACGGCGTCTACTTCGGGCTGCTGGACAGGGATTTCCGCCCGCTGCCCGCCTACAGCGCCTTCGCGGCCCTCACCTCGCTGCTCGGCGCGGCACACTTCACCGGCTTCGCGCCCGGCCTGCCGGACGGCGCCCGGGGGTTCGTCTTCGACAGCGGACGTGGAGAGCGGGTCATGGTGCTGTGGGCGGAGCGGCCGGTGCGCGTGGACGTGGCGGGGGTCGCGTACGACCTGATGGGCCGCCGTCTGCGGGCGGGGCCGGTGACCGTCTCACGTGACCCTCTGTTCGTCGTCTCCCCCTCGGCCTCCGCAACCGGCCCGGCCCCTGTGGCCCTGGCGCCCTCCGTGGCCCCGGCGACCCCCGTGGCCCCGGCGACCCCCGTGGCCCCGGCGACCCCTGTGGCCCTGGCGACCCCCGTGGCCTCCGCGCACTCCGTGATCTCCGCTCCCTCCGTACGAGCCGCCGCTCGCCCCCGGGCCCGCCTCTCCCCCGCCGAGCACATCGTCCTCGCCCAGCGCTTCCCCGCCCGAAACGCCGCCCCCGGCAAGGACGACGGTGACGCGCCGCCGCCGTACGGCTACCGCCTCGGCCGCCGTACGCGCATGGTCGTCGACGTCTACAACTTCGGTGCCACCGCATGCCATGTGACGCTCGCGGCCCGGCCGGTGGGCGACGGGTGGTCCGTGCGGGCGGAGTCCGGGCGGCGGGAGGTACGCATACGCGTTCCCGCCGGAGGCCGGGTCGGCATCGGCTTCACGGTCCGCGCCGGCAGTTCGGTGCGGCGTCGGACCGACCGGCGGCTGGCGTTCGGCGCGACGCTCGACGATCACAGCGAAGTGCCGGCGTCCGTGGCGCTGATCCACCTCAAGTAGCCCACCGGGGGTGCCCACAAGCCTGAGTCAACGCCGGTAACACCAGAGGTCGGAAAGGTAAGCGCATACCGACCGATCAGTTTGGCGAAACCCTCGCGCGGCACCGGTACTCCGAAGTAACGTGCGTGGCCGCTCACCCCCCAACCTCCCTGCGGTCCGCCGCACCGGATAAACCCTCGCAAGGAGCACCGGGATGTCCTACGACCCACCCCCGCCCCACCGGTACCCACCGCCCGATTCGTCGCCCTCCTACGACACCTACCCCTGGGTGCCGCGGCAGGAGCCTGAGCCGGCCGGGAGGCCTCCCCGGCGCCACGCCTCCCTCGGGCACCACAGCGACCTGCGGGTGCTGCGCGGCGCCTACCGCTGGCAGCGGCGCGTGGCCACGCTCACGGCGCTCGGCTACTTCGTCATGTTCCTGCTCCTGTCGGCGTTCGCCCCGTCGCTGATGACGAGCACCGTCACCGACGGCCTCCCCACCGGCCTGCTCCTCGCGCTCATCCAGGTCCCCGTGACCTGGGTGGCGATCGCCCTGTACGAGCAGACGGCCCGCCGCCGCGTCGACCCGATAGCGGACCGGATCCGCAAGCAGGCCGCGCTGGACGCCAAGCGGGAGGGGGCGCGGTGACCACCGAGTTCAGCGGAAACGCCCAGGCGATGTCCCTGGTCGGCTTCTCCACGGTCGCCACGATCACGCTGCTGCTGTGCGTGATGACCGGCCCGGACCGGGACGACCTCGACGAGTTCTACACCGGCTACAGCTCCCTGTCCCCCATGCGCAACGGCCTGGCGATCGCCGGCGACTACATCTCCGCCGCGACGGTCCTCGGCACCGGCGGCGTGATCGCCCTGTTCGGCTACGACGGCACCGTCCTGGCCCTGAGCACGGCCCTGTCGCTGATGCTGCTGATGTTCCTGCTGGCCGAACCGCTGCGCAACGCGGGCCGGTTCACCATGGGCGACGCGCTGGCCCGCCGGATGCCGGGGCGCGCGGTGCGCATCGCGGCCTGTGCGGTGACCCTGGCGGCGCTGCTGCCGCTGATGCTGGTGCAGTTGGCGGGGACCGGGCAGCTGATGGCGTTCATCCTCGGCTTCTCCGGCGAGTCGTTGCAGACGGGCTGCATCATCGGCGTCGGCGCGCTGATGATCAGTTACGCGGCGATCGGCGGCATGAAGGGCACCGCTCTCATCCAGATCCTGAAGATCGTGATGCTGCTCGGCTCCGGCCTGGTGGTCGCGGCGCTGATCCTCCACCGCTTCGACTGGGACCCGGGGGCCCTGTTCGGCGCGGCCGCCGGGAACAGCGGTGTGGGCTCGGCGTTCCTCTCGTCGGGCCTGCAGTTCACGGGCGCCGCCAGCCCCGACCTGGACATGATCACGGCGCATCTGACGATCGTCCTCGGCGGCGCCTGCCTGCCGCACGTCACCATGCGCATGTACACCGCCTCCAGCGCCCGGCAGGTACGGCGTTCGATGTCCTGGGCCGTGTCGAGCGTGGCCCTGTTCGTGCTCGTCATCACGGTCGTCGGCTTCGGCGCGACCGCGCTGGTCGGGAGGGAGGTCATCGCCCAGGTCGACCCGCAGGGCAACACGGCCTACCTGCTGGGTTCCCAGGCGGCGTTCGGCGCGGACGTGTCGACGGCGGAGACGTTCCTGTTCACGACGGTCACCACCGCGGTCTTCCTGACGCTGCTCGCCTCCGTCGCCGGGATGATCCTGGCCTGCGCCAACTCCCTCGCGCACGACGTGTTCGCGGCCCGGGTACGGGAGATGTCGCCGCGCCGCGAGATGGCACTGGCCCGGATCTCGGCCCTGGCGGTGGGCGTCCCGGCGATCCTCCTGGCCACGCTCGTCCAGCACCGCAGCCTGCAACCCCTGGTGACGCTGTCCTTCTGCCTGGGCGCCTCGGCCATCGCGCCGGCGCTGGTCTACAGCCTCTTCTGGCGCCGCTACACCCGAACGGGGCTGCTCAGCACGCTCATCGGCGGCTCACTGGCAGTCCTGCTGCTGATGCCGGGCACGAACCTGGTCTCCGGTTCGCCCGTCTCCGCCTTCCCCGAGGCCGACTTCAACTGGTTCCCGTTCACCACCACGGGCCTGCTCTCCATACCCCTGGGCTTCGCCTGCGGCTGGCTGGGCACGGTGGCCTCGGGCCGGCGCAAGTCGGAGGAACAGCGCCATCAGTACGAGGCGGTGGAGGCCTGGATCCTCGCGGGCGCGGTACGAAGGGACCGCTGACCCGGACGGCACGGGGCGGGGCGGCGGCGGTACGGCCTGCGGTACCGCCGCGGCGGCATACGAGGTCAGGCGTGCCCCTACACGCTGGGGGCGGGCAGGCTGCCACAGTCACGTCCCGCCCGTCACTCCGCGGTCTGCCCCGCCCACGCCGTCAGGCTGGTGTGGACGCGTTCGATGTGGTCCCGTACGTCGTCCGCGCGTTCCGCGTGCTCGCGGAGCACCCGTTCCGTCTCCTGCTCGACGGCCGCCGCCCGCGCCCGGGCCCGGTCCACCAACTCCGCGGCACGGGCGTGTGCCTCCTCCTCCAGGCTCCGGGCGGAGTCCTCCGCGTCGGCGAAGGCAAGCTCGGCCTCGGACAACGCGGCCTCGGCGCGCGCCACGGCCTGCGCACGGTCCGCGTCCAGCGCCGCCGCACGGCCGGCCTCCTCCCGCTCCACCCCGGCCCACCGCTCCTCGCGTTCCTTGGCCTGCTCGGCGAGCATCCCGGACGTGCGCTGCCGCATCTCCCGCAGCGCGGCCAGTGCCTCACCCCGCTGTGCTTCGGCCTCGCTCCGGGCCGAGCCCCGGACCTCGTCGGCCTCGGCGCGCGCGGCGAGCAGCCGCTGCCGGGCGCGTTCATCGGCGTCGGCGCGCACGGCATCGGCGTACGCCTGCGCGGACTCGCGCACGCCCGCCGCGGACTCCCGCGCCCCGTCGACGAGTTCCCGCGCTTCCCGTCGCGCCCCCTCCCGCACGGCCGCGGCCTCGTCCCGACCGAGTTCGAAGAGCCTGTGGGCTCGCTCCCCGAGCGACTCGTAGGTCTGCGGGGCCAGTCGGGCCGCGGCCTCCCGCAGCCGCCCCAGCTCCTCACCCATCTCCCGGGCGAGCACCGTCAGCCGGGCGGCCCGTTCCCAGGCCGCGTCACGTTCCGCGGAGAGGGCCTCGGCGTACGCGTCGACCTGCTCGGGACGGTAGCCGCGCCCCCGCACGGCCACGAAGCCGTGCGGCGACACCGATGCGCTGCTCATCCTGGACCCCTCTCCACCACACCGACGCGACACCGCGCAAGAAATGGGATGATTTCGCGCACATCTTGGTGGATCAGACGGAAGTGTTCATAACGCGACACTCCGCACCGGGGTCACGGGCCCACGACCGGGCCGTACGGCCGTCAGCCCCAGGTGGTGCCGGCGGGCTCCTGGATGGTGGTGTTGATGCGGTTGAAGAGGTTGGTGACCGCGACGGTGAGGATCAGCGCGGAGAGTTCCTTCTCGTCGAAGTGGTCGGCCACCTCGTCCCACAGCGCGTCCGGGACCGACTCCCCCGACAGGTCGGAGAGCCGCGTCATCGCCTCCGTCAGCTTCAGCGCGGCCCGCTCGGCGTCCGAGAAGAACGGGGCGTGCCGCCAGGCGGCGACGGCCGCGATGCGCTCCTCGCTCACCCCGGCCTTGCGGAGGTTCTCGACGTGCCCGTGCACACAGGCGCCGCAGCCGTTGATCTGACTGGCGCGCAGCCCCACGATCTCCGCAACGTCCTGCGCCAGGCCGCCCTCCCCGATCGCCTGGAACAGGGTGCCGATGCCCTTCATCGCGCCGGGAAGGACGAACGCCGGGTTCTTCATCCGTGCCTGCATGATCTCTGCCTCCTGTGTCGGCGGTGCGTCGCTGTCACTGCACTGACGGAGCGGCGGCGGGAGATGTGACAGCCCGGCCGAGGATTTCTCGTACGGGCACGAAAAAGAGCCGGGCCCGGTCGTACGAGCGACCGGACCCGGCTCCTCACGGCACGTCAGCCGCGACGCGTCACGGCGTTACGGCATCACGGCATGACGGGTGCACGGGGACACGGCGTCACAGCAACCCGTCCCACATCTGCTCCAGCAGCACCGACCACCAGCTCTCCGGCGAGCCCAGCGCCGCCGGGTCGAGCGCGGCCAACTGGGCCTGGAAATCGACGGTCCAGCGGCCCGCCTGCTCCTGGTTCAGCCCGAACCTGAGCCGCCACATCCGGCCCAACAGCGCCAGGCAGCGCGCGAACTCCGGCAGCCCGGTGTTCACGAACTGCGGCGGTACGGGCGCCCCGCCCGGCCCCGCCTCCACCGGCACGGCGACGATGTTCGCGGTGCCGTACTGCACGCAGATCGCCTTGCCGAAGTCGCTGCCCATCACCAGGTAGGAACCCGCGTCCGGAGCCGGCTGCACACCGCGCTCGGCCGCCAGCTCCGCCAGTGTCGGAACGGGCCGGCCCGGCTGCGCCTGCGCCCAGAAGAACGGGCCCATGTCCAGCGGCAGACCGGCCGCGACCAGCGTGTGCGCCACCACCGGCGGCACACCCTGCCGGGACACGGCGGCCTGCTCGAACCGGAAAACCCCCGGCCCGAACGCCGCCGCCAGCTCCTGCGCGATGCCCTCCGGCGGGATCGGCGGCGCCGCCTGCACCGGGGGCAGCGGGGCGCGCACCGGCGCCGGACGTGCCGGGCCGTCCGCCACCTGGTGCAACTCGCCCTGGTGGGCCAGCAGTTGCTGCATGCCCTGCTGCCGGCTCGCGTGGTCCGTACCGTACGGCGCGATGCTCGTGATCCGCGCCTGCGGCCACTGCTCCCGGATCATCCGCGCGCAGTACGCACCCGGCAGTTCGCACGACTCCAGCTCGGTGTGCAGCTCCAGCACCTGGTCCGGGGGCACGTTCATGGCCCGCAGCTCGTGGAAGATCTGCCACTCCGGGTGCGGCGTGCCCGGCGCCGAACGCCGGATCAGCTGCTGCTCGGAACCGTCCTGCGCGCGGTAGCGCAGCACGGCCTGGTAGCCGGGACCGACCGTCGGCTGCCCGGTGGGCTGCTGCGGATAGCCGTACGCCGGCGGCCGTCCAGGGCCGGGCTGCCCGGGCTGCCCGGGGGGCGGCATCGCACCGGGAGGCACCGCCCCCGGAGGCATCCCGCTCGGCACCGCGCCAGGCGGCATCGCACCGGGAGGCATCGCACCGGGAGGCATCGGCGGCGCACCGGGCACGCCAGGGGCGCCCGGAGCACCCGGAGCAGCAGGTGGTGCGCCCGGGGCCTGCGGCGGCGGAGGCACGCCGGGGCCGCCCGCCGGGGGCGCGGCCAGCATCGTCTCGGCGTGGTGCACGGGCCCGGGCCCGCCGGGCGCACCCGGGGCGCCCGGAGGCTGCGGCACGCCAGGACGACCGGGGGGACCAGGGGGCACGGGCGGCCCAGGCGGGTTCGGGGCACCCGGCGGCTGCGGCGCACCAGGGGCGCCAGGCGTGCCAGGCGCACCCGGAGGCCCCGGGGGCTGCGGAGGCTGAGGCGCTCCCGGGCCCATCCGACCGGGGTCGGCCAGCACCGTGGCGGCATGGTGAACACCGCCCGGAGGCGTACCGCCGGGTGCACCAGGCGGATTCCCCGCTCCCGGCGGCTGCGGCGCACCCGGCGGACCGAGCGGGTTCGGCGCACCAGGAGCACCAGGAGCACCAGGAGCACCAGGAGGGCCAGGCGGCTGCGGCATTCCAGGCGCGGCAGGAGGCTGCGGCGCGCCCTGCCCCTGCGCGGCCCCGCCCCCCGAGGAACCACCGTGGCCGCCCGGACCACCCGGCCCGCCCGGACCACCCGGCCCGCCCGGGCCACCCGGACCCCCGGGCCCCTCAGGGCCAAGTGCCGACACGAGCTGCGTGGGCACGTAACCGCCCGCCGGAGTACCCGGCGCCCCGGGCCCCGACGGCGGAGGCGTCGCTCCCGGCCGCGCACCCGGCGCCCCAGGGGCACCCGGCGGAGGCGGCGTGGTCGCACCCGCGCCCCGGCCACGCCCCGGCGGCGGAGTCGCCTTGCTGGTGGCGGCCTCCGCGATGTCCCCGGCGTTCGGAGCGAGCGGCCGCCCGGCGGTACCCGGCCCGGCCGACGGCTGCGACCCACCGGCGGAACCAGCGGAACCAGCGGGACCATCGGAACCAGCGGGACCATCGGAACCGACAGACCCCGCAGGACCCGAGGGAGAACCAGCAGCCCCGTCGGCCGCCTGCGGATACCCGTACGGCTGCCCACCCGGCCCGGGCGGAGGCGTACTGCCCTGCGGCGCCCCCGGCACGCCAGGAGCGGCACCCGACCCCGGCGGATAGCCGTACCCCGGACCAGAAGAACCAGCAGAACCAGAAGAACCAGCAGGCCCGGAAGCCCCGCCAGCCTGGCCAGCCCCGGCCGACCCCGCACCGGGAGCGCCCGGATGATCCACCGCCGGCGTGACCGCAGTCGGCGGCAACTGGCTGCCGCCCGACATCAGGGCCGTCTTTGCATCAGCGGTCGACGACGACGGCGGCGTATCGTCACCGGCCTCACTCAGCGGCGGCGCGAACACCGTCGCGGGCAGCGGCACGGAACGGTCGTCACCGGCATCGGCGTTGGTGTCCGTACCGGCCCAGGGCGTCGCCCCGGCAGGAGCGGCAGGAGCGGCAGGAGCGGCCGGCGCTCCCGAAGCCCCGGAAGCCCCCGGCCCGGCCCCCTCGTCGCTCCCCCCGGCAGCCGGCCAGGACGCACCACTCCCCGGCGCGACGGGCGGCGCCCCCTGCGCGGAAGCAGCCCCACCACCGGCCGAAGCAGCGGCAGCCCCCGAAGAGGCACCACCAGCCCCGGAAGAAGCAGCATCCGCCCCCGAAGCGGCACCCGAAGCGGCACCCGAAGCCACCCCGGAAGCCACACCCGCAGCCCCACCAGAGGTAGCCCCGGCCCCGGCGCCAGCCCCGGCCCCGGCCCCCCGCCGATCCGGAATCCCCAGCTTGTCCGCCGCGTCCTGCAACCACTCCGGCGGAGTCAGCAGGAACGACGTCTGGTTCAGATCCACCCGTGCGGCAGGCGCCGCCGGTGCCGGCTCCTCCGCCGCGTCCGGGCGGCCGTACTCCTCCTCGTACCGGCGGATCACCTCACCCACCGGCAGCCCGGGCCACAGCGTCGCCTCGCCGCTGTCCCGCGCGATCACCAGCCGCTGCGCGCCCCCGTCCGAACGCGGCCCGTCCGCCCGGTCCTCGGCCCACACCACGAACCCGAGGTCGAACTCCCGCACCCGCACCTCACGATGCTGGTACGACGGCACGTCCCCGTTGATCCACTCTTCCGCGCGCTCCTGCGCCTGCGCGAAGGTCACCATCGCTGAAGTCACTCCCCCACGGCCGAGGACGACACCGCACCCACCGGCACCACACGCGCGAACCCGCCGTCCACCATCAGGTTCGCCACCGTCTCCAACTCCGGCGGATCACCGGCCAGTCGCGACAGGAAGACGTCGAAGTCGTCCCCGCACGGCAGCAGCAACCGCTCCACCCGCTCCGCCGGCGGCAACGAGGGATCCACGTCCCGCGCGTCGTCGTACGAGCAGAACCACACCGAACCGATCCGCTCGCCCTTCACCTTCACGGCCAGCAGCCCGCCCTGGACGAACGCGACACCCAGGTAGTCCTTGGTCAGATGGTCGCGCAGACACTTGTTGACGTACACCAGGTCATTGACCGCGGCCTCGTCGCGCACCGTGAAGAACGGCTGGTCCACCAGCAGCCCCAGCTCCGCGTCCAGCGCGGCACCCACCGGCGCGCAACCGCCCGCCGCCTTCAGGAACGACCGGTACGCCCCCGGCAGCCGGTAGCCGAGGTCCTCCTCGACGCCCTGCACCTGCGACTCCGTCACCGCCACCCCCGACTTCGGCAGCCCGAAGTGCGCCGGACGCGTCTCCTGCAGCGGCCGCGTGCCCCGCTTGGCCTGGTCGACACCGGACGTCGCCACGCCGCCGTGGTGCCGCAGCAGCGCCTTCACCTCGACGGGAACCAGCTCCAGCCGCCGCGTGCCCACCACGTGGTGCCACGTCCAGCCGTGCGGCGTCGCCACCGCCGGCACCGTGTCCCACAGTTCGTGCCCGGACGCCGACAGCGCCGTGTTCGCCGACACGTAGTCCGTCAGCCGCAACTCGTCGACACCGAAACCCTCCGGGGGCTCCGCGATCTCCGCGGCCGCGCGCGCGTAGGGCGAGAAGTCGGGGTAACCACGCTCGTCGACCCGTACCCCTCTCGGGTGACGGGCCGCCCGGACCGGGTCCGGGAAATGCACGACCTGCCCGGCGTAGGCCGCGTTCGGCGGCGCGGCTTGCTGCCCGAGCCGACCTGTCGTCATGGCGGTTGCCCCCTGCGGCACTCTGTACGACCCGTATTCACCGCCTTTGGCGCACTACGGCCCGTATCGACTGTCACGTCTTCTTTCTCGACTTCACTGCACCTCGGCGCACATCACTGCACCTCACTGCACGCGCCGGCCGCACGGATCACCCTCCGGTTCACTGCATCGATCTCCGAACGGATCACCGCATCGCCCGCGGTGCCGACAGCCTATGCGGTACGACGACACCGGTCACCGGCACCGGCAGCCGCCCCCTCCGCTTCCGTGACCAGCCGTCACCCCACCGTGACAGCACGCCCCGGTACGGGCGTGTCGCCCCGCCCCAGCTTCCGCACCAGCCACGGCATTTGGCAGTCTGTGACCTCCCGGGGGATGCACGGAGGGGAAGACGATCATGAACGCGACACAGACGGGACCACACACCGGCAGGTCCGCCGACCCACGAAACGGCAACCCGCGAACCGGCGACCCACGAAACGGCGACCCGCGCGGCGGCACCCCGCAAGCCGGCAGCCCGCGAACCGGCACCCCGCAAGCCGCCGATCCCCGAGCGGCCGCCCCCCGAGCCGGCGACCCCCGCATCGGCTGGAGCGCCACCGAAGCCGCCCACACCCCCGTCCTCCACCACCGCCGCGACGGCATCCTCCCCACCGTCGCCGCCGCCCTCTCCGTCCGCGGCGCCACCCTCACCGGCACCGCCGCCCGCGGCGACACACCCCCCGCCCTGCACCCCCTCGTCCAGGACTTCCTCGACACCCTCACCAGCGCCCAACGCGACCGCTTCACCGGCCGCTGCGCCGAGACCATCCTCGTCTCCCGCCACATCGCCGCCGCCGACGCCGCCCGCAGCAAACGCGCCGCCCGCAAACCCATGACCAACGGCGAAGCCCGCAAAGCCCTCAAGCAGGCCAAACTCACCGCCAGACGCATCCGCGAGGACGGCGACCCCCTCCACGGCAGCTTCGCCACCCCCTGCCGCGCCTGCACCGCGCTCAGCGCCCACTTCGGCGTCCGCATAGTCGACCCGGCGTCATAGTCGACCCGGCGTCATAGCCGACCCGGCGCCCCAGGTCGGCTGACCCCACCCCACCCCCACACCCCGCAGCACCACCACGGCCACACGGGCACACACCGCGCCACCCCCATGACCTCGACGAGACGAAGGGCAGATGCACACCGACCGCACCTCCACCACCCGCTTCGCCGTACCCGTCGACGCCGCCCTGCGCGCCGCCGGCTGGCAACCCGGACGCTGGGACATCAAACAGGCCGAGATCTGGGCCGACGCCCTGCGCGACCACGTCTCCCCCGCGGGCCACCGCCACACCGTCTTCCCCGCGGCCGTCGAAGCCTGGGCCGAATTCGGCGGACTCCACATCACCCCCACCGGCCCCGGCCGCCAGGTCGCCCCCGCCACCCTCCACCTCGACCCGCTGCACGGCCTCCACATGGCCCGCACCCTCGGCGACCTCGGCCGCGCCCTCGGCACCGAGGTCTGCCCCCTAGGCGCCGAAACCGACAGCCAGGCCCTCCTCGCCATCGACACCGCCGGCCGCGTCTACACCCTCGACCACACCGGCGACTGGTACCTCGGCGCCGACATCGACCAGGCCCTGACCACCCTCATCGCCGGCACCGAACCCCTACGCCTGACAGCGGGCTGACCCGAAGACCGGTGCGACCAGCGGGCTACGACGCCGGAATCACCGCAGACACCCGGAAACCCCCCGCGTCCGTCGGCCCGGACACGAACACCCCGCCCAGCGCCGACACCCGCTCCTTCATCCCCACCAGCCCGTTCCCCCCGGACGGCAACCGCGCGGACGACGCCGCCTCCTCGGGCGGCTCGTTCTCCACCTGCATCGCGATCTCCGACACCCGGTGCGCCAGCCGCACATACGTCTTCGCCCCCGCCGCGTGCTTGTGGACGTTCGTCAACGCCTCCTGCACCACGCGATACGCCGTCTGCTCCACCTCCGGCGCATACGACCGGGCATCCCCCTCCACCGACAGATCGACCACCATCCCCGCGGCAGCCGACTGCCCGACCAGCTCCTCGATCTCCGCCAGACACGGCCCCTCGTCGTCCACGGCCCGCGACGCCGCAGCCGCCGCGGCCACCCCCACCGCCGCCAGCGGCGGCACCGACGCGGCACGCTCCCGCCGCTCGCCCCCACCGCTGCGCAACACCCCGAGCATCTCCCGCAACTCGGTCAGCGCCTGCCGCCCCATGTCCCCCACCAGCGCGGCGTTCTTCACGGCCTTCTCGGGATCCTTCCGCGCCACGGCCTGCAGAGCCGCCGCGTGCACGACCATCAGACTCACCCGGTGCGCCACCACGTCGTGCATCTCCCGGGCGATCCGCGTCCGCTCCTCGTTCCGAGCCCACTCGGCCCGCTCCTCCGCCCGCTCGGCCAGCAGCTGAAGCTCCCGCTCCAGACTGTCCGCCCGCTCCCGCAGGCTCTCCATCAGCCGCCGCCGCGCCCCCACGTACAGACCGAGCAGCACCGGAGGCGCCGTGAACCCCAGCGACATCGTGACGGCCGCGAACGGCACGAACCAGTCGCCCAGCTCCAGGTCCCCCCGGACCATGTCCTGCTGCGTCTTCACGAACGTCACGATCAGCGTCCCCACCAGCGACATCCCCGCCAGCGAGGCGATGATGCGGCGGGGCAGCTCGGCCGCGGCCAGCGTGTACAGGCCGACGACGCCCAGCACGAAGCCCATCTGCGCGGGCGTGATCGCGATGGAGACCAGCACGACAGCGATCGGCCACCGCCGCCGCACGAGCAGCACGGCCCCCGCCAGCAGCCCGAACACCACCCCCGCCGCCACCGGGATCCCGGCGTCCCTGGCGAACGGAAACCCTTCCAGCCCGCACTCCAGCGCGGACACCACGGCCAGGCTCACATCGAACACGGCACTACGCCGCCTGGCCCACCACCACGGCCCTCCCCGGGCCGTCACATGGTCTTCCCCCGTCGCGGTCATGCCTCCAGCCTACGGGCGCCCACCGCCGGTTTTCCGGTGAGTTTCCCGGACTGGCCTACACCACACTCCGTGACCGTTCGGCTGCAATACGGCCCGATATCCCTCGAACTGCTGAACCGCACACCGTTCGACCCCGGAGTCCTCCATTCCGCCCGGACGGTATGCATATGACACATGCCACGGGCAAATACGCCGACTTCGCGGGACTACGGGAACGGGCGGTGGAGCTGCGGCGTGCGGGCCACAGCCTCCGCCAGATCCGCGACGAGCTGAAGATCTACAACAACGACATCCTCAACCAGCTGGTGAAAGGGGAGCCGCCCCCGGCGTGGACGAAGCGCCCGAACGCGAAGGACGACCTACGACAGAAGGCGAGGGAGCTCCGGCTCCAGGGCTGGACGTACGACCAGATCGAGGCGGAGCTGGGGTGCTCGAGGAGCTCGGTGTCGCTGTGGGTGAGGGACCTGCCGAAGCCGGAGCCCCGGTACACGCCGGAGGAACAGCGGGCACTCATGCAAGCGGGTCTCGCCCGCCTCCGCGCCACGCAGAACGAAGAGCGCAAGCGCACCAAGGAAAGCGCAACACAAGAGGTGGGCGACCTCACGGAGAGGGAACTGTTCCTGACGGGCGTCGCGCTCTACTGGGCCGAGGGCGCCAAGAGCAAGCCATACGATCGGCGCGAGAGGGCCGTCTTCGTCAACAGTGACCCCGGAGTGATCCGGGTCTACCTCGCCTGGCTCGACCTGCTCGGGGTGAGCCGGGAACGCCTGCGCTTTCGGGTGCTCATCCATGAATCAGCGGATGTGGACGCGGCCCAGCACTATTGGGCAGACCTTGCTGACGTCGACGCGTCCGTCTTCGCCAGGCCGACGCTGAAGAAGCACAACCCCAAGACCGTCCGCAAGAACACCGGCGACGACTACCACGGCTGCCTCGTCGTGACGATTGCCCGAAGTGCCGAGCTGTACAACCGCATCGAGGGCTGGTGGAGCGGCATCGTTGCCCACGCTCAGGCACGTCTCCGGTAAGGTCTGAGGCGCTGTCCCCCGTGGTGTAACTGGCAGCACACTGGTTTTTGGTACCAGCAGGACAAGGTTCGAATCCTTGCGGGGGAGCCAGCGGCCCCCAGAGCCTCGGTTCGGGTCCTGCCCCCGTGAACCCCCAGTCAGGCCCCGCACCCACCTCCCCCACAAAACCCCCCGGTATCCTGCGGATGTCACCCCACCCCATCCACAGCCGAAGGGCATCCCGTGAGCGCCAACCGCCCGGCAGCCGTCGTCGTTCTCGCAGCGGGTGAGGGCACCCGTATGAAGTCGGCCACACCCAAGGTCCTGCACGAGCTCTGCGGCCGCAGTCTCGTGGGGCATGTACTCGCCGCCGCGGGCGAGCTGGACCCCGAGCACCTGGTCGTCGTGGTCGGCCACGCGCGGGAGAAGGTCACCGCGCACCTGGGCGAGATCGCCCCGGACGTCCGTACCGCCGTGCAGGCCGAGCAGAACGGCACCGGGCACGCCGTACGGATGGGCCTGGAGGAGCTGGGCGGGTCCGTCGACGGGACCGTCGTGGTCGTCTGCGGCGACACCCCCCTGCTCACCGCCGCCACGCTGCAGGCACTCGCCGCCACCCACTCCGCCGACGGCAACGCGGTCACCGTGCTGACCGCCGAGGTGCCGGACGCGACGGGGTACGGGCGGATCGTGCGGGACGACGCCACCGGTGCCGTCACCGCCATCGTCGAGCACAAGGACGCCACCGACGCCCAGCGGTCGATCCGGGAGATCAACTCGGGCGTGTTCGCGTTCGACGGCCAGCTGCTCGCGGACGCGCTGAAGCAGGTGCGGACGGACAACAGCCAGGGCGAGGAGTACCTGACGGACGTGCTCGGGATCCTGCGGGAGGCCGGGCACCGGGTGGGGGCCTCGGTGGCCGGGGACCATCGTGAGATCGCCGGGATCAACAACCGGGTGCAGTTGTCGGAGGCGCGCCGGATCCTGAACGACCGGCTGCTGACGGAGGCGATGCTCGCCGGTGTGACCGTGATCGATCCGGCGACCACGTGGGTCGATGTGACCGTGACGTTCGAGCAGGACGCGGTCGTCCACCCGGGCACGCAGCTGCACGGCGCGACGCACCTGGGCGAGGGCGCGGAGGTCGGTCCGAACTCGCGGCTGAAGGACACCTGTGTCGGTGCCGGTGCGCGTGTGGACAACACGGTGGCCGATGGTGCCGAGGTGGGTGCGGGGGCGTCGGTCGGGCCGTACGCGTATCTGCGCCCGGGGACCCGTCTGGGTGCGAAGGGCAAGATCGGTACGTACGTGGAGACGAAGAACGCCTCCATCGGTGAGGGGACGAAGGTGCCTCACCTGTCGTACGTCGGGGACGCGACGATCGGTGAGCACACGAACATCGGTGCCGCGAGCGTGTTCGTGAACTACGACGGGCAGGAGAAGCACCACACGACCATCGGGTCCCATTGCCGTACGGGCTCGGACAACATGTTTGTGGCGCCTGTCACGGTCGGGGACGGTGCGTACACCGCCGCCGGGTCCGTGATCACGAAGGACGTGCCGCCCGGTTCGCTGGCCGTGGCCCGTGGTCAGCAGCGGAATATCGAGGGTTGGGTGGCTCGGAAGCGTCCGGGGAGCGCGGCCGCGAAGGCGGCGGAGGCGGCGTCCCGGGAGCCGGCCGACGAGGGCTGACCGGAAACCGGTGCCTCAAACACGGCGTACGGTGATAAGTGCACACCCGCACCCCCACCAGCTGAGACGGCCTCCGGCAAGCCGGCTGCGAGGTCTCTCGACACCCAGCTGCGACACCTCTGAGGAGACAGTGCTGTGACCGGGATCAAGACGACCGGCGAGAAGAAGTTGATGTTCTTCTCCGGCCGCGCCCACCCCGAGCTTGCGGAGGAGGTCGCCCAACAGCTGGGTGTCGGGGTTGTCCCGACGAAGGCCTTCGACTTCGCCAACGGTGAGATCTATGTGCGTTATCAGGAGTCGGCGCGTGGTGCCGACTGCTTCCTGATCCAGAGCCACACGGCTCCGATCAACAAGTGGATCATGGAGCAGTTGATCATGATCGACGCGCTGAAGCGCGCGTCGGCCCGGTCCATCACGGTCATCGTGCCCTTCTACGGTTACGCGCGGCAGGACAAGAAGCACCGTGGACGTGAACCGATTTCGGCGCGTCTGATCGCGGACATGATGAAGACGGCGGGTGCGGACCGGATCCTGACCGTGGATCTGCACACGGACCAGATCCAGGGCTTCTTCGACGGTCCGGTGGACCACCTGTTCGCGCTGCCGCTGCTGGCGGACTACGTGGGCCGGAAGGTGGACCGGGAGAAGCTGACGGTCGTGTCGCCGGACGCGGGCCGGGTGCGGGTCGCGGACCGCTGGTGCGACCGGCTGGGCGCGCCGCTGGCGATCGTGCACAAGCGGCGGGACAAGGACGTCGCGAACCAGGTCACCGTCCACGAGGTCGTGGGTGAGGTGAAGGGTCGCGTGTGTGTCCTGGTGGACGACATGATCGACACGGGCGGGACGATCTGTGCCGCGGCGGACGCGCTGTTCGCGCACGGCGCGGAGGACGTGATCGTGACGGCGACGCACGGTGTGCTGTCGGGTCCGGCGGCGGACCGGTTGAAGAACTCGCGGGTGAGTGAGTTCGTGTTCACGAACACGCTGCCGACGCCGTCGGAGCTGAGCCGGGATCTGGACAAGATCTCGGTGCTGTCGATCGCGCCGACGATCGCGAGTGCGGTGCGTGAGGTGTTCGAGGACGGTTCGGTGACGAGCCTGTTCGACGAGCAGTAGAGCGCGCTGCAGAGATCGTTTTGGGTGCGGCCTCCCCCTCCGAGTAGACTGCTGAAGTTGCTCGGCGAGGGAGGCCGTTCCCGTTGTTTCGCGGGATGCGGTGGTCCGTTATCGACGCGCTCTTCGTAGCAGGCCGTTCGTGGCCGGGTGACCACGTCCGTTTCTGACTTCGAGGAGTGATGACTGTGTCCGAGGTGAAGATCTCCGCCGCGACGCGCACCGAGTTCGGCAAGGGTGCCGCGCGCCGTATCCGTCGTGAGGACAAGGTTCCGGGTGTCCTGTACGGGCACGGTTCGGACCCGCTGCACCTGACCCTGCCGGGTCACGATCTGCTGATGGCGCTGCGTACGCCGAACGTGCTGATCGCGCTGGACATCGACGGCAAGACCAACGAGCTGGCGATTCCGAAGGCCGTGCAGCGTGACCCGCTGAAGGGTTTCCTGGAGCACGTGGACCTGCAGCTGGTGAAGCGTGGCGAGCAGGTCAACGTCGACATCTACGTGCACACCGAGGGTGAGCTGGCTCCGGGCGGCAACCTGCTGGAGCACGTGCTGAACGCGCTTCCGGTCGTGGCCGAGGCCACGCACATTCCGGAGTCCGTGACCGTCTCCATCGAGGGTCTGTCGGCCGGTGACTCCGTCCTCGCCAAGGACATCCCGCTGCCGAAGGGCACGACGCTGGCCGTCGAGGAGGACACCGTCGTCCTGCAGGTCCTGGCCGCGCAGGCCGAGGAGGCCCCGGAGGGCGAGGAGGGCGCTGAGGAAGAGGCCGCCGAGGCCTGATCCTCTTCGTCGTCGTTTCGTCGGCCGCTGTTCCCGTGCGGGGCAGCGGCCGACGCGTATGAAGGAGACATGGACGTGACGACCGATGCGGCGGCTCCCTGGCTGATCGTGGGGCTGGGCAATCCGGGGCCGGAGTACGCCGGGAACCGGCACAACGTGGGCTTCATGGTGGCCGATCTGCTGGCGGAGCGGGTCGGGGGGCGGTTCAAGCGGGCCGGCAAGGCGCAGGCGCAGGTGGTCGAGGGGCGGATCGGGCCGCCGGGGCCGGGGAGCCGGCGGGTGGTGCTGGCGAAGCCGATGTCGTACATGAATCTGTCGGGGGGTCCGGTGAACGCGTTGCGGGACTTCTACAAGGTGCCGGTGGGGCATGTGGTGGCGGTTCATGACGAGTTGGACATCGATTACGGGACGTTGCGGCTGAAGCTGGGTGGCGGGGACAACGGGCACAACGGTCTGAAGTCGATGACGAAGGCGTTCGGGTCGGACTATCACCGGGTGCGGTTCGGGATCGGGCGGCCGCCGGGGCGGATGCCGGTGGCGGATTTCGTGCTGAAGGACTTCTCGTCGGTGGAGCGCAAGGAGCTGGACTACTTCGTGGACCGGGCGGCGGACGCGGTGGAGTGTCTGGTGATCGAGGGGTTGGAGCGGGCGCAAAGCACGTACAACTCCTGACTTGTCGCCCGGTGAGGTTGACGGGTCGTTCAGGCATGGCCAATGATCCCGGCCATGCCTGCCACTGCCACGTCCTCTCGTCAGGCCTCGGTCGCCGTGCTGCGGTTCGGGCGGTTCGCGGCGATGGCCACGGTCGCGGTGCTGATCCTGATCGCGGGTGTGTGGGCGTCGTGGGGTACGGCGCAGCACGTGATGCTGACGAAGGGCCGGGAGCGGGGCACGGTCGAGGTGACGCGGTGCGGGGCGGAGACGTGTTCGGGCCGGTATACGCCGTTGTCGGAGGGTTCGCTGCCACGGGCGCGGGTCGAGCTGGAGAAGTCGGTCGCGGTGGAGCAGGGCCGGACCTACACGGTGGTCATGAAGCCGAACAGTGATGACGCGGTGCGTTCGGGTCCGGCGGGTGTCCTGTACGCGTGGATTCCGCTGGGCGGTGCGCTGTTGCTGGCGTCGGTGGTGGTGGCGGGTGGGCTGCTGCGGACGCGGGCGGCGTGGGTGCTGGCGTTGTCGGGTGTGGCGTTGCTGTCGGCCGCTTTCGTGACTGTCTGAGGGGTTCCGGCGTTCTCCAGGTCTGTGGAGGGGCCGAGCGTTGTGCGTTCGTGATTGACGTGCTGTCGGGCGAGGCTGGAAGCTGAGCCGCCCCCTCCACATCTTCCCGGTCCCTTCTCGAAGATGGACGACTTCTCGATGCGAACCCTCCTGCGCGGCGGCGCTGTCTGCGCCGCCGCTTCCGCGGTCCTCGTTCTCGCTCCGGGCGCGTACGCGTCGCCTCCCGGTGACAACGGCACGGTCAAGATCCATGACGCTTCGACGGGCGAGGAGCTGCGCCGCAACGAGCCGCACGTGTGCACGTTCTATCTGGACGCGTTCGGTTTCGACGGCGTCCAGGAGGTCGACTGGCACATCGACGCGATCCCGCCGAGTGAGAACAAGGGGGAGACGGTGAAGTCCGGCGCGCTGACGCTGGACGGCCAGGGCCATGGCCGCTCGGCGGACCTGTCGCTGCCCGACGGGCACTACAAGCTGTACTGGAACTTCGAGGGCGAGAAGGGTTCCGCGAAGCACAAGGTGTTCTGGACGGACTGTGCGGACGAGGAGGAGCCCGGCGGTTCGGCGCCGTCCGGTTCGGCTTCGGCGTCGCCGTCGTCCGGGGTGTCCGAGGAGCCGTCCGGGGAGCCGGGCGCGTCGGCGTCCCCGGGTTCGGCGGCTGGTGGTGCGCCGGCGTCCTCGTCGCCGTCGGCACAGACGGAGGGCTCCGGTGATCTCGCCGAGACGGGCAGTGGGGCGCCGGTGGGTGCGCTGTCGGGTGTGGCGGCGGTGCTGCTCGCGGCCGGCGGGTTCCTGGCGTTCCGGCGCCGGGGTGCGCGGCGCGGCTGAGGTGTGAACGGACCGTGCCCCCGAGCCTGTGCGGGCTCGGGGGCACGGTCGTGTCGGGGGTGTGGTTCAGCCGGTGTTGCGCAGGCCGGCCGCCACGCCGTTGACGGTGAGGAGCAGGGCGCGGGCGAGGAGCGGGTCGGGCTGTTCGCCGGCTGCTGCGGCGTCGCGCTGCCGCTTGAGGAGGGCGACCTGGAGGTAGGAGATGGGGTCGAGGTAGGCGTCGCGGATGGTGAAGGTCTGCTTGAGGACGGGCTGGGCGTCCAGCAGTTCCTGCTCGCCGGTGACGCGCAGGACTTCGGCGACGGTGAGTTCGTGTTCGGCCTTGATGGTGTCGAAGACGTGCTTGAGCTCGTCGGGGACGAGGGTGTCGACGTAGTGCTGGGCGATCCGCAGGTCGGTCTTGGCGAGGGTCATCTCGACGTTGGAGATGAAGTTGCGGAAGAAGTGCCACTGCTCGTGCATCTCGTCGAGGACGGTGTCGAGGCCGGCCTCGCGCAGGGCCTTGAGGCCGGAGCCGACGCCGAACCAGCCGGGGACGATCTGCCGGGACTGGGTCCAGCCGAACACCCAGGGGATGGCGCGCAGGCCGTCGAGCGAGACGCCGGAGCCGGGGCGGCGGGAGGGCCGGGAGCCCAGGTGCAGGTCGGCGAGCTGGTCCACCGGCGTCGACGCGAGGAAGTACGTCGGCAGGTCGGGGTCCTCGACGAGGCGGCGGTAGGCCGCGTGGGCGGCGTCGGAGACGACGTCCATGGCGGCGTCCCAGCGGGCGAGGGCCTCGGTGGACTGGCGGGGCGCGGTGTGCAGGGCGGACGCCTGGAGGGTGGCGGCGACCGTCAGTTCCAGGTTCTCGCGGGCCAGGGACGGGATGAGGTACTTGTCGGAGATGACCTCGCCCTGTTCGGTGACCTTGATCTCGCCTTCGAGGGTGCCCCAGGGCTGGGCGAGGATGGCGTCGTGGGTGGGGCCGCCGCCGCGGCCGACGGTGCCGCCGCGGCCGTGGAAGAGGCGCAGGCGCACCCCGTAGCGGTGGGCGACGTCGCGCAGGCGGCGCTGGGCGCGGTGGATCTCCCACTGGCTGGTGGTGATGCCGCCGAACTTGGAGGAGTCGGAGTAGCCGAGCATGACCTCCTGGACGTCTCCGCGCAGCGCGACCAGGCGCCGGTAGGAGGGGTCGGAGAGCATGTCCTCCAGGATGGTGTCGGCGGCCTTGAGCTCGTCGGTGGTCTCCAGCAGGGGGACGATGCCGATCTTGGCCCAGCCGGCGTGCAGGTCGATCAGTCCGGCCTCGCGGGCGAGGACGGCGGCGGCGAAGACGTCGTCGGCGCCCTGGCACATGGAGATGATGTAGGACTCGATGACCTCGGGGCCGAAGACCTCCAGGGCGCGCTTGACGGTCTGGAAGACGCCGAGGGTCTTCTCGCCGGGCGCGTCGACGGGTGCCGGGGTGGGGGCGAGGGGGCGCCGGGAGCGGAGTTCCTTGGCGAGGAGCTTTGCGCGGTACTCGCGGGGCATGTCGGCGTAGCGCCAGGATTCCTCGCCGAGGCGGTCGAAGAGCTGGCCGAGGGCGTGGTGGTGGGCGTCGGCGTGTTCGCGGACGTCCATGGTGGCGAGCTGGAGGCCGAAGGCGGCGAGGGTGCGGATGGTGCGGGCGAGGCGGCCGTCGGCGAAGAGGCCGCCGCGGTGCTCGCGGAGCGAGGTCTGGATGAGCCGCAGGTCGTCGAGGAGCTGGCTGGTGCCGAGGTAGTCGCGGCCGGGCTCGTGCGGGGTGCCCTTGGCGAGGCGCTGCTTGGTGTTCTCCAGCTTCTGCCGGATGCAGGTGGCCTTGAGCCGGTAGGGCTCCTCGGCGTTGAGGCGCTTGTAGCGGGGGCTGATCTCGGGGAGGTTGTCCAGGTCGGCGTGGAGGGAGCTCAGCAGTTCCTCGGTGGCGCCGGCGTAGCGGATGGAGTTCGACAGGAAGCCGCGCAGCTCGTCGATGGTCTCCAGGGCGTCGTTGATGCCGTGCTCGTGCTGGAGGATGAGGACGTCCCAGGTCACCTGGGGGGTGACGTTGGGGTTGCCGTCGCGGTCGCCGCCGATCCAGGTGCCGAAGGTGAGGGGGCGGGTGTCGTCGGGGAGCTTGACGCCGGCGCGCTCCAGCTCCGCGGTGAGGTCTTCCAGGACGTCGCCGACGGCGCCGGCGTGCAGTTCGTCCAGGTAGTAGATGGCGTTGCGGGCCTCGTCGGCGGGCTCGGGGCGGACGACGCGGAGTTCGTCGGTCTGCCAGACGAGGTCGATGTTCTCGGCCAGGCGGGTGTCGAGGCGGCGGCGGTCGGACTCGATGACCGGGGTCTCCAGGAGCGCGGCGATGCGCCGGAGCTTGTTCAGGACCGACCGGCGGGCGGCCTCGGTGGGGTGGGCCGTGAAGACGGGGCGGACGTTGAGGTTCCGGACCGTCTCGCGCAGGTGTTCGGGGTCGGCGTCCTTGAGGCGGTCGGCCGTCCGGGCGAGGAGTCCGCCCTCGGCGGCGCGGCGGGCGCGCAGCTCGCGGCCGCGGTGGACCTGCTCGGTGACGTTGGCGAGGTGGAAGTAGGTGGAGAAGGCGCGGACCAGCTTGGCCGCGGTGTCGAGTTCGGTGCCGCGCAGCAGCTCGGCGGCGGCCTCGCCGTCCTCTCGGGTGAGGCGGCGGACCTTCTCGACGAGTTCCAGCAGCTCGGGGCCCTCCTGCCGGACGAGGGTCTCCCCGAGGAGGTCACCCAGGCGGCGGATGTCGGCACGCAGCTCACTGCTCGTCGTCGTGGTCTGGTCGTCGGCACTGCTCACAGGTGCGGCTCCTTGCAGTGTTGAAGCTCGTCTGGGAGGGAACCCGGACGGCGTCTCGCGCGGCGGGCGCCGCTTACGGGGCCGGACGTCCGGGAAGAAATCAGAGCGGACCGCGCTGTCCGACCGACTCAAGGATAGGTGTCGGCCGGGACGCGCAGGCTGTCGGGCTCTTGCCGCGAAGCGACGCACTGCCATACTTACGATGCCGTAGGTTACGGAACCGTAGGAAGCACTGCACGGATTCCCGTGGCCCGGCGACTCCTTCTCCATTCACATACCCCCCAGGGGACGCGTATGACCAGTAGTTCCGACGTGATCGAGAACGCCCCGAAGGCGCCCGGTCAGACCACCGACGCCGCAGCGGACTCCGCGACGCTGGGCGGCGAGCAGAAGCGCTCCATCGAGCAGATCGCCCTCCTCCTCTTCATCACCGTCCCGTTCCTCGCACTGCTGGCGGCCGTGCCGCTGGCGTGGGGCTGGGGCGTGAGCTGGCTGGACCTCGGCCTGCTGGTGTTCTTCTACTACCTCGGGTGCCACGGCATCACGATCGGTTTCCACCGGCACTTCACGCACGGCTCCTTCAAGGCGAAGCGGCCGCTGAAGATCGCGCTGGCGATCGCGGGGTCGATGGCGGTGGAGGGCCCGCTGGTGCGCTGGGTGGCGGACCACCGCAAGCACCACAAGTTCTCCGACGCGGAGGGCGACCCGCACTCGCCGTGGCGGTTCGGCGAGACGCTCCCGGCGCTGATGAAGGGCCTGTGGTGGGCTCACATCGGATGGATGTTCGACGAGGAGCAGACGCCGCAGGAGAAGTACGCCCCGGACCTGGTCAAGGACAAGACGCTCCGCACCATCTCCCGCCAGTTCGTCCTGTGGACGGTGGTGTCGCTGGCGCTGCCGCCGCTGATCGGCGGTCTGGTCACGATGTCCTGGTGGGGCGCGTTCACGGCGTTCTTCTGGGGTTCGCTCGTCCGGGTGGCCCTGCTGCACCACGTGACCTGGTCGATCAACTCGATCTGCCACGCGGTCGGCAAGCGCCCCTTCAAGTCGCGTGACCGTTCGGGCAACGTGTGGTGGCTGGCGGTCCTGTCCTGCGGCGAGTCGTGGCACAACCTGCACCACGCGGACCCGACGTCCGCGCGGCACGGTGTGATGCGCGGCCAGCTGGACTCCTCCGCCCGGCTGATCCGCTGGTTCGAGATGCTCGGCTGGGCGTACGACGTGCGCTGGCCGTCACGCTCGCGTATCGATTCGCGCCGTAACACCGGGGAAGGCGGCTCCCCGCGCGGGAAGGAGCCCGTCGAGGCGGCATGATGGTCGCTGTGGCGACCGACTCGAGCAGCACCCCCAGCAATGACAAGCCGCGGCGAGTGCGTCGCACCCGGATGACCGGTGCCGAGCGCCGCCAGCAGCTGCTGGAGATCGGTCGCACGCTCTTCGCCGCGAAGGGTTTCGAGGGCACGTCGGTGGAGGAGATCGCGGCGAAGGCCGGGGTCTCCAAGCCGGTGGTGTACGAGCACTTCGGCGGCAAGGAAGGGCTGTACGCGGTGGTCGTGGACCGCGAGATGCGGCGCCTGCTGGAGATGGTCACCAGTTCGCTCACGGCCGGTCACCCTCGCGAACTGTGCGAACAGGCGGCCTTCGCCCTGCTGGACTACATCGAGGAGTACACGGACGGTTTCCGCATCCTGGTCCGTGACTCGCCCATCCCCCAGTCGACGGGGTCCTTCGCCTCCCTCATCTCGGACATCGCCACCCAGGTGGAGGACATCCTGGGCCGCGAGTTCAAGAGCCGCGGCTTCGACCCCAAGCTGGCCCCGCTGTACGCCCAGGCCCTGGTCGGCATGGTCGCCCTGACCGGCCAGTGGTGGCTGGACGTGCGCAAGCCGAAGAAGGCCGAGGTGGCCGCGCACCTGGTGAACCTGGCGTGGCACGGCCTGGACGGCCTGGAGGCCAAGCCGCATCTGATAGGGCGGCGCAAGGCCTAAAGGGGTTCGAGGAACTCCAGGCGGTTGCTGCCGACCGGGTCCCGCGAGTAGAACCGTTCATGACCCGCGCCGCCCGGAAGTCCTCCTCCGCCCCCAGGTGCAGCCGCACCTGCCCCGTCGGGCGAGCCCGGGCGGCTTCGGCTCCTCCGTCATCCCGAGGACACCGGCCTGGAACGCCCGCAGCCGCTCCCGGCGGTGATCATCAGCCCTCCTTGCGCGCCACGGCGAACACCCGGCGGAACGGGAACGGCGTGCCGTGCGGGCCGGCCGGATAAGCAGCGCGCAGGGCCGCCCGGTACTCGGCGAGAAAGTCCTCCCGCGCCTCGGGGTCGTCGGCGAGCGCGGTCAGCACGGGCCGCAGGCCGGTCCCCCGCACCCAGTCGAGCACCGGGTCCTCGCCCTGGAGGAGATGGATGTACGTCGTCTCCCACGCGTCGGCCGTGCAGCCGAGGCCCGTGAGGTGCTCCATGTAGGCCTCGGGGGTGAGGACGGCGTCGGCGTGGCGCAGGGTGCCGGCGAGCCGGCCGCGCCAGCGCGGTGAGCCGGCGAGTTCGCGCATGAGCCGGTGGCTGGGGGCCTCGAAGTTCCCGGGCACCTGGAAGGCGAAGGTACCGCCCGGTTTCAGCCCGGTCACCCAGTCGCCGAACCGCTCGACGTGCCCCGGCACCCACTGGAGGGTGGCATTGCTGAGGATCAGGTCGTAGGGCTCCTCGGGCGTCCAGGTGCGGGCGTCGGCATGGGCGAAGTCCAGGTGCCCACCGCCCGGGGTGGGGCCCTCGTGCTCGACGTGGGCCCGGTCGAGCATCTCGGGCGAGTTGTCGTAGCCGGTGATCCGGGCGGTGGGCCAGCGCTCGGCGAGCAGCGTGGTGACGTTGCCGGGGCCGCAGCCGAGGTCGGCGACGCGGGGCGGCTCGTCGGGCAGGCCGGGGACGCGGGCGAGGAGGTCGACGAAGGGCCGGGCGCGGTGGCCGGCGTGGCGCAGGTACTGGGCGGGGTCCCAGGTGGCGGCTGCGGGCATGGGTCCTCCTGGTGTCCTTCGGGGTGCCCGTACGACGGCGCGCACGGGACGGGACGCACACTCAGCGTGACCCTCGATATATCTCGATGTCAAGATAATGGACGTCAAGAGACTCTACATCGACACAACCACTACACTGATCGTCATGGAGGACGAGGTCGACCGGCTGGTCGCAGCATGGCGCCGCGAGCGCCCGGACCTCGACGTGGAACCGCTCGAGGTGCTCAGCCGCGTCAGCAGACTGGCCCGGCATCTGGACCGGGCCCGCCGGCTGGCCTTCTCGGAGCACGGCCTGGAGCCGTGGGAGTTCGACGTCCTGACGGCCCTGCGCCGCGCGGGCACGCCGTACCAGCTCTCGCCCGGACAGCTCCTCACCCAGACCCTGGTCACGTCGGGCACGATGACGAACCGCATCGACCGCCTGGCCAAGAAGGGCCTGGTGGAACGCCTCCCCGACCCCAGTGACCGCCGGGGCGTCCTGGTCCGGCTGACGGACGAGGGCCGCGACCGCGCGGACCAGGCCCTGGCCGGTCTGCTCGACCAGGAGCGCGCGATCCTCGCGGAGCTGTCCCGCGCCCAGCGCAGCGAACTGGCGGCGCTGCTACGCCAGCTGACCGCCCCGTTCGACAACATCCCCGGCTAGGTCGACGGGCCCGACCCCGGCCCGCCGGGCCAGGGCGACGGCGGCGAGGGTCGAGTGGACACCGAGCTTGCCCAGGACGTTCTGCATATGCGTCCGCACGGTGTGCGGTGACAGATACAGGCGCTCGGCGACGGCCTTGCGCCCCAGCCCCGCCACCATGCACCGCAGCACTTCCCGCTCACGCGGAGTGAGGGACTCCACGAGCCGTTCGCTCTCGGTGCGGTGCTTGCGGGCGGCGGTGAGCTCCCGCAGGACGCCGGTCAGCAGGGCGGGCGGCAGATGGGTCTCCTCCCGCAGCACGCCCCGGATGACGGTGAGCAGCCGGGACAGCGAGCAGTCCTTGGCGACCCAGCCGGAGGCCCCGGCCTGCAGCGCGAGCGCCGCCCGCCGCGGGTCGTCCTTCTCGGCGAGCACGACGATCCGTACGTTCGGCTGCGCGGACCGCACGCCCGTGACGAGGGAGATCCCGTCGACGAGCCCGTCCTCGTTGCCCTCCTGCACGGGGACGGCCGGCCGGGCGCCCGGCACCTTGCCGCCCAGATCGGCGTCCACGAGCAGTACGTCGAACCGGCGCCCCTCGGCGACCGCCCGCTCCAGGCTGCGCAGCGCGGCGGGGCCGCTGCCGGCCGCGGAGACGTCGACATCAGGCTCGGCGGCCAGGGCCGCGGCGAGTGACTCGGCGAAGATGCGATGGTCGTCGACGACCAGGACTCGGATGCGAACCACGTAACCCCCTTCCCCACGCTCCTGAAGAGCAGGGGATACCCCATCGTCGGCAGACGACACCGCGCGGGTACGACGCCGGAGTGTCAGAGCCGCTGCGGTTGTCCGTCCGTCCTCGCCGCAGTCTGGCCGGGCGCCGCAGCCGCACGGCCGCCGCCGTGCAGAAACCGCTACCCCCACCCCGGGCGTCGTACCCGGCTGTCTCGCCCCCTGATCGGCACCGGCCCCCACCGGTGCTGTTCATCAGGGTACGGGCGGGGGCCCGGAGCGGAAGGTTATTTGCAGAACTGACTGTCCGACGCGTTTATGGTGTGCCGCATGTTCCGTCTTGAGACAGAAGTCGACAAGGCCCGACGTGATCTGCTCCGCACACGCCTGCGGGACGCGAATACAGCCGCCTCCCCGATCCTGCGCGCCCTGCGCGGAACACCGGACGAACGGGACGTCCCGTTGCACGTGTGGGCTGTGAACGACACGGACGACGACCTGGCCGGCGGACTGGTCGGTTACACCTGGGCGACCTGGCTGCACGTCACGTACCTATGGGTGGACGAACGCCACCGGGGCCGGGGGCTGGGAGCCCGCCTGCTCGCGGAGGCGGAACACCTCGCCACCACCCGGCGCGCCTGCCGCGCGTCCCGCCTGGAGACCTGGGACTTCCAGGCCCCGCGCTTCTACGAGAAGCAGGGGTACGAGGTGGTGTGCGCGGTGCCGGACTATCCGCCGGGGATCACGGAGTACCTGCTGGTGAAGAAGCTGGGCTGAACACGCCTTGCGGTGGTCGTGGCCGGCCCTCCCCCACCTGGACCGTACGCCAGTTCGTTGGAGGGAGGGCGCCGCTCTCGTCGTGGTGGGGTCAGTGGAGGCGGTGGGCGCCTGGTGACGGGACCGCCTCGAAGACGCGGGGGGTCGTGAAGTTCGCCGCGGCGAAGGCCTCCGTCACCGCCTTGGTGATGGCGTCCACGTCCGCCTCCTCCGCCAGGACGATCGCCGAGCCGCCGAAGCCGCCGCCGGTCATGCGGGCGCCCAGGGCGCCGGCGGCGAGGGCCGTGTCGACGGTCAGGTCGAGTTCGGGGCAGGAGATGCGGAAGTCGTCGCGCAGGGACGCGTGGCCTTCGACCAGGACCGGGCCGATCGCGCGGGTCTTCCCCGACTCCAGCAGCGAGACGACCCGTTCGACGCGCTCGTTCTCCGTGACGATGTGGCGGACCAGGCGGCGGACCTCCTCCTCGTCGCCCAGGCGGGCCAGGGCCGCGTCCAGGTCCGCGTAGGGGACGTCCCGCAGGGCGTCGACGCCCAGCAGGGCCGCGCCCTTCTCGCAGCCCGCGCGGCGCTTGCCGTACTCGCCCTCGCTGTGGGAGTGCTTGACCTGGGTGTCGACCACGAGGAGGCGCATGCCCTCCGCGGCCAGGTCGAAGGGGATCTGCTTCTGGGAGAGGTCGCGCGTGTCGAGGAACAGCGCGTGGCCGGACTCGCAGCACGCCGACGCCGTCTGGTCCATGATGCCGACCGGGGCACCCACGTAGACGTTCTCCGCGCGCTGGCACAGGCGGGCCAGCTGCCAGCCCCGCAGGCCGAGGGAGAACAGGTCGTTCAGGGCCAGTGCGACCACGACTTCCAGGGCCGCCGACGACGACAGGCCCGCGCCCGACGGGACCGTGGAGGCCAGGTGGACGTCCGCGCCCGTGACCGCGTGGCCGGCCTCGCGCAGCGCCCAGACCACGCCCGCCGGGTACGCCGTCCAGTTCTTGTCCGACTCGGGGGCGAGGTCGTCGAGGCGGAGTTCGGTGACTCCGCCCTCCACGTCCGCCGAGTGCAGCCGCAGGACGCCGTCCTCGCGGGGTGACACCGCCGCCACCGCCGTGTGCGGGAGGGCGAACGGCATGACGAAGCCGTCGTTGTAGTCCGTGTGCTCGCCGATGAGGTTGACGCGGCCCGGCGCCGCCCACACGCCCTGCGGCGCGGTTCCGTACAGCTCAGCGAACCGCTCGGCGACCTTCTCGGCAACAGCCTCGCTCATGCCCTGACCCCTGACCTTCCGTACGTACTAGTTGCCGCGCCGCTGCGCGAAGTCCCACGCGTCGGCGACGATTCCCGCGAGATCCGCGCGGGACGGGTTCCAGCCCAGCTTCTCGCGGGCCGTGGCGGCCGATGCCACCAGGACCGCCGGGTCGCCGCCCCGGCGGGGAGCGACCACTTCCGGGATCGGGTGGCCGGTCACGCGGCGGACCGTCTCGATGACCTCGCGGACGGAGAAGCCGTTGCCGTTGCCGAGGTTGCAGATCAGGTGCTCGCCGGGGGCCGCCGCCTTGAGGGCCAGCAGGTGGGCCTCGGCCAGGTCCGCGACGTGGATGTAGTCGCGCACGCAGGTGCCGTCGGGCGTCGGGTAGTCGTCGCCGAAGACGGAGATCGCGTCCCGGCGGCCCTGCGCGACCTGGAGGACCAGGGGGATGAGGTGGGACTCGGGGTCGTGGCGCTCGCCGTACTCGCCGTACGCCCCGGCCACGTTGAAGTAGCGCAGCGAGACCGCGCCGAGGCCGTGGGCGGCCGCCTCACCGGTGATCATGTGGTCGACGGCGAGCTTGGAGGCGCCGTAGGGGTTGGTCGGGGAGGTGGGCGCCGACTCGACGATCGGGACCTGCTCCGGCTCGCCGTACGTGGCGGCCGTCGAGGAGAAGACGAGCTTGCGGACGCCCGCCTCGCGCATCGCGGCCAGCAGGGCCATCGTGCCGCCGACGTTGTTGTCCCAGTACTTCTCCGGCTTCACGACCGACTCGCCGACCTGCGAGAACGCCGCGAAGTGCAGGACGCCGTCGAAGGAGGGGTCCAGCCACTTGGCCGCGTCGCGGATGTCGCCCTCGATGAAGGCGGCACCGGCCGGGACGCCCTCGCGGAAGCCCGTGGAGAGGTTGTCGAGGACGACGACCTCGTGACCGGCCTCCAGCAGGTGCTGGGCGACCACGCTGCCGACGTAACCCGCCCCGCCCGTCACCAGGTACTTCCCGCTCATGAACTCGCTACCTCTCGCAGTCGCTCGGCCGCGCGCTCCGGCGGCACGTCGTTGATGAACACGTTCATGCCGGACTCGGAACCCGCGAGGTACTTCAGCTTGCCGGAAGTGCGGCGGATGGTGAAAAGCTCGAGGTGGAGCGCGAAGTCCTCGCGCACGACGCCGTCGAACTCCTCCAGCGCGCCGAACGGGGCCTGGTGCCAGGCCGCGATGTAGGGCGTCGGGGGCTCGTTCTCACCGAAGATCCGGTCGAAGCGCCTCAAGAGTTCCAGATACATCTTGGGGAACTCTGTGCGCGCCTCCTCGTCCAGGCCGAGCAGGTCGGGCACGCGGCGCTTGGGGTACAGGTGGACCTCGTACGGCCAGTGCGCCGCGTACGGCACGAAGGCCACCCAGTGTTCACCCTCCAGGACGACCCGCTCGTCGGCGAGTTCCCGCTCCAGGACGGCGTCGAAGAGGTTCTCCCCGCCCGTCATCTCCTTGTGGGTCGCGACCGAGCGGAGCATCAGGGCGGTGCGCGGGGTGGTGAAGGGGTAGGCGTAGATCTGCCCGTGCGGGTGCTGGAGCGTCACGCCGATCTCGGCGCCCCGGTTCTCGAAGCAGAACACCTGCTCGACGGAGGGAAGATGGGACAGCTCCGAGGTACGGTCCGTCCACGCCTCCAGCACCAGGCCGGCCTGCTCCTCGGTCAGGCTGGCGAAGGACGCGTTGTGGTCGGAGGTGAAGCAGACGACCTCGCAGCGGCCGGAGTCGCCGGCGAGCGAGGGGAAGCGGTTCTCGAAGACGACGACGTCGTACGACGAGTCCGGGATCTCGCTCAGCCGGTCGCCCTCGGAGGGGCACAGGGGGCACTCGTCGGCCGGGGGGTGGTAGGTGCGGCCCTGGCGGTGCGAGGCGATGGCGACGGAGTCGCCGAGCAGGGGGTCGCGGCGGATCTCGGACGTGGTGACGGTGCGGTCCAGCGGGCGGCGGTCGGCCGCGCCGCGCACGCTGTCGTCACGCAGGTCGTAGTAGATGAGCTCGCGACCGTCGGCCAGCCGGGTCGAGGTCTTCTTCACGCCGGACTCCTCATCCTTCAAACATAACCGAACATATCAAAACACCAGCCTCCTCAATCGTCAACATCACAATCCAACAAAGAGCATCAACAGAAGTGTTCAGTCACTGAACGCAGAGGCGTAGATTCCGCCAGGTATCGGTTCACGCACCTAAGCGAGGGCTAGTGCATACCCCCACACATCTGGCAGCCGAGCTGCGACTCCCCACGAACTGGCTCGACTACACCATCCTCGGCATCTACTTCGTCGTCGTCCTCGGCATCGGCTTCGCCGCCAGACGCTCGGTGAAGACCAGCCTCGACTTCTTCCTCTCCGGCCGTTCCCTGCCCGCCTGGGTCACCGGTCTCGCGTTCATCGCCGCCAACCTCGGCGCCACCGAGATCCTGGGCATGGCCGCCAACAGCGCGCAGTACGGCGTCTACACCACCCACTGGTACTGGATCGGCGCCATCCCCGCCATGGTCTTCCTCGGCCTGGTGATGATGCCCTTCTACTACGGCTCCAAGGTGCGCTCGGTCCCCGAGTTCCTGCTGCTGCGCTTCGACAAGGCGGCGCACCTGCTCAGCTCCGTCCTCTTCGCCTTCGCCGCGATCCTCATCGCCGGCGTCAACCTCTACGCCCTCGCCATCGTCGTCGAGGCGCTGCTGGGGTGGCCGGAGTGGGTGGCGATCGTGGTCGCCGGCTTCTTCGTGCTGGCGTACATCACGCTCGGCGGTCTGTCCTCGGCGATCTACAACGAGGTCCTGCAGTTCTTCGTGATCCTCGCCGCGCTCATCCCCATCACCGTGCTCGGCCTGAAGTCGGTCGGCGGCTGGGACGGGCTCTCCGACAAGCTCACCGCGCAGCACGGCGGCGACTTCATGACCTCCTGGGGCGGCACCGGCATCGGCAGCGACAACCCGCTGGGCGCGAACTGGCTGACGATCGTCCTGGGCCTCGGTTTCGTGCTCTCCTTCGGCTACTGGACGACGAACTTCGCCGAGGTGCAGCGCGCCCTGTCCGCGAAGAACCTCTCGGCGGCCCAGCGCACGCCGCTGATCGCCGCGTTCCCGAAGATCTTCATCGTGTTCCTGGTGATGATCCCGGGCCTGGTCGCCGCGGCTCTGGTGCCGAAGATCGGTACGGCCGGCTCCGACCTGCAGTACAACGACGCGATCCCCTACCTGATGGAGCAGCTCCTGCCCAACGGCGTGCTCGGTATCGCCGTGACGGGTCTCCTGGCGGCGTTCATGGCGGGCATGGCGGCCAACGTGTCGTCGTTCAACACCGTGTTCACGACGGACATCTGGGCGAAGTACGTCGTGAAGGACCGGGAGGACGAGTACTACGTGCGCTTCGGCCGCCTGATCACCGCGATCGGCGTGCTCGCCTCCATCGGCACGGCGTTCCTGGCGTCGTCCTTCTCCAACATCATGAGCTACCTCCAGACGCTGTTCTCCTTCTTCAACGTGCCGATGTTCGTGGTCTTCATCATCGGCATGTTCTGGAAGCGGGCGTCGATGAAGTCGGGCTTCTGGGGCCTGATCGCCGGCACGACCGCGGCCATGGTCAACTACTTCGTCATCTACAAGGAGGGCATCATCGACATCCCCTCCGACCAGGGCGCCAACTTCGTCTCCGCGATCGCGGGGTTCGTCGCGGGCGCGGTCGTCATGGTGGCCGTGTCGCTCTTCACCGCGCCGAAGCCGGTCGAGGAACTCCAGGGGCTGGTCTACGGCACGACCTCGCCCGGCATGGCGGAACCGCCGGCGCCGGGGGACGAGGCCTGGTACCGCAAGCCGGCGCTGCTGGGCTGGGGTGCGGTCGTGCTGGCCGCGGCCTGCTACATCCCGTTCTCGTTCTGACGTGTGGAGGTTGACGGAACATGTCCGAGTTCTACTCCGAGAAGGACGTGCAGCGGGAAGTCACCGAGCTGCAGGGCAAGTCGGCGACCGCCGCGCGGCTGTTCGACATCCGGCGGATCATCGGTGGGCTGTTCGTGGTGTACGGCGTGATCGTCACGATCGCGGGGTTCACGGCGTCGGATGCCGACATCGACAAGGCGGAGGGCGTCAATATCAACCTGTGGACCGGGTTGGGGATGCTCGCACTGGGGTTGTTCTTCCTGGTGTGGCTGAAGCTGAGGCCGGTGGCGCCGGCGCCGCCGGGGGTTGAACCGGAGGGTGATGAGCGGGTGGAGTAGCTGGGCGTTGACTGGCGCTCGGCGTCGGTGCTGAGGCCGGGTGGGTGCGCAACTCGGCGCGACGAGCTGCCGCTGCGCCCACCCGTGCCGCCCCCAGCGGCACGCATGCCCGCAGCCAGGGCGGCAAGGCGACAGCCACGACACGCCCGCACCCGCCGTACTACGCAAGGGGACGTGTCGGGGGGTGTCCGCCCGCAGCGGTTGGCGCGTCAACGCCAGTCAGTCGGCGCGCAAGTCGATCGCGCCGTTCCGAGGACGAACACCCCCCGGCGCGGCCCCGACCCACAACCGGCGAGAAGGCGAAGACGCGCGGCTCACGGCTTACGGCTCCCGCCGCACCGGCCCCGCCCGGTCCAGCAACCCCGTGCGGGCCGCCAGGGCCGCTGCCTCCAGGCGGGAGCCGACGCCGAGTTTCATCAGGACCCGTTGGACGTGCGTGCGGGCCGTGGACGGTGCGATGCCCATGCCCGCCGCGATCAGGCGGGTGTCCTCGCCGTCCGCGACGCGGACCAGGACCTCGACCTCCCTCGGCGTGAGCATGGACAGCAACCGCTGCCCCTCGTCGTCCGGCTGCGCCGCCGGGTTCAGCAACTCGCTGAACGCGCCCTGCAGCAGTTGCGGCGCCACCGCCGCCTCCCCCGCCCGCGCCTTCATGATCGCCCGCTCGACACCCTCTATGCGTTCGTCATGCCGGACATACCCGGACGCCCCCGCCGCGAACGCCGCCGCGATGCCCCGCGGGCTCGGCACCGGGCCCAGCACCAGCACCGCCACCTGCGGCCGCTCCCGCTTGATCTTCACCACCGGGTCGAAGATCCCCGGCTCCGCCGGCGCGGCCGTCCCCAGCAGGCACACCTCCGGCGCCCGCGTGATCACCAGCTCCGCCGCCCCCGCCGCCGGCGCCGCCGCGGCCAGCACCCGGTGCCCCCGCAGTTTCAGCGCCGAGGCCAGCGCCTCCGCCAGCAGTCGGTGGTCGTCGACCACCATGAGCCGCACTCCCATCGAGCAACCCCCCAGTCACCCCGGTCCCCCCAAATGGAAGCCCCCCGGCTCCCCCGCCTTCATGCCCCCGGAAGCTACACGCTTGTTCGACGTTGCGCTCCCCCTACCGGCGAGAATCGCCCCGGATCGCCGAAATTCCTCTCATTCGAGGTTGACTGAGCCAAACGCGAACGACCCCGCCCCTGAACAGGGACGGGGCCGCATCAGCCACCGGTCGATCAAGAACCGGTCACCGGATGATCAGCTCGTACCGAAGCCGACCGCGAGGTACTCCTTGTCACGGCCGGCGGACCGCTTGCTCGCGTACACCTTGGACATGTACAGCTGCCCGCCGCCGTACAGGAACTCGGAGTACTCGGGCGACATGCTGGTCTCCACGTCCCGCACCTGGTCCGACGCCGGGTTCTCCAGCAGCTTCGTCTCCTTGAAGCTGCCCCCGTCGATGCTCACGACCTGCCCGCCCTTGTCGTAGGGCGGCCGCTTGTACGCGATCAGGTTGCCGCCGTCCATCCGCAGCGGCGAGATCGTGTAGCCGTCCCCGGCGTCCGCGCGCTGCCCGGTCTGCTTGCCGGTGGCGAGGTCGAAGGCGACGATCTCGTTGGTCTGGCTGTACTCGCCGGTGCCGTCGTGCTCCTCGGTCGGCAGGTACAGCCGGTCGTTGCCGACGGCCAGCAGGTTGCAGTACTCGATGCGGGTGATGCCCTCGCAGCGCGCCGCGAACTGCTCGCCCGGCGCGGAGATGCGCGTGCGCAGCTTGCCGGTCTTGTTGTCGATGGAGAAGAAGTCGGAGATGCCGCTGCCGTCGCCCGCGGAGTCGCCGACGTCGGCGGCCACGACCAGCGGGTTGGTCGACACGATGCTCGCGTACTCGATGCCCTCGGCCATCTTGTACTCCGAGATCACCTTCCCGGACTTCGGGTCGATGGTCTGGATGTGCAGCTGCCGCTGGCCGTACGTGCCGCACTTGCGCACCGCGACGAGCTTCTCGCCGCCGCCGTACCCGGCGTCGTAGCAGGTGTCGGTCGGCTTCGGGCTCCACAGGAGCTTGCCGGAGACGTCGAAGGCGGCGCCGCCGCTGGTGCTGCCGACGGCGACCGTCTTCCCGCTGATCGTGACGTTGTCGAAGTTGATCAGATCGTCACCGGTCTTGACGGTCTTGGTCCACAGCTTCTTGCCCGCATCGAGGTCGATCACCGCGAGCTGGCTGCACCCGTGCGACGGGTCCGCCTTGGTCGGCATCGCGGGCTGGTAGAGGATCGCCGTCTTGTTGTCGTCGGTGACGTGGCGGCTGGCCTGGCAGACCGGGCCGGCCAGCGGGATCTTCCACAGCTCGCCGCCCTTGTCGCGGTCGTAGCCGACGATCTGGGCGATGCCGCTCTTGACGTACGCCTTGTCGGTGAGCCAGGAGCCGGAGACGACGACCGTGCTGTCGTTCTTCACCTCGGGCGCCGGGACCTGGAAGAGGACGCGGGCGCTGGGGTCGGCCGGGGCCTTCTCCTCGCCGGAGGTGGTGCCGCCCTTGTTGTCGCCCGAGCCGCCGGTACCGCCGCCGGTGCCGGCCGTGTCGTCCTTCTTGCCGTCGTCCGCGCCGGAGTTGGCGTACCAGACACCGCCGCCGATGATCAGGGCGATCGCCACGACCGCGGCGACGATGATGGCCAGCTGCGCGTTGAACCTGCCCCCGCCGCCGCCCGGCGGTCCGGGCTGCGGCTGGAGCGGCATGGTCTGATGCGGATAGCCGTAGCCGGGCGGCTGCTGCCCGTACCCGGGCTGCCCGTACCCCGGCTGCCCGTAGGGTGCCTGCGGCGGCTGACCGGGGTAGCCGTAACCGGGCGGTGCCTGCGGCGGCTGCGGGGCCTGCGGCGGCTGGGGTGCCTGCGGCGCGCCCTGCGGGTAGCCGTACCCCTGCTGGGGCTGCGCCGGCGGAGGCGTCTGCGGGGGCTGGCCCGGGGGCGGCCCGAAACCGCCTGACTGCGGGGGCTGCTGGGGTGGCGGAGGCGGCGGCTGGGTCATGACGTGAGCACCTCGGGGAGGGGGACGGGCGGCGGGTACGAACGACAGAGAGAAGGGGAAGGGAGAGGAGTCACTTGCCGTAGGCGAGCATCAACTTCTCCTTGGTGTCGTCGTTTCCGCTCAGCCGGGTGGTCGAGATGTAGAAGCGCCCGTCGACCCAGTCGATGTCCTTGGAGAAGAAGCTGTCCTCGATGTCCGCCGCGCCCCGCGGGTTCTGCAGCAGCTTGACCGGCTTGTGGCTGCCGCCGCCGGTCGGGATGGCCACGATCTGGCCGCCCGCGTCGTACGAGGGCTGCACGTAGGCGATGAGCTTTCCGCCCTCGGTCTTCATCGGCAGCATCGACTCGTCGGCCGGGGACTTCACGCGCCACTTCTCCTTGCCGTTCGCGAGGTTGACCGCGACGATCTCGTTGGCGCCGGTGGTCGCCTCGGTCGGCAGGTAGAGCGTGGTGTCGTCGACGGCGACGCCCTGGCAGCCCGTGAGGTCGCGCTCCAGGATGGCCCAGCCGCACTCGGGGGCGAAGTCCTCGTCGAAGGCGACCTGCGAGCGGAACTTGCCGCCGGAGGTGAAGGTGGAGATGTTCCAGGCCTTCTTGTCCTCGTTGGTGCTGTAGATGACCAGCGGGCTGACCGAGTAGGTGCGCGCGACGCGCCAGCCCTTGTCGAACGGCTGGGTCCACTTCGCCTTGCCGGTGCGCGGGTCGAGCTCCTGCACCTCGTCGTGCTCCTTGTCGGTGCCCGCACCGCAGGAGGAGACGGCGATGAGCTTCTCGCCGCCGGCGAACGCGGCGGGGAAGCAGGCGTTGCCGTAGCGCTTCTTGTCGAAGAGCTTGTCGCCGTTGGTCACGTCGTACGCCGTGCCGGACTGGGAGCGGCCGACCATCAGGGTCTTGCCGGTGATGGACAGTTCGACGGAGAGCGTGGAGTCGAACAGGGCGCCGTCGGCGACCTTCTCGGTCCAGCCCTTCTTGCCCGTGTCGAGGTCGACCTCCTGCAGCTGGTTGCACTTGGCGCGGTCGCTGCTGCCGCTCATGTACGCGACGACGATCTTGCCGTCGGAGGTCTGCTGCGGGGTGGTCGCGCAGATCTTGTGGGGGAAGGTGATGGCGTCCCAGGCCGGCTTGCCGTCACCGACGTTGTAGGCGACGAGCTGCTTGTACGCCGCCTTCACCGCCGTCTTGCCGGTGATCCACATGCCGGGGGCCTCGGCGCCGGAGCCGGGCGCGTCGGGCGCCTCCTTGTACCAGAGGACCCTGGCCTCGCCCGCCTGGCGGCCCTCGTTGAGGTTCTCCGGGTCCTCGCCGCCGTCGCCGCTGCCGTCACCGGGGTTGACCGGTCCGGTGGCGTCCGGCTTGGCGTCGTCGCTCGCCTGGGCGACCGGCTTCTTCTGCCCCTCGCCGGAGTCGCCGCCGGTGACCGCCCACACCGTGCCGCCGACCACGAGCAGCGCGGCGACGGCCGCGCCGATGACGAGGGCCGGCTTGCCCTTGAAGGGGTTGCGGGAGCCGCCCGGGGGCGGGGTGCCGGGCGCGCCCGGGTACTGCGGCTGCTGCGGGTAGCCGTAACCGGGCTGGCCGTAGGGGCCCGGCTGCTGGGGCTGGCCGTACGGGCCTGACTGCTGGGGCTGGCCGTACGGACCCGGTTGCTGCGACTGGCCGTAGGGGCCGGAGTTGTACGGTCCGGGCTGGCCGTACGGCCCGGGCTGCTGCGGGGGCTGCTGCGGGTAGCCGTACCCCGGCTGCGGCGGGCCCTGGGGCGGTGGCGGGGTCTGCGGTGCTCCGTGACCTCCGCCCTGCGGCGGCTGGTCCTGCGGTGCTCCGAAGCCACCGTGCGGTGGCTGACTGGGCGGCTGAGTCATCAGTCGCTCCCCCCGTTCGATCACTGATTTTTAGCCACGCCCTGAGGTACGCGATGGGCTCAGAGTCGCTTCATAAAGTTCTCAGACGGCTCTTTCTATCACCCGGTACCGACAGCACACCGGGCCGTGTCATCCCCTGTTCCCAAGGGAGGACCGGCCCGTGATGCCGTTGTTATGCGCCTTCACGCACCCTTCACGCGTCCTCGGCGAGTTCCAGCCAGCGCAGCTCCAGCTCCTCGCGCTGACCGGCCAACTCGCGCAGCTCGGCGTCCAGTTCGGCCACCTTCGCGAAGTCCGTGGCGTTCTCGGCGATCTGGGCGTGCAGCTTGGTCTCGCGCTCGGAGACCTTGTCGAGCTGCCGCTCGATCTTCTGCAGCTCCTTCTTGGCGGCGCGCTGGTCGGCGGCGCTCTTCTCCGGGGCGGCGGTCTGCGGCGCGGCGGCGGGGGCGGAGGCGGCCGCGGCCTCCTCCATGCGCTGCCGTCGCTCCAGGTACTCCTCGATGCCGCGCGGCAGCATCCGCAGGGCGCCGTCGCCGAGCAGCGCGAACACCCGGTCGGTGGTGCGCTCGATGAAGAACCGGTCGTGGGAGATGACGATCATCGAGCCGGGCCAGCCGTCGAGGACGTCCTCCAACTGCGTCAGCGTCTCGATGTCGAGGTCGTTGGTGGGCTCGTCGAGGAAGAGGACGTTGGGCTCGTCCATGAGCAGGCGCAGCAGCTGCAGCCGCCGCCGCTCACCGCCGGACAGGTCCCCCACCGGCGTCCACTGCTTCTCCTTGGTGAAGCCGAACGTCTCGCACAGCTGCCCGGCGGTCATCTCGCGCCCCTTGCCGAGGTCGACGCGCTCGCGCACCTGCTGCACGGCCTCCAGCACGCGCGTGTTCGGGTCGAGTTCGGCGACCTCCTGGGAGAGGTAGGCCAGCTTCACGGTCTTGCCGACGCGGACGCGTCCGCCGGCCGGCTGGGCCTCGCCGTCGGTCCGGGCCGCCTCGGCCATGGCCCGCAGCAGGGACGTCTTCCCGGCGCCGTTGACGCCGACGAGGCCGATCCGGTCGCCGGGTCCGAGCTGCCAGGTGACGTGCTTGAGGAGGACCTTGGGGCCCGCTTGGACGGTGACGTCCTCCAGGTCGAACACGGTCTTGCCGAGCCGGGAGGACGCGAAGCGCATCAGCTCGCTGCTGTCCCGGGGCGGGGGCACGTCCTTGATGAGCTCGTTGGCGGCCTCGACGCGGAAGCGCGGCTTGGACGTCCGGGCCGGTGCCCCGCGGCGCAGCCAGGCCAGTTCCTTGCGGACGAGGTTCTGCCGCTTGACCTCCTCGGTGGCGGCGATGCGCTCGCGCTCGGCCCGGGCGAAGACGTAGTCCGAGTAGCCGCCCTCGTACTCGTAGACCGCGCCGCGCTGGACGTCCCACATGCGCGTGCACACCTGGTCCAGGAACCAGCGGTCGTGGGTGACGCAGACCAGCGCCGAGCGGCGGTTCTGCAGGTGCCGGGCGAGCCAGGCGATGCCCTCGACGTCGAGGTGGTTGGTGGGCTCGTCCAGGACGAGCAGGTCCTGCTCCTCGATGAGCAGCTTGGCGAGCGCGATGCGGCGGCGCTCACCGCCGGACAGCGGGCCGATGACCGTGTCGAGCCCCTTGGGGAAGCCCGGCAAGTCGAGGCCGCCGAACAGGCCGGTCAGCACGTCCCTGACCTTGGCGTCACCGGCCCACTCGTGGTCGGCCATGTCGCCGATGACCTCGTGCCGCACGGTCGCCTCGGGGTCGAGGGAGTCGTGCTGGGTGAGCACGCCGAGGCGCAGGCCGCCGGAGTGGGTGACGCGCCCGGTGTCGGCGTGCTCCTGCTTGGCGAGCATCCGGATCAGCGTGGTCTTGCCGTCGCCGTTGCGGCCGACGACGCCGATGCGGTCCCCCTCGGAGACGCCGAGGGAGATGCCGTCGAGCAGGGCACGGGTGCCGTACACCTTGCTGACGTTCTCGACATTGACCAGGTTGACGGCCATTTCGCTCCTGACGAGGGGGATGGATCGACCCTCCAGGGTAGTCGGGCGGCGGGGTGCTCCGGCCGGGGTGTTCAGGAGGGCCCGGCGGCTTCCCTTCGGCGCTGGTACCGCCACACGTCCAGCAGCCGCTCGTCGAACGGCAGCTTGTCGTCGCGGGGGCCGATCCGGTGCTCGGCCTCCACGCAGCGCGGGTCGTCGCGCACGGCCAGGCCGGACACGGCACAGATGCGGATCTCCTGCCGCTCGTCGTGGGTGAGGGCGACCAGCGTGTCCCCCACCTCGGGCTCGTGCCCCCGGTAGTGCGCGAGCCAGTGGCACACCGCCTCACGTACGCCGGGGTCCTCGTCGCGGGCCAGGGTGCGCACCGCGGTGAGGCTCTCGGGGCCGGCCAGGGACCGGCCGTCCTCGGACTGGCCGAGGGTTCCCGGCACCAGGGCCCGCACCCTGGGGTCCGGGTGGCCGAGGTGGGACAGTCCGACGGCCTCGATCTCCGGGGCGCTGTCGTGGGTCATCGCATGGAGGATCACCGCCAGCACCTCCGGGTCCTCCTCCTGCTCGGCCCAGGGCACGAGTTCCCGCCCGCGTTCCCAGAACGGGGCGCGTCCCTTTTCGATGTCCCCGATGATCAGCGACAGCAGCAGGTCGGCGGCGAGCAGGCGGTGCGCCCGGTCGGGGTGGTTGAGCAGGTCCCTGCTCCACTGCCAGGTCTCCTCGTCGACCCGGCGGCCGAGCGTGAACACCACGTCCGACCACACGACGTGGTCCCGGTCGGGGTGGGCCAGGGCCCGCGCGACGAGTTCGTCGAAGGGGGTGCGGATGCCGTAGCGGGCCTCCATGGAGGTGAGGATCGCCCGGTGTTCGTCGCGCACGGTCAGCCCGCCGAGGGTGAGCTGCTCGCACCACCAGCCGACCTCGTCGTCCTCGACCCGGATCCGCTCGGCGGGCCCGGTGAGGCCGGTGAGCCGGCGCAGCTCCGCCTCCACGCCCGCCTCGGTCCAGTGCCGGGCCCGGGCCAGCAGCCCCTCGCGCTCCGGCGCGGGGAGCGGCACCCGGTGGGTGGCGAGCGCGTAGACCATGTGAGAGGACCCGCCGTCCACGGCCCGCAGCAGCGGGGTGCTCCCGTCGGGCAGCCGGCGCAGGGGGTCGGCTCCGGCCTCCAGCAGCGCTTCGGCCACGGGTTCGTCGTACGCCGCCACCGCCCGGCACAGGACCGGGAGGCCGTCGTCGAGGGTGTCGGGGTCGGCCCCGGACTCCAGGAGGGACCGGACCTCCTCCGCGTCTCCGCGCCGTACGGCCGCGACCAGTTCTTCCACGCGTCTCCCCCGTTCCGGACAACCGGGGGAGCCTAAGCGCGGGGAACCGCCCGCCGCACGGGATTAACGCCCCGCGACCGTCGCCCCCGGCGCCGGGCCCGAGGCCGTCCGTACGGTCCGGCACGTGCCGGAGGCCACCAGCGCCTGTGCCACCGCGGCCGCCGACTCGGGGTCGCGGACGAGGAACGCCGTGGTCGGGCCGGAGCCGGAGACCAGGGCGGCGAGGGCACCGGCGGCGCGGCCGGTGGCCAGGGTGCCGGCGAGTTCCGGGAAGAGGGAGAGGGCGGCGGGCTGGAGGTCGTTGGAGACGGCCGCGGCGAGCGCGTCCGGGTCGCCCTTGGCGAGCGCGGCGAGAAGTTCCTGTGAGGCGACGGGCTCGGGGATGTCGGTGCCCTCGCCGAGCCGGTCGAACTCGCGGAAGACCGCCGGGGTGGACAGGCCGCGGCCGGCCATGGCGAACACCCAGTGGAAGGTGCCGCCGACCTCCAGGGGTGTCAGCCGCTCGCCCCGCCCGATGCCGAGGGCCGCCCCGCCGACCAGGCTGAACGGCACGTCGCTGCCCAACTCGGCGCAGATCTCCAGGAGTTCCTCCCGGGAGGCGCCGGTCTCCCACAGCGCGTCGCAGGCGACCAGGGCGCCGGCGCCGTCCGCGCTGCCGCCCGCCATGCCGCCGGCGACGGGGATGTCCTTGGTGATGTGGACGTGGACGTCGGGGCTGCGGCCGTACCGCTCGGCCAGCGCGATCGCGGCGCGCGCGGCGAGGTTCGTCCGGTCCAGGGGGACCTGGTCGGCGTCGGGGCCCTCGCAGGTGACGCGGAGTGCGTCGGCGGGGGTGACGGTGATCTCGTCGTAGAGGCCGACCGCGAGGAAGACGTTGGCGAGGTCGTGGAAGCCGTCGGGGCGGGCGGCGCCGACCGCCAGCTGGACGTTGACCTTGGCGGGGACGCGGACCGTGACGCTCACGCGGGCTCCTTCTCCTTGTGCCGGTTCGCCTGGTGCTCGGCGATACGCGCGAACTCTTCCACGGTCAGCGACTCGCCCCGGGCCTGCGGCGAGACCCCGGCGGCGACGAGGGCCTCCTCGGCGGCGGCGGCGGAGCCGGCCCAGCCGGCGAGCGCGGCCCGCAGCGTCTTGCGGCGCTGGGCGAAGGCGGCGTCGACGACGGCGAAGACCTCGGCCTTCGTGGCCGTCGTCCTGATCGGCTCGGTCCGGCGGACCAGGGAGACCAGGCCGCTGTCCACGTTGGGCGCGGGCCAGAACACGTTCCGTCCGATGGCTCCGGCGCGCTTGACCTCGGCGTACCAGTTGGCCTTGACCGAGGGGACGCCGTAGACCTTCGAGCCGGGCGGTGCGGCGAGGCGGTCGGCGACCTCCGCCTGGACCATGACGAGGGTGCGGTCGATGGTCGGGAAGGTGTCGAGCATGTGCAGCAGGACCGGGACGGCCACGTTGTAGGGGAGGTTGGCGACCAGCGCGGTCGGGGCGGGGCCCGGCAGCTCGGTCACGTGCATCGCGTCGGAGTGGACGAGGGCGAACCGGTCGGCGCGCTCGGGCATGCGGGCCGTGATGGTCGCGGGCAGCGCGGCGGCGAGCACGTCGTCGATCTCCACGGCCGTGACGCGGTCGGCGACCTCCAGCAGCGCGAGGGTGAGGGACCCGAGCCCCGGGCCGACCTCGACGACGACGTCGTCGGGGCGGACCTGTGCGGTGCGGACGATACGGCGGACCGTGTTCGCGTCGATCACGAAGTTCTGTCCGCGTTGCTTGGTGGGGCGCACGCCGAGGGCTGCCGCGAGTTCGCGGATGTCGGCGGGGCCGAGGAGGGCGTCGGGGGTGGGGCTGGTCACGGGGACAAGGGTACGGGGGGTTTCGTGCGGGCCTGCGGCCACGGGCCTGCCCGTACGGCCACAGCCTGCCCGCGCGGCCACGGGCCTACCCGTGCAGCCGCCCCCCGCAGTGCGGCCACGGGCTGGCGCCCCGCCGCACGTACAGCTTCTTCGCCCGGTACGTCTGCTCCGCCGCCGGGGCGTCCTGGGGGCGGCCCCGGCCGCCGAGGGCCTGCCAGGTGTGGGTGTCGAACTGGTAGAGGCCGCCGTACGTGCCCGACGGGTCGACCGCGTCGGGGCGGCCGCCGGACTCGCAGGCCGCGAGGCCCTGCCAGTCGAGGTGGTCGGCGCCCTGCACGGACGCCGGGCGCGGCTTGGTGCCGACCTTCACCAGCTGCGGGCGGGGTTCGCGCACCACCTCGGACCTGACCCGGCGCGGCTTCTGCTTGACGCCGTTGACCGTGCGCAGCGCGTAGGTGACCCGGCGCAGGCCCGGCTCGCCCGCGCGCTCCACGACCTCCGTGCCCTTGAAGAGGGTCGGGTCCTGCGTCCGCCGCACCTGGAAGGGGATCACCTCCTCGCGGACCTCCTTGCCGCCGGTGATGCGCAGCACCGTGACGGTCTGCCCGTCGCGCGGGAAGCTGCCCTGCGGGACGGACGTGGTGTCCTGGCCGCGCAGGGTGATCCCGGCCTCCGCCACGGCCTCCCGCACGGTCGCCGCGTTGGTGCGCACGGTCCGGGCCCGGCCGTCCGCCATGATCGTGACCGTGCGCTCGGTCCGTACGTCCAGCGCGAGCCCCTCGCGTCCGATGCGCCGGGAGCGCGCGGCGGAGACGTACGCGCCCTCCTGCCGCACGCCCAGCTGCCGCAGCGCCCCCTCCACCGTGCGGGCCGTCGTCCACACCTCGCGCCGGTGGCCGTCGAGGGTGAGCCGGACCGGGCGGGCGTAGTGCACGGCCACCTCGTCACCGCTGGTGATCTCCGTGCCGGGGCCGGGCGCCACCACGTCGTGGGCGCCGATCTCGACGCCCTCCTCCGCGAGCAGTTCGGTGACGTCGTCGGCGAAGGTGTGCAGGGTGCGCGCCTTGCCGTCGACGTTCAGCTCGATGGCCTTGTCCTTGGCGACGAACGCCGTGGTGCCGCCCGCGAGGAAGGCGACGACCAGGGCCTGCGGGAGGAGCCGTCGCATGGAACCGTCCGGGCGCTCGGCGTACCGCGTCTTGCGCCGGCGCGCGGACCTGCGGTGCGAGCCGGTGCGCGACGCGGCACGCGATCCGGCTCGCGCCTCCGCACCCGGCTCGGCGCGCACGGGCGCCGGCTCGTCGTCCGGGGCGCCCTGCCGCGGCAGCGCGGGCAGGGTCGGCGCCTCGTAGGCGGGCCGGTAGGTGTCGTCGTAGGCACCCGGTGTGCCGGCCGTCCCGTACCCGAGCGTGTCGGCGCTGTGCAGGTCGGCGGGCGGTGCGTCGAAACCGCCGTACGCCGGGTCCGCGTAGGCCGGGCCGTAGGTCTCGTACGTCTCGTACTGCGCGTTGCTCACGCCGACACGCTCCAGGGGCCGGAGGGGGTCCAGAGGGGTCCGGATCGGGCCCCCAGAACCTAGCGGAGCGGCCGTCACTCTCCAAAGCGACGCGACTACGCACAGTCGTGCGGTGAGGTGGACGCCGGGGTCAGTACCCGAACGCGCGTGCCGTGTTCGCGCCGAGCGCGGTGGCCAGCGTGTCCTCGTCGACGCCGCGTACGGCGGCCATGGCCCGCACCGTGATCGGCACCAGGTACGGGGCGTTGGGCCGCCCGCGGTAGGGCACCGGCGTGAGGAAGGGCGCGTCCGTCTCCACGAGGAGCAGCTCCAGCGGGGCCACCGCCACCGCGTCCCGCAGGTTCTGGGCGTTCTTGAAGGTGACGTTGCCGGCGAAGGACATGAAGTAGCCCGCGCTCGCGCAGATCTCCGCCATCTCGGCGTCGCCGGAGTAGCAGTGGAAGACGGTCCGCTCGGGGGCGCCCTCCTCCTTCAGCACGCGCAGGACGTCGGCGTGGGCCTCGCGGTCGTGGATCACCAGGGCCTTGCCGTGCCGCTTGGCGATCTCGATGTGGGCGCGGAAGGAGCGCTCCTGCGCCTCCTTGCCCTCGGGCCCGGTGCGGAAGTAGTCGAGGCCGGTCTCCCCGACGCCCTTGACCTGGGGCAACGCGGCCAGCCGGTCGATCTCGGCGAGCGCGTCGTCCAGCGCCGCCTGGCCGCCGGGCTCGCGCGCGCCCTGCCGGGACCAGCCGTCGGGGTCGCCGTGGACGATGCGGGGCGCCTCGTTCGGGTGCAGGGCGACCGTCGCGTGGACGGCGTCGTACGCGGCGGCCGTCTCGGCCGCCCAGCGGGAGCCCTTCAGGTCGCAGCCGACCTGCACGACGGTCGTCACTCCGACCGACGCCGCCTTGGCCAGCGCCTCCTCGACCGTGCCGGACTGCATGTCCAGGTGGGTGTGGGAGTCGGCGACCGGCACCCGGAGGGGGTCCGGCAGCGGGGGCGCGGCGTGCTTGTCGGAGTCGTTCGCAGGCATGCCCCGATCCTACGAAAGCCGTTTTCCGCGATCCGGCGAAGGTTCTGGTCCGCCGAAAGGGCGACGCCCTCCCCGATGGGGGAGGACCGGGGAGGGCGTCTTCAAGGGAGCCGGACGGGTCAGCTCGCCTTGCGCTGGAAGGGGTGCAGCAGGTCGGACAGGTGCCAGTGGTGGCCCTCGGTCTTGTCCTGCCCGGACTCGGCCGCCGCGGCGGGCGCCTCCACGGGCCCGGCGGGCGGCGGCACGCGGTGGGGCCGGTGCGCGGCGTTGCGCGCCGACTCGACCCGGCCGGGCCGCATGATCCGCACGATGTGGCCGTCACAGTTCTGGCACGTGGGCTTGCTCAGCGGGGAGGGCACGATCTTGCCGTCCGCGACGTAGAGGACGAACTCACGACCCGCTGCGTCCGTGTGGTGCTCTATCTCGTAGGACTGTTCCCAGCCGTACCCGCAGCGCATGCAGGCGAAGGAGTACGACTCGTTGACGACGGCACTCGCACCGGCGCGGAGCCCGGTCTGCCCTGCGATCTCACTCATGCCAGCTCCTGTTCCGCTGTGGCGTGAGGACGATTCCGTCCCCGCAACCCAGTGGACTCCTCGGCCGGACCGAAGGCAGCAGACCTGTCGACTATTGGCGCGGAATTGGGCGTTCCTTGCCCCGGGCCCCGGTCGCCTTTGCCGACCTATGGGGCGCACGCTCATCCGACATGCGCCCTGCTCAGAGGGTGTTCACGCCCCACCGTCGGCCTTCTTCGCGGCAACCACCGCGTCGAACACGACCCGCTTCGGCACCCCGGCCTCGACCGCCACCGCGGCGATCGCCTCCTTGCGCCGCTCCCCCGCCTCCTCCCGCACCCGGACCCGCCGCACCAGCTCCTCGGGCCCGACCTCCTCGGGCCCCTTCTCCGGCGCCCCCTCCACGACAACCGTGATCTCGCCGCGGACCCCCTCCGCGGCCCAGGCCGCCAGCTCGCCGAGCCCGCCCCGCCGAACCTCCTCGTACGTCTTGGTCAGCTCCCGGCACACCGCCGCCCGCCGCTCCGCCCCGAACACCTCGGCCATCGCCGCCAGCGTGTCGTCCAGCCGATGAGGAGCCTCGAAGTACACGAGGGTCCGCCGCTCCCCGGCCACCTCCCGCAGCCGCCCCAGCCGCTCCCCCGCCTTGCGCGGCAGGAACCCCTCGAAGCAGAACCGGTCGACGGGCAGCCCGGACAGCGCCAGCGCGGTCAGCACCGCGGACGGCCCGGGCACGGCGGTCACCCGCACGTCCCGCTCGACCGCGGCCGCGACGAGCCGGTACCCCGGGTCGGACACGGACGGCATCCCCGCGTCCGTGACGAGCAGCACCCGCGCCCCGCCCACCAGTTCCTCGACCAGCTCGGGCGTCCGCGCGGACTCGTTGCCCTCGAAGTACGACACCACCCGCCCCTTGGGCGTCACGCCCAGCGCCTGGGTCAGCCGCCGCAGCCGCCGCGTGTCCTCGGCGGCGACGACATCGGCTCCGGCCAGTTCCTCGGCGAGCCGGGGCGGGGCGTCCGCGATGTCGCCGATGGGGGTGCCTGCGAGTACGAGGGTTCCGGTCACGCCCCCATCCTCCCAGGGCCGCGGGGCGTGGACTCCTCCCAGGGGCGGAGGATGGGGACGCATACCGGCCATGCACGGGACTCACACAGAACGGTTCCCTACGATGGCGCGGTGACCAGTACCGCGTCCTCGACGGACACCCGGCAGGGCCAGGCGCCGCACGAGCAGCGGCCGTCCTGGCAGCAGCGGCTGCGCCGCTTCGGCTACCAGGGGCAGCCCAGCAGCGACGCCCGTGACGTCCGCGACCGCCTGGTGCCGCCGTACACCGAGCCCTCCCCGCGCCTGTGGGCGGCGCTCGGCGTCCCGCACACGCTCGCGGGCCGGCTGGTGCGCTGGTCGGGCTGGATCGGCCCGCTGCTGATCACGCTGCTGGCCGGGGTGCTGCGCTTCTGGAACCTGGGCAGTCCCAAGGCGGTGATATTCGACGAGACGTACTACGCCAAGGACGCGTGGGGCCTCGTCCACCGCGGGTTCGAGGTCAGCTGGGACAAGAACGCGAACAACCTGGTCCTGTCGTCGGGCGGGCACGTCCCCGTCCCGACGGAGGCGGCGTACGTCGTGCACCCGCCGATCGGGAAGTACGTCATCGGGCTCGGCGAGCTGATGTTCGGCTTCGACCCCTTCGGCTGGCGGTTCATGACGGCCCTGCTCGGCACGCTGTCGGTGCTGCTGCTGTGCCGGATCGGCCGCAGGCTGTTCCGCTCCACGTTCCTCGGCTGCCTCGCGGGCGCGCTGATGGCGCTGGACGGCCTGCACTTCGTGATGAGCCGCACGGCGCTGCTCGACGGCGTGCTGATGTTCTTCGTGCTGGCCGCGTTCGGCTGCCTGCTCGTCGACCGGGACAAGGCCCGCGCGAAACTCGCCGCCGCGCTCCCGGCGGACGCCGACGGCCGCGTCCGCCCCGACCGGCACACGGCCGAGACGACCCGCCTCGGATGGCGGCCCTGGCGCTGGGCGGCGGGCCTGATGCTGGGCCTGGCCATCGGCACGAAGTGGAACGGCCTGTACATCCTGGCCGCGTTCTGCCTGATGGCGGTCCTGTGGGACGTCGGCTCGCGCCGGGTCGCCGGTGCCCGGCACCCGTACACGGCGGTCCTCAAGCGCGACACAGGCCTCGCCTTCCTCGCCACGGTGCCGGTCGCCCTGGTCACCTACCTCGCGTCCTGGACCGGCTGGATCCTCTCCGCCACGGACGGCTCCGGCGGCTACTACCGCAACTGGGCCGCGACCGACGGCAAGGGCGGCAGCTGGACCTTCCTGCCCGACTGGCTGCGCAGCCTGTGGCACTACGAGCACCAGGTGTACGAGTTCCACGTCGGGCTGTCCTCGCCGCACACCTACCAGTCCAACCCGTGGAGCTGGCTCGTCCTCGGCCGGCCGGTGTCGTACTTCTACGAGTCGCCGGCGCCCGGCAAGGACGGCTGCCCCGCCGACGCCGGCGAGAAGTGCGCCCGCGAGGTCCTCGCGCTCGGCACACCGCTGCTGTGGTGGGTCGCCTGCTTCGCCGTCCTCTACGTCCTGTGGCGCTGGTTCTTCCGCCGTGACTGGCGCGCGGGCGCCATCGCCTGCGGCATCGCGGCCGGCTACCTGCCCTGGTTCATGTACCAGGAGCGCACGATCTTCTTCTTCTACGCCGTCGTCTTCCTGCCGTTCCTGTGTCTGGCGGTGGCGATGCTCCTCGGCGCGATCATCGGCCCGCCCCGCTCCTCCGACACCCGCCGCGTCGCGGGCGCCACGGCCGCGGGCGTCCTGGTCCTGCTGATCGCCTGGAACTTCATCTACTTCTGGCCGCTGTACACGGGCACCGCCATCCCCATCGACGACTGGCGGGCGCGGATGTGGCTGGACACGTGGGTCTGACCACTGTTCGGTCAAAAATCGAAACTCGGGTCCCGGTTGTCACCCTCTGCGCATAGAGTGCACCCGGATCGAGCTTCTGAACGCGTTCAAAGCGAGCGTGTGGGGCTCAACGGGGAGGGGACCGCCCAATGGGCAAGGGGGTCAAGGCCGCCGTCATAGGCGGCGTGTTCGCGGTGATGGTGGGCGGGGCCGGGTACGGGGCCTACAACATCGTGAGCGCGCTGAGCAGCGACGGGGGCGGCACCAGCGGGGTGGCCACGGAGAAGAAGTCGGGGCCGCCCGGCAAGGACGAGGTCAAGGAGACCACGGCCGAGTTCTTCGCGGCCTGGGAGAAGGGCGAGGCGGCCCAGGCGGCGTCGTACACGAACAACGACGCGGCGGCCGAGCAGCTGCTGACGGCCTTCGGCGACGACGCGCACATCACCGACGTGAAGATCACGCCCGGCGCGGCGAAGGGCACCACCGTGCCGTACACGGTGAAGGCGAAGGTGGCCTACGGCGGGAAGTCCAAGCCGCTGAGCTACAGCAGCGAGCTGACGGTCGTGCGCGGTCTGACCACCGGCCGGGCGCTGGTCGACTGGCAGCCGTCGGTGGTGCACCCCGAGCTGAAGCGGGACGACACCCTCGTCACCGAGACCTCGGCCACCCCGCCGATCGAGGCCCTGGGCCGTGACGGCTCGGAGCTGACGAAGGAGAAGTACCCCTCCCTCGGCCCGATCCTGGACGCCCTGCGCGACAAGTACGGCAAGGAGGCCGGCGGCACCCCGGGCATCGAGCTGGTCATCCGGCACGCCGGCGACGGCGCCCCCGACACTCCGCTGCTGACTCTCGCCAAGGGCAAGCCGGGCAAGCTCACCACGACGATCAGCCCGAGCGCGCAGGCCGCGGCCGAGCAGGCGGTCAAGCGGTTCGCCCAGTCGTCGGTGGTGGCCGTCAAGCCCAGCACCGGCGAGGTGCTGGCGGTGGCCAACCACCGCACGGACGGCTTCAACGCGGCCTTCCAGGGCGAGGCGGCACCCGGCTCCACCATGAAGATCATCACCGCCGCGATGCTCATCGACAACGGCGTGACCTCCATGAACGGCCCGGCACCCTGCCCCGACACCGCCGTGTGGCAGAGCCAGACGTTCAAGAACCTGACCGGCATGCGGCCCAACGAGAACGCCACCCTCGCCAACAGCTTCATGCGGTCCTGCAACACCGCCTTCATCAAGCTCATCGACGAGAAGCCGCTCACCGACGCCTCGCTGACCCAGGAGGCCGAGCAGCACTTCGGGCTCGGGCAGGACAACTGGAAGACGGGCATCGCCTCCTTCGACGGCAACGTCCCCGCGGTCGGCGGACCGGACCGGGCGGCCGGCGCCATCGGGCAGGGCCAGGTCCAGATGAGCCCGCTGAACATGGCGTCGGTCACCGCGACCGCGATCACCGGCGTCTTCCGCCAGCCCTACCTCGTCTCGCCGGAGCTCGACGGCCGGCAGCTGGCCCGGGCCGAGGGCCTCAAGGCGAGCACCGCCGCCCAGCTGAAGCAGATGATGCGGCTCACCGCGACCCAGGGCACCGCCCAGGCGGCCATGGCGGGGCTGGGCGGCGACATCGGCGCCAAGACCGGCTCCGCCGAGGTCGACGGCAACGCCAAGTCCAACAGCTGGTTCACCGGGTTCCGGGGCGACATCGCGGCGGCGGCCATGACCGAGCAGGGCGGCCACGGCGGCGACGCGGCCGGGCCGATTGTCGCAGCCGTGCTACGAACAGGTGGCTGATCTCACCTCCGCGTGACGGGACTCTAGGGTGGTGGCCGTCGTTGGGACAGCTGAGGGCAACGGGGACCCTGGGGATTCGCGGAGGACGGACAGCAGTGGGCAACAGAAGGCGCGTCGCCGAGCGACGGAAGACGAAGCCCGCCGTGATCGGCGGGATGATCGCCGTGGTCGTCGTCGGAGCCGGGACCGGCGCCTACGCGCTGTACGGCGGCGGCGCCGCGGCCGACGACGGGACCCGCGCGGCCTCGGACCAGAAGGCCGAGGTGAAGACGGGCCCGCTGTCGCCCTCCGAGGTCACCACCACCGCGCGCGCCTTCCTCACCGCCTGGCAGTCGGGGAAGGTCCCGCAGGCCGCGGCGGCCACCGACGACTCGGCCGCGGCCCGGGCCCTGCTCACCGGCTACGGCAAGGACGCCCGCATCAAGGACGTCACCCTCACCCCGGGCAAGCCCACCGGCGACAAGGTGCCCTTCTCCGTCAAGGCCACGGTCTCCTACAAGGGCACCGAGAAGCCGCTGGCGTACGACAGCGCGCTCACCGTCGTCCGCCGCACCAGCGACGGCAAGCCGCTGGTCGACTGGCACTCCGCGGTCGTCCACCCGGATCTGCGGGACGGCGACGAGCTGGTCACCGGCGAGGCGGGCACACCCCCGGTCAAGGCGCTCGACCGGGACGGCGGCGAGCTGACCAAGCAGAAGTACGCCTCGATCGGCCCCGTGCTGGACGGGCTGCGCGAGAAGTACGGCAAGAAGGCCGGCGGCAAGGCCGGCATCGAGCTCCGGGTCGTGCGCGGGAAGGCCGCCAAGGCGAAGAACCTGTCCGACAAGACCCTGCTGGAGCTGAGCGAGGGCACGCCGGGCACGGTCAAGACCACACTCGACCCGGCGCTCCAGGCGGCGGCCGAGAAGCAGGTCGCGAAGAAGGCCCGGTCGTCGGTGGTGGTGCTGCGCGCGTCGACCGGCGAGATCCTGGCCGCCGCCAACGCCTCGCCCGGTTTCAACACCGCCTTCCAGGGTTCGCTGGCGCCCGGCTCCACGATGAAGGTCGTCACCGCCTCGATGCTGATCGAGAAGGGCCTGGCCTCGGCGGACAAGAAGCACCCGTGCCCGAAGTACTTCACGTACGGGCACTGGAAGTTCCAGAACGACGACAAGTTCGAGATCAAGAACGGCACGTTCAAGGCGAGCTTCGCCCGCTCCTGCAACACGGCCTTCATCAGCCAGGCGCCGAAGCTGAAAGACGACGACCTGACCAAGCAGGCCCAGCAGGTGTTCGGGCTGGGCATGAACAACTGGGCGATCGGTGTGCCGTCCTTCGACGGCGCGGTGCCGGTGCAGTCGGCGGCCCAGATGGGCGCCTCGCTGATCGGGCAGGGCGGGGTCCGGATGAACCCGCTGAACATGGCGTCGGTGTCGGCGACGGTCAGGACCGGCACCTTCCACCAGCCCTACCTGGTCTCCCCGGACGTCGACGGCCGCAAGCTCGCGACGGCCTCGCGCACGATGTCGGCGGGCACACTGTCCCAGCTGCGCGAGCTGATGGCGTACACGGCCGCGGCGGGCACGGCCGCCGAGGCGATGTCCGGGGTCACCGGCGACGTCGGCGCCAAGACCGGATCCGCCGAGGTCGACGGCCAGAAGAAGCCGAACGGCTGGTTCACCGCCTACCGGGGCGACCTGGCCGCCGCGGGCGTGGTCCAGCAGGGCGGACACGGCGGCTCGACGGCCGGCCCGATCGTGGCGGCCCTGCTGAAGATGGGCGACTGAGCCCGCAGTCAGTGCGTGACCGGTTCCGCGGCGGCCATGTACGTCCGCCGCAGGAACCGCAGCAGCGCCTGTCGTTCGAACTGGACCACCGAGACGCCCTGCGCGGAGTGGAACTCCACCACGGCCTGGACCCGGCCGCACGGCCATACGCGGACCTCGCCGCTGCCCGTGGGGGCCCGCAGGCCTTCCTCCAGCAGTGCCCGGTCGAAGGTCCACTCGCGTCCCCCCGTCCCGGGCAGTGCGATGCGTACGGCGCGGGGGTCTCGCTCGGGGTCGTAGCGCAGGGTGACCGGAACCGCCTCCAGCTCGTCGGTCAGCGGCACGTCGGCGTCCGTGACGATGTGGGCTCGCGCGTACTGCTCGACTACGGACATCGGACGGCCCCTTCACCGTGCGCTACCTGTGTGGAGACTGTGCGTTCACTCCTTCTCCAATGTCCCATATTTTCCGGATTACGCCCCCGGAGGCCGCACATATCACAGATGAGATAAAACGAGTGTCACGCTCTTGCAAACCGTTCGCATCAAGCCACATCATCGAACGGTGCATGTACCTGACGGATTCATCAACGCCCCCACGTCCGCCGCCACCGGTGTGATCGCCGCGGGCGCCATCGCCGTGAGCCTGCGCGGCGCGCGCCGCGAACTCGACGAGCGCACGGCGCCGCTGGCCGGGCTGGTCGCGGCGTTCATCTTCGCGGTGCAGATGCTGAACTTCCCCGTCGCGGCGGGGACCAGCGGGCATCTGCTCGGCGGTGCGCTGGCCGCGATACTCGTCGGCCCCTACACCGGGGTCCTGTGCGTCTCCGTCGTCCTGCTCATGCAGGGCATCCTCTTCGCGGACGGCGGCCTGACCGCGCTCGGCGTGAACATCACCAACATGGCGATCGTCACGACGGTCGTCGCCTACGCCCTCTTCCGCGGCCTGGTGAAGGTGCTGCCCCGCACGCGCCGGTCGGTCACCGCGGCATCCTTCGTCGCCGCGCTGGTCTCCGTCCCGGCCGCCGCCCTGGCCTTCACGCTGATGTACGCCATCGGCGGCACCACCGACGTCTCGATCGGCAAGGTCGCCACCGCCATGGTCGGCGTGCACGTCCTGATCGGCATCGGCGAGGCCGTGATCACCGCCCTGACCGTCGGCGCGGTCATCGCCGTACGCCCTGACCTGGTGTACGGGGCGCGCGGGCTGACGCAGAAGCTCAAGCTGCGGGTGAACGGCGAACTGGTCGACGCCCCCGCCGCCGAGCCCGAGCCGGTGCCGGCCGCCGCCCGGACCTCGCACCGCAAGGTGTGGGCCGCCGGGCTCGTCGCCTCCCTGGTCCTGGCCGGATTCGTCAGCTTCTACGCCTCCGCCGACCCCGACGGCCTAGAGAAGGTCGCCGCCGACCACGGCATCGACAAGAAGGCCGAGGACCACGCGGTGGCCGACTCCCCGCTCGCCGACTACGGCGTGAAGGACGTCGAGGACGCCCGCCTGTCCGGGGGGCTCGCGGGGGTCATCGGCGTGGGCGTGACGGTCGTCGCGGGCAGCGCGGTGTTCTGGGCGGTGCGCCGGCGCCGTACGGACGACGTCTCCCCGTCGGAGACGGCGAGCACGACCGGTACCACCAGCACGACCAGCACCACGAGCGTCTGACATGGGTGCGGGGCACGCGCACAAGCTGTACCGGCACGGGCACTCGCCCGTGCACCGGCTGCCGCCGCACACCAAGCTCGCCGCCGTGTTCGCCTTCGTGGTGGTCGTGGTGTCGACGCCGCGCGAGGCGATGTGGGCGTTCGGGCTGTACGCCGTGCTGCTGGGCGTCGTCGCGGCCGTCGCGCGCGTGCCCGCCGGGTTCCTGCTGCGGCGGCTGCTGATCGAGGTGCCGTTCGTGGCGTTCGCGGTGCTGATGCCGTTCGTGGCGGAGGGCGAGCGGGTCGAGGTCCTCGGCCTGTCCCTGAGCGTGAACGGGCTGTGGGGCGCCTGGAACGTGCTCGCCAAGGGCACGCTCGGCGTCGCCGCCTCCGTCCTCCTCGCCGCCACCACCGAACTGCGCGAACTGCTCCTCGGCCTCCAGCGGCTGAAGCTCCCACCGCTGCTCGTGCAGATCGCGTCCTTCATGATCCGCTACGGCGATGTCATCACCGACGAGATGCGACGCATGCGGATCGCCCGGGAGTCACGCGGCTTCGAGGCGAAGGGCGTGCGGCACTGGGGCGTGCTGGCCAAGTCCGCGGGCGCGCTGTTCATCCGCTCCTACGAGCGCGGCGAACGCGTGCACCTGGCCATGGTCAGCCGTGGCTACGCCGGTTCCATGCCGGTGATCGACGAGGTGACCGCGTCCCGGGCGCAGTGGTCGTACGCCCTCGCCCTGCCCTGCGCCGCCCTCCTCGTCTGTCTGCTGGGATGGACCCTGTGACTGCTTCTCTCGAGGTCTCCGGCCTCGCCTTCGCCTACCCCGACGGGCACCAGGCCCTCTTCGGCGTCGACTTCTCCCTCGCGCGCGGCGAGCGGGTCGCGCTGCTCGGGCCGAACGGCGCCGGCAAGACGACCCTCGTGCTGCACCTCAACGGCATCCTGACCGGCGGCACGGGCACGGTGAAGGTCGCCGGGCTGCCCGTCGGCAGGCAGCACATGGCGGAGATCCGGCGCCGGGTCGGCATCGTCTTCCAGGACCCGGACGACCAGCTCTTCATGCCGACGGTCCGGGAGGACGTGGCGTTCGGGCCGGCGGCGGCCGGGCTGAAGGGGCCGGAGCTGGAGCAGCGCGTCGACCGGGCGCTGGAGCGGGTGGGCATGGCGGAGTTCAAGGACCGCCCGCCGCACCACCTCTCCTTCGGCCAGCGCCGCCGGGTGGCCGTCGCGACCGTCCTCGCCATGGAGCCGGAGATCCTCGTCCTGGACGAGCCGTCCTCCAACCTCGACCCCGCCTCCCGCCGCGAACTGGCCGACATCCTGCGCTCCCTGGACGTGACCGTGCTGATGGTCACGCACGACCTGCCCTACGCGCTGGAGCTGTGCCCGCGCTCCCTGATCCTCAGCGAGGGCGTGATCGCCGCGGACGGCCCGACCGCCGAGCTGCTGTCCGACGAGGAGCTGATGCGGGCCCACCGCCTGGAGCTGCCGTTCGGTTTCGATCCGCGTTCCGTGCCGGCCGCCGGGGCCCGTCCGTGACAATGGGCGCGTGACGAACGAGGAGAGCGACGGTCCGCTGCTGCTGGACCAGCAGTTGTGCTTCGCGCTGTACGCCGCCCAGCGCGCGGTGACGGCCGCCTACCGTCCGCTCCTCGACGACCTCGGCCTCACCTACCCCCAGTACCTCGTCCTGCTGGTCCTCTGGGAGCGCGGTGAGACCACGGTCAAGGAACTGGCCGCGGCCCTGCGCCTCGACTACGGCACGGTCTCGCCGCTGCTGAAGCGGCTGGAGGCGGCGGGTCTGCTCCGGCGGGAGCGGTCCGCGCGGGACGAGCGGTCGGTGCTCGTGGCCGTGACCGGGCGCGGTGAGGACCTCCGGGAGCGCGCGGGGTGGGTGCCCGGGGCCCTGCTGGCGGCGACCGGACTCGACGAACCGGAGGCGGTACGGCTCCGGGAGGAGCTGTGGCGGCTGGCGTACCAGGCCGGATCGGCGGCGCACCGGGCCCGCTGATCTCGGGTTACCCCCGGTTGCTACCCCCTGGTAACAGTGACCTGATTACCGGTCAGTACCTTGTGCACGATGTATTTGCGCGCCTCTGTTCCCGGGGAAGGCCCACCATGACCGACGGCACCGCTGTCGCCACCCACGACACCCGTCCCACGAAGATCATGTACGTCGCCGAGGCCACCGCCCACGGCGGCCGCGAAGGCTATGTCACCAGCCAGGACGGACAGCTCGACCTCAAGGTCGCGATGCCCCCGCAGCTCGGCGGCGACGGCAACGGCACCAACCCCGAACAGCTCTTCGCGGCCGGCTACAGCTCCTGCTTCCACAACGCCCTGATCATGGTCGGCAACCGCGAGGGCTACGACCTCACCGGCTCCACGGTCTCCGCGAAGGTCGGCATCGGCCCCAACCAGCAGCGCGGTTACGGCCTCGCGGTCGCCCTCAGCGTCTCCCTCCCGGTCGTCGACCCCGACCTCGCGACCCGGCTGGTGGACGCCGCCCACGAGGTCTGCCCGTACTCCAACGCGACCCGCGGGAACATCGACGTGACGATCCTGCTTGGGTGAAGAGGAGCGAGTCGGCGAGACCAGGAGGAGTACGGACGTGGACGTGCACGGCACAGTGGCCGAGGGCTTCGAGCCGGTGAGGGACGCGTTCGTGAAGAACTTCGCCGCGCTCGGGGAGCGGGGCGCGGCCGTCGCCGTCTACCGGGACGGGCAGCGGGTCGTCGACCTGTGGGCCGGCACGAAGGACGTCGACGGCACAGCCCCCTGGGAACGCGGCACCGCGCAGGTCGTGCGCTCGGCGACGAAGGGTGTCGCCGCCGCCGTCCTCCTGCTGCTGCACCAGCGCGGACAGCTGGACCTGGACGCGCCGGTGGGCCACTACTGGCCGGAGTTCAAGGCGCGGGGCAAGGAGCGGGTGCTGGTCCGGCACGTGCTCAACCACCGGGCCGGGCTGCCGGTCCTGGACCGGCCCCTCACCCCCGAGGAGGCCCTCGACCCGCGGCGCGGCCCGGAGGCCGTGGCCGCGCAGGCCCCGGCCTGGGAGCCCGGCACCGACCACGGCTACCACGCGCTGACGTACGGCTGGCTGGTCGACGAACTGGTCCGGCGCACCACCGGGCAGGGCACCGGCGAGTGGCTCGCGGCGCAGCTCACCGGCCCGCTGGGCCTGGACCTCTGGCTCGGTCTGCCCGAGGCCGAGGCCGGCCGGGTCGGGCGGGTCGGCCGCGTCGAGGGGCCCGAGCCGACCGGGGCCCTGCGCGCCCGCCCCAAGCGCTCGGTCACCGAGGCGTACCAGGATCCGGCCTCGCTCACCCGCCGGGCCTTCGCCGCGATCACCCCGTTCCCGGAGCAGAACGACCCGGCGTACCGCGCCGCGGCCCTGCCCGCGACCAACGCCATCGCCACGGCCGACGGACTGGCCCGCTTCTACGCGACGCTGATCGGCGACACGGCCGGTGCCGCCCGCCTCCTCACGCCGGAGACGGTGGAGCTGGCCCGGGCCGAGGAGTCGGCGGGCCCCGACCGGGTCCTGGTGGTCGGCACCCGCTTCGGCCTCGGCTACATGCTGCACGGCAGCGCCTCGCCGCTGCTGACCCCGGGCTCCTTCGGCCACCCGGGCCGCGGCGGCGCCCTCGGCTTCGCCGACCCGGAGACCGGCATCGCCTTCGGCTACGTCACCAACGGCTTCCGCAAGACGGTGACGGCGGACCCACGGGCGCAGGGGCTGGTCCGGGCGGTGCGGGGTGTACTCGGCCTCTGAACGCCGAACCTCTAGACGTGGATCGGGTGGGAGGTCCGTCCGGACGCCTGGTCGATCTCCTCGTGCGCCTTGGTCAGCAACCGCATGGCGAGTTCGTTGAGCGCCCGGGCCCCGGCGATCTCCTCCCCGACCCTGGGCTGATTGGCGTCGGACCGGTGCCGGCTCGCGTGCCCGTGCGCCCGTACCTCGGTGCCGTCGGGCAGACGGACCAGCGCGGCCGCCCGGGTGTGCTGGTCGTCCTCCATGAACTCCAGCTCGACGTGCCATCCCATTGTGGTGTGCATCATGACGATCACCTCCGGAACACCTAGTTCCAGGGTGCGCCTCGCACCCGTCGGACGCACCCGTCCGGCGCCGCCTAACCGGCGTGCAGCATCAGCCCGATCCCGACGACGAGCAGCCCGGCCGCCGCGATCCTCGGCGCCCCGAACCGCTCCTTGAAGAACACGGCCCCGATCGCCGCGCCCACGATGATGGACGACTCGCGCAGGGCGGCGATGGGCGCCAGCTCGGCCCTGGTCTGTGCCCACAGGACGAGGGCGTAGGCGGCGACGGAGAGCGCGGCGCCGAGCAGTCCGATCGCGGCGAACGGCCGCAGGGTCGCCGCGGTCCGCCCGCGCCACCGCCACACGGCATAGGCCGGCACGGCCGTCCCCTGCACGGCCATCAGCCAGGCGATGTACCCGAGGGACGACCCGGAGGCGCGCACGCCCAGCCCGTCGACGACGGTGTACGCCGCTATCGTCAGCCCGGTCGCCAGGGCCGCCCCGATCGCCGCCCAGTCGGGCCGGTGCCCGCGCAGGCCCCACAGGGCGACGCCGGTCAGGCCCGCGCAGGACACGGCGATGCCGGCGGCGGCCCAGCCGTCGGGCACCTCGTGTGCGAAGAGGGCGGCGAGCAGGGTCACGACGAGGGGCGCGGTGCCGCGCGCGATGGGGTAGGCCTGCCCGAAGTCCCCCAGCCGGAAGGACTTCATCAGCAGCGCGTAGTAGACGATGTGGATGGCGGCGGAGCCCAGCAGGTACGGCCACGCCCCGGCCGCCGGGAACGCCACGAACGGCGCCAGGGCCAGCCCGATGACGAGCCCCCCGCCCGAGATCAGCGCGAAGCCGGCCAGCTTGTCGGTGATCTTGTGGGCGATGGCGTTCCAGCTGGCGTGGGTGACGGCGGCGAGCAGGACGGCGGTCGTGACCAGCGGCGTCACGAGGTGCGCTCGCGCACGTCCACGAGCCTGCCGCCGGCGTGGCCGACGAGGTCCCGCGGCGCCATCGGGAAGACGGTGTACGGCGTCCCGGCGGCGGCCCAGACGGTGTCGTGCGCGAGGAGGGAGCGGTCGGCGAGCACCCGGGTCCTGGTCCGGTGCCCGAAGGGCGGCACACCGCCGATGGCGTACCCGGTGGTCTCCCTCACCACATCGGCCCTGGGCCGGGTGACCTTCTCCGCCCCGAGTTCCCTCCGCACGAGCTCGACGTCCACGCGGGAGGCCCCGTCCATGAGCACCAGTACGGGCACCCCGTCCGCCGCGAAGATCAGCGACTTGCAGATCTGGCTCAGCTCGCACCCGAGCGCGGCGGCGGCCTCGGCGGCGGTGCGGGTGGCCTCCGGGAACCGGCGGATCTGACCGACCAGTCCCTCCAGCCCGAGACCCCGCAGGGCCTCGACGAAGTGGGGGTGTGCTCCGGAGTTCTCGGCGGCGGTGGCGGCTGTCGTCGTCATGGAGGGCACGGTAGCGGTGGGTGTATGGGGCATGCGAGTGGGTTCTTCGGGCTCCGGGACGGCGAGAGGCCGGTGAGGGTCCCCGTCCCCACGGAGCCCTCACCGGCCGGTCCCTCGGCGTGCCGTCAGGCGTGGACCAGCTTCCTGTCCTCGTCGTCGGCCGTGCGCAGGCCCTCGCCCTCCACGTCCACGTTGGGCAGGACGCGGTCGAGCCACCTGGGCAGCCACCAGGCCTTGCGGCCGAGGAGGGCCAGGACGGCCGGGACGATCGCCATGCGGACGACGAACGCGTCGAAGAAGACCGCGGTGGCGAGGCCGAAGCCGATCATCTTGACCATCGACTCGGACGAGCCGATGAAGCCGGCGAAGACGGCCATCATGATGACCGCGGCGGCGGTCACGACCCGCGCGCCGTGCCGGAAGCCGGTGACCACGGCCTGGGCGGGCTTCTCGCCGTGGACGTAGGCCTCCCGCATCCGGGTCACGAGGAACACCTCGTAGTCCATGGCCAGCCCGAAGACCACGCCGACCATGAAGATCGGCATCATCGACATGACCGGGCCCGTCTGCTCGACGCCCATGAGGTCCGACAGCCAGCCCCACTGGAACACCGCGACGACCGCGCCGAGCGCCGCCAGCACCGACAGCAGGAAGCCGAGGGCCGCCTTCAGCGGGACCAGGATCGAGCGGAAGACCACGATCAGCAGCAGGAAGGCCAGGCCGACCACGAGGACCAGATACGGCACCAGCGCGTCGTTGAGCTTCTCGCTGACGTCGATGTTCATCGCCGTGCTGCCGGTGACCAGGACGTTCGCGTCCGTGTCGGCCTTGATGCCGGTACCGGCGTCCCGGATGCCGTGCACCAGGTTCTCCGTCGTGACGGAGGACGGCTTGGAGCCGGGGACGACGGTGATGGTGGCGGTGTCGCCGGCCTTGTTGGGCTGCGGCGGCGTCACCGTCACGACGTCCTTCAGACCCTTGATCTCGTCGCCGGTCGCGCTGAAGGCCGCCTTCGGGTCGTCGCTGCCCTTGGCGTCGACCACGACCATCAGCGGGCCGTTGAAGCCGGGGCCGAAGCCCTCGGACAGCAGGTCGTAGGCGCGGCGCTGCGTGGTGGAGGTGGGCTGGGAGCCGTCGTCGGGCAGGCCCAGTTCCAGGGACGCCGCCGGGACGGCCGCCGCGCCGAGGCCGACGACGCCGAGCAGCAGGACCGCGATCGGCCGGCGGACGACGAAGCTCGCCCAGCGGGTGCCGAGGTTGGGCTTGGCCGGCTTGGCCGACTTGGCCTGCGCCTTCGCCCGGCCGAGCAGCTTGCCCTTCTCCCCCGCCGGCTTCACCCTGCGGCCCGCGTAGCCGAGCAGCGCCGGGATCATGGTCAGGGCGATCAGCACCGCGATGGCGACCGTGCCCGCGGCGGCGATGCCCATCTTCGTCAGCATCGGGATGTTGACGACGGACAGGCCCACCAGGGCGATCACCACGGTCAGTCCGGCGAAGACGACCGCGGAGCCAGCCGTGCCGACGGCCCGGCCGACCGCCTCCTCGCGGTCGCGTCCCTCGGCCAGTTCGGCGCGGTAGCGGGAGACGATGAACAGGGCGTAGTCGATGCCGACCGCCAGGCCGATCATCATCGCCAGCGTCGAGGTGGTCGAGCCCAGGTCGAGGGTGCTGGCCAGGGCCGTGATCGAGGAGACGCCGATACCCACGCCGATCAGGGCCGTCAGCAGCGGCAGCCCGGCCGCGACCAGCGAGCCGAAGGTGATGACGAGGACGACCGCGGCGACCGCGATGCCGATGATCTCGCTGCTGCCGGTGTGCGGGACCGCCTGGAGCGCGTCACCGCCGATCTCGACGGTCAGCCCGGTCTTCCGCGCGTCCTGCGCGGTGTCCTGGAGGGCGTCCTTGGCGGCGTCGTCCAGCTCCATGCCGGAGACCTTGTACGACACCTGCGCGTAGGCGATCGTGCCGTCCTTGCTGACGGCCTTCGCCCGGTACGGGTCGGTGACGGAGGTGACCTCGGAGCCGTCGGCCAGCTCCTTCACGGTCTCCTGGACCGTCGCCTTGTTGCCGGGGTCGGTCATCTTCTCGCCGCTCGGCGCCTTGAAGACGACGCGGGCGGTGGCGCCGTCGGCGCTCATGCCCGGGAAGCGCTGTTCCAGCAGGTCGAAGGCCTTCTGGGCCTCGGTGCCGGGGATGGAGAACGAGCTGTTGCCGGCGGCGGGGGCGCTGGCCGCGCCGACACCGGCGAGGGTCAGCAGGGCCACCCATATCAGGGCGACCAGATGCCGTCGCCGGAAGGAGATCCGGCCGAGTTTGTAGAGGAATGTGGCCACGAGGGCGTACTCCCGGTCAGGTCGTGAGGTCTTCAGGGCAGGGGTGATCAGCCCGACGACGTGAGCGGAGACGTCAGGTGGGGGCTAGCTGGGGACTAGCGGGTGGGGACGCCGAGGGCGGGGAGGACCACGGCGTCGATGTACGAGGTCAGGAAGGCCCGCGTCGGGGGCTTGTCGTCCAGGACCGCGCAGGTGACGAACGCGCCGAACATCATGTGCACCACGAAGTCCAGCGCCGGGCAGTCCGGACGGACCTCGCCCCGGTCGACGGCACGCTGCAGCACCCGGCGGAAGTCGGCGACCTCCGGCTCGATGATCTGGCTGCGGAACTCGCTGTGCAGGTCAGGGTTGGCGTGCATCGCCATGGCCAGGCCGCGCATCAGCGCGCTGTCCTGCTCCATCCGGGCGTCGTCCGCTCGCCCCAGGAGGGCGTGGAAGTCGCCGCGGAGCGACCCGGTGTCGATCTCGCCGAGGTCCTTGCCCGGCTTGTTGTGCCGGATGGCCTGGACGACCAGCTGTGCCTTGCCGCCCCACTGGCGGTAGAGCGTGGCCTTGCTGGACCGGGTGCGGGCGGCCACGGCGTCCATGGTGAGGGCGTCGTAGCCGACTTCGCGGAGCAGGTCGAGCACGGCCTCGTACAGCTCGGCCTCACGCTCGGGGGTGATCCGACTGCGACGCGCGGTGGCGACCTCAGCCATCTCTCTCACCTTCCTGCTCCGAACGACACGGTTTCGTACGGGACGAATGTAGCGCAGCCCCTATGAGAACGAAACCGTTTCGTACGTGTTCTGGGTCACCAGCCGACCCGGCAAACCGCTTTGTCTGAACTTGCCCCACTCCATCCCCCGGCAAAGCATGAAGACGTGACCTATCTGCGTCTGCCGCACCTCCATGACGACCTGCTGTGCTTCGTGGCCGAGGACGACCTCTGGCTCGCCCCGCTCGACGGCCCCGGCCGTGCCTGGCGGCTCACCGTCGACCGCACCAAGGCCGGCCACCCCCGTTTCTCGCCGGACGGCCGGCACCTCGCGTACACGAGCTGGCGCAGCCTGGGGCCCGAGGTCCACCTCGTTCCCGTGGACGGCGGCCCAGGTCGGCAGGTGAGCCACTGGGGCAGCGCCGACACCCGGGTCTGCGGCTGGACCCCGGACGGCGAGATCCTGGCCGTGGCCTCGCACGGCGAGCCCTTCTCCTACTTCACGTGGGCCTACAAGGTCTCCCCCGACGGCGACCCGGGCCGCAAACTGCCCTGGGGACCGGTCTCCGACATCCAGGTCGCCGACCTGGACGGCGAGCGCAAAACCCTCCTCCTCACGGGCACCCCGCCCCATGAACCGGCCGCCTGGAAGCGCTACCGGGGCGGCGCCACGGGCAGGCTGTGGCTGCACGGCGAACGGCTGCTCGAAGGCCTGGGCGGCCATCTGCACTCCCCCCTGTTCGTCGGCGGCCGGATCGTGTTCCTCTCCGACCACGAGGGCGTCGGCAACCTCTACTCGTGCGCCTACGACGGCTCCGACCTGCGCCGCCACACCGACCACGACGCCTTCTACGCCCGGCACGCCGCGAGCGACGGCACCCGGGTGGTGTACCAGTGCGCGGGCGATCTGTGGCTGGTGGACGACCTGTCCCCGGGCTCCGAGCCGCGCCGGCTGGACGTCCGGCTGAGCGGGCCGCGCGCCGGGCGGCGCCCGTACCAGGTGGCGGCGTCCCAGCACGTCGACGGGGTGTCGGTCGACGAGACGGGGCGGGCCAGTGCCGTCGTCGTACGCGGCAGCCTGTACTGGCTCACCCACCGGGACGGGCCGGCCCGCACCCTCACCGACACCCCGGGCGTCCGGGTGCGGTTGCCGGAGATGCTCGGCGGGAGCGGCCGGGTGGCGTACGTGACGGACGCGGAGGGCGAGGACGCGATCGAGATCGCCTCCCTGCCCCGGGCGAGCGGCGACCGGGCACCCCGCAGGCTGGCCCGGGGCGCGCTGGGCCGGGTGCGCGAGCTGGTCTCGGACCCGGAGGGCGAGCTGCTGGCGGTCGCCTCGCACGACGGGCGACTGCTCCTCGTCGACGTCACGGAGGACTCGGCCGACGAGGCCGGCCCGACCAGCTCGACCAGCTCGACCGGCTCGGCCGGCGAGGTCACCGAGCTGATCCGGTCGATCAACGGGCCCGTGCGCGACCTCGCGTTCTCCCCGGACGGGGCGTGGCTGACCTGGTCGCACCCGGGCATCGGGCGGACGCTGCGGCAGATCAAACTGGCCCGGATCCAGGACCGTTTCGTCGTCGACGTCACCAACGGCCGCTTCGAGGACGAGAACCCGGTCTTCACCCGCGACGGCCGCTACCTCGCCTTCCTGTCCTGGCGCGGCTTCGACCCCGTCTACGACGTGCACACCGGCGACCTGTCCTTCCCGCTGGGCTGCCGCCCCTACCTCGTGCCGCTGTCCTCGGCGACGCCCTCCCCCTTCGCGGTGAACCCGGAGGGCCGCCCGGCCGCCGGGGGCCTGGACCCGGTGGAGGACGACGAGAACGGCGACAGCGGGGCCGTCACCGTCGAGGTCGAGGGCCTGGAGAGCCGGGTCACGCCCTTCCCGGTGGCCGCCTCCAAGTACTCGGCGCTGCACCCGGTGGCGGGCGGCGGCCTGGTCTGGCTGCGCTGGCCGATCTCGGGCGCGCTGGGCGAGACGTTCGCCAACCCGGACGACACCAGCGGCCGGCCCACCCTGGAGCACTTCGGCATCACCAAGGCCAAGAAGTCCGAACTCGCCCAGCACCTCGACTGGTTCGCGGTCAGCGGCGACGGCAGCCGGCTGGTGATCGTCGACGAGGGCGAGCTGCGCGCGGTCCCGTCCCACGAACCGGGCGACGCCGACTCGACGGTGTGGATCGACGCGCGCCGCATCCTGCACACGGTCGACCCGGCGGCGGAGTGGCGGCAGGCGTACGAGGAGGCCGGGCGGCTGATCCGGGCCTACTTCTGGGATCCGGGCATGTGCGGCATCGACTGGGACGGGGTGCTGGACCAGTACCGTCCGCTGGTCGAACGGGTGGCGTCCCCGGACGAGTTCGCGGACCTGCTGCGCGAGGTGCTGGGCGAGCTGGGCACCTCCCACGCGTACGTCTCCCCCGCCCGGCGCAACGAGGGCCCGCCGCACTACCAGCGCCGGCAGGGCCTGCTGGGCGCCAACTTCGTACGCCGGGACGGCGGCTGGATGGTCAAGCGGATCCTGCCCGGCGACTCCTCCGACTCCAAGGCCCGCTCCCCGCTGGCCGGTACGGGCATCCGGGAGGGCGCGGTCCTCACCCATGTCGACGGCCGCCCGGTGGATCCGGACGCGGGCCCGTACCCGCTGCTGGCGGGCGCGGGCGGGACGACGGTGGAGCTGACCTTCTCCCCCGCGGAGGGCGCGGGTCCGCCCCGGCGGGTCGCCGTCGTGCCGCTGGTCGACGAGCGGCCGCTGCGCTACCAGGACTGGGTGGCGAAACGGCGTGCGGTGGTGCGGGAGTTGAGCGGGGGCCGCTGCGGCTATCTGCACATCCCGGACATGGGCGGTTCGGGCTGGGCACAGTTCAACCGCGATCTGCGCATGGAGGTGTCCCGGCCCGCGCTGATCGTGGACGTGCGCGGCAACGCCGGCGGCCACATCAGCGAGCTGGTCATCGAGACGCTGAGCCGCACGATCCTGGGCTGGGACCTGACCCGGGACGCCCAGCCTGTGTCGTACACCTCGAACGCGCCGCGCGGCCCGGTGGTGGCCCTGGCCGACGAGGCGACCTCCTCCGACGGCGACATGATCACCGCCGCGTTCAAGCTGCTGAAGCTCGGCCCGGTCGTCGGGCAGCGCACCTGGGGCGGTGTGGTCGGCATGACCGGCCGCCACGAGCTGGGCGACGGCACAGTGATCACGGTGCCGATGAACGCGGCCTGGTTCGACGCCTACGGCTGGTCGGTGGAGAACAAGGGCGTCGCCCCCGACATCGACGTCCTGCGCACCCCGCTGGACTGGGCCGAGGGGCGGCACGCCCAGCTGACCGACGCGGTCGAACTCGCCCTGGGGCTGCTGGAGACGAACCCGCCCGCGACCCCGCCCACCTACAGCGACGTACCGGACCGCTCGCGTCCGAAGCTGCCGCCCAGGGCGTGACGGCCCCAGGGAACACAGGGGAGAGGGGACACAGGGGAAAGGGGCGCCCCGCACGGGGGCGCCCCAGTCCGCTCAGCACGCGTCGTCAGGCGTCGTAGTCCTGGTCGAAGCGGTCCTCCTGCTCGCGCTCACGGTCACGCTCGCGGTCGCGCTGCGGCTGCGAGGGGTCCATGTCCTCGTCACGCCGGCGGCCGCGGCCCTGCATCTGCTCGCGAGCCTGGTCCGCCTTCTGACGGGCCTGGTTCTGCCACTGCTCGGACTTCTCCTGGAACTGGTCCTTCATACCCATGTGGGTTCACTCCCGTTGGGGGTGAGGGGATCTGGCTCGTTCAGATTCACACGGGTCGTGACCCTGCGCATGTCGATCACTTACGGAGCGTAGTGCACTGCTGTTCGTCGGCCGCTCCCCCGGCTCCGACCAGGCCCGTACGCATGCCCGTGAGCCGGTCCGCGAACCGCCGCATCTCCCGCTGCCCCACCGTCCCGATCACCCCGGGCAGGTAGCCGCGCACGCCCTGCATCCCGCGCAGCCACCACTGCCCGTACACATGGCTGGACCGCCGCTCGATCCCGGCCACGAGCCGGTCCACGGCCGGGCCCAGCGGATAGGTCTTGTTCGACGGCCAGGGCAGCCGTTGCCGCAACTCCCGCATGACGTCGTCCTGGTCGGCCCCGCGCACCATGTCGGTGTCGGTCCACGACAGGTACCCGACGCCGACCTTCACGCCCCGGTACCCGACCTCGGCGCGCAGGCTGTGCGCGTACGCCTCCACGCCCGACTTGGACGCGCAGTACGCGGTCATCATCGGCGCCGGGGTGATCGCGGCGAGGGACGCGATCTGCAGCAGGTAGCCGCGGCTCTCCAGCAGCATCGGCAGGAACGCGCGGGCGGTCACCGCCGAGCCGACCAGGTTGACCTCGATGACCCGCCGCCAGGACTCCGGGTCGGAGTCGGCGAACGGACCCCCGGTCGCCACACCGGCGTTGGCGACGACGATGTCGACCCGGCCGAACCGCTCCTTGACCTCCTCGGCGACCCGGGCCATCGCCTCGTGGTCGGTGACGTCGGCGTGCCAGTGGTCGCTGTCGCTGTGCAGCCGCCCGGAGACCTGCTTGAGCGCGTCCGGCTCCAGGCCGACCAGGGCGATCTTCACGCCGCGCGCGGAGAGCTTGCGGGCCAGCAGCTCCCCGACGCCGCGCGCCGCCCCGGTCACCACGGCGACCTTGCCTTCGAGGCTCACCCTGCTCATGCGCTCTCCTCGGATACGACCTGGATGTGTGTGGTGACGAGCTCGCGTATCTTCCCGGTGACCAGCTCGGGCGCCTCGATCGGGATCATGTGGCCGATGCCGGGCAGCTCGGTGAACCCGGTGCACCGGGGCAGCGCTGCGCACAGGGCCCGGGCCTGGGCCGGCGGGGTCAGCCGGTCCGCCGTACCGACGACGACGGCCGTGGGCACCGTCAACTCCCGCACCCCGTGGTCGAGGTCGAGCAGGTCCAGCACCTGCGACCAGCTGTGCCGGACCTGGCGGGGGCAGGCGTGCACGATCCGGGCGCAGGCCTCGACCATGTGCGGGGCCGAACCGGGGCCCATGGTGCCGTACTTGAGGATCTGCCGGGCCAGGGGCGTGACCGGCCCGAGCGGGGCGCGCGAGCCGAGGATCCGCCGGGTCAGCCAGGTCCGCACCCACCCGGGCCGCAGCGGGACGACGGTGGCGGCCGCGACCAGTTGCGAACTGCCCGTGCTGCACAGCAGGACGGCGGCCGCGTGCGCCCGGAAGGCGGCTCTCCCGGAGGCCGCCATGACGGTCATGCCGCCCATGGAGTGCCCGGCGATCACGGCCTGTTCGCCCGGGGCGAGGGTGGCGTCGAGGACGGCTTCCAGGTCGTCGGCGAGGGCGTCGGTGCTGCACGCGGGGCTGGCGGGGCTGCGGCCATGGCCGCGCTGGTCGTAGGCGATGACCCGGTGGTCGGCGGCCAGCTCACGGATCTGCGCGGCCCAGAAGGCGGTGGAGCAGGTCCAGCCGTGGGCGAGGACGACGGCGGGGGCGTCCTCGGGCCCGTGGATCTCGACGTGCAGCCGGGCGCCGTCGGCGGAGACGGCGGTCAGCTCGCGCACGGGGACGGGCGGCGCGTACGGTCCGGACTCGACGTGGAGGAGACGGCTCACGCGTCCACCCCGGCCTTCTCCGCGGCGTGCTCCTCGCTGGTCCCGGCGACGGGCGGCCGCAGGACGTCGTACTCCGCGAGGTCCACCCGCCTCGTCGCCCGCCGGAACTCGGCCGTCGTGCCGGGCCAGATGGTGGTGTTGCGGCCGCTCGCGTCGAGGTACCAACTGGTGCAGCCGCCGGTGTTCCACACGGTGCGCTTCATGCGCTCCTGCACCCGGTGGTTCCAGGCGCTCACCGCGTCCGGGCGGGCGTCGAGGGCGACCCGGCCGCCGAGGACGTCGAGCGTGCGGACGTAGTCGGCCAGGTAGTTCAGCTGGGACTCGATCATCAGGATCATCGAGGAGTTCCCGAGGCCCGTGTTGGGCCCGATGATCGTCATCCAGTTCGGGAAGCCGGCCGCGGAGGCGCCGCGCAGGGCCTCCATGCCGCCCTTCCACGTCTCGGCGAGGGTCCGCCCGTCCGCGCCGACGACCCGTTCGGCGATGGGCATGTCGGTGACGTGGAAGCCCGTGCCGAACACGATCGCGTCCACCTCGGCCTCACTGCCGTCGGCGGCGACCAGGGTCGAGCCACGCACCTCGGCGAGCCCGCTCGCGACGACGTCCACATGGGGCTGCGCGAGCGCCGGGTAGTAGTCGCTGGACAGCAGGATCCGCTTGCAGCCGATGCGGTAGTCCGGGGTGAGCTTCGCCCGCAGCGCCGGGTCCTTGATGGCCCGGGCCATGTTGCGCTTGGCCAGCTGCTCGACGAAGCCCAGCTCGTTCGGGCGCTTGGTGAACGCCTGGACCTGCAGCTCCCGGATGCCCCACAGCAGTCCGCGCCGCAGCTGCGAGGTGAAGGGCAGCTGCCGGTGGAGCCACCGCTCGGCGCCGCTGATGGCCCGGTCCATGCGCGGCAGGACCCACGGCGGGGTGCGCTGGAAGAGGGTGAGCCGGGAGACGTCCGACTGGACGGCCGGCACGATCTGGATGGCCGAGGCGCCGGTGCCGACCATGGCGACGCGCTTGCCGCGCAGGTCGTAGTCGTGGTCCCAGCGGGCGGAGTGGAACACCTTGCCGGGGAAGGAGTCGAGGCCGGGGATGTCCGGCACCTTCGGGTCGGACAGCGGCCCGGTCGCCGACACGACGAGGTCGGCGGAGAGGTTCCCGCTGCTGGTCTCGATGTCCCAGCACAGCCGCTCGGCGTTCCAGCTCATCCGCTTCACCTCCGAGTCGAAGCGGAGGTGCGGCCGCAGCCGGAACGTGTCCGCCACGTGCTCCAGGTAGGCCCGGATGTGTGCCTGCCCCGAGAAGGTGCGCGGCCAGTCAGGGTTGGGCGCGAAGGAGAACGAGTACAGGTGGGACGGCACGTCGCAGGCGCAGCCCGGGTAGCTGTTGTCCCGCCAGGTGCCGCCGACGCTGCTCGCCCGCTCCAGGACGACGAAGTCGGTGACGCCCTCGCGCCGGAGCCGCACGGCGGCCCCCAGCCCGCCGAACCCGGACCCGACCACCGCGACCCGCACGTGCTCGCGCTCGCCCATGCCGACACCTCCACACACCACGAGAACCGCGCCAGTGAACACTGGCGCAATGGGAGAGTAGGGCAGCGCCGTACTGATGGGTAGGGGGCGGACGGGGAAAGTTACCCGCGGTACGCCTTAAGGTGCCCAGGTGTCAGAGAAGCGTGAATACCGCATGGAAGAGCTGGCCCGCCTGGCCGGGATCACGGTGCGCACCCTGCGCTTCTACCGCGAACGCAAGCTGATCCCGCCGCCCCGCCGCGAGGGCCGGATCGCCTGGTACGACGACGATCACCTGGCCCGGCTGCGCACGATCACCGCCCTGCTGGAACGCGGCCACACCCTCAGCGGCATCGCGGAGCTGGCGGAGGCCTTCGACCACGGCCGGGACGTCGGGGACCTGCTCGGCGTCGGCGCCCCGACCGAGGAGGAGCCGGTCCACCTCACCCCCGAGGAACTCGCCGACCACTTCGCGGGCGAGGCCACCCCGGAGAACCTCGCGGCCGCGATGGAACTGGGTTACCTCGGCGCCGACGGCGGCGAGATCGTCCACATCAGCCGCCGCCTCCTGGACGTCTCCTCCGCCCTGGTCCGCGAGGGCATCCCCCTCGCGGAGGTCCTCGCCGCGGCCAAGCAGGTCCGCACCCACGCCGACGCCCTCGCCGGACTCTTCACCGACCTGGTCCTGCGCCACGCCTCCGAAACCGACCTGCCCCGCCTGCGCCCGCTGGCCCGGAGCGTGGTGGAGGCGGAGCTGTCACTGGCGCTGGACCGCAGGATGCGCAGGCCCTAACGCTCGTAGACGACGGTCACCGGCGCGTGGTCGGACCACCGCTCCGCATGCGTCGCGGCCCGCTCCACGACCCCCTTCACCGCCCGCCCGGCGAGCCCCGGGGTGGCCACGTGGTAGTCGATCCGCCAGCCGGTGTCGTTGTCGAAGGCCCGCCCGCGGTACGACCACCAGGAGTACGGCCCCTCGGTGTCCGGGTGCAGGGCGCGCACGACGTCGACGTAGCCGCCGTCGGCCGGGTCGAGGACGCGGCCGAGCCACTCGCGCTCCTCGGGCAGGAACCCGGAGTTCTTGGTGTTGCCGCGCCAGTTCTTCAGGTCGGCCCGCTGGTGGGCGATGTTCCAGTCGCCGCAGACGAGCACCTCGCGCCCCTCGGCGGCGGCCCGCTCCCGGAGCCCCTTCAGATAGGCGAGGAACTCGCCCATGAAGCGCTCCTTCTCGTCCTGCCGCTCGGTGCCGACCTCACCCGAGGGCAGATACAGCGAGGCGACGGTGACCCCGGGCAGGTCGGCCTCCACGTACCGCCCGCTGCCGTCGAACTCGGCGGACCCGAAACCGACCTGGACGCGGTCGGGCTCGCGCCGGCTGTACAGCGACACCCCGGCCCGCCCCTTGGCGGCGGCCGGCGCGTGCGTCACGTGCCAGCCCTCGGGCGCGCGGACCTGCTCGGGCAGCTGCTCCGGCTCGGCCCGCACCTCCTGCAGGCACAGCACGTCGGCCGAGGTCTCGGCGAGCCACTCCACGAAGCCCTTCTTCGCGGCGGCCCGCAGCCCGTTCACATTCACAGAGGTCACAGTGAGCACCCGGGCACGATACCCGCACTCTGGACGGAGTCCAGTTCCGGATCACATACCGTGGTTGGCATGCACATACGCCGGGTCTCCTTCGACCACCCCGACGCCGTGAAACTCAACGACGAGGTCCAGGCCGAGTACGCCGCCCGCTACGGCGACGACGGCGACGCCACGGAGATGGCCGCGGCGGACTTCGAGCCGCCGAACGGCATCTACCTGATCGCGTACGACGAGCACGGCGCCCCGGTCGCCTCCGGCGGCTGGCGCGCGCAGGACGCGAACGACGAGGGCAACCAGGACGGCGACGCCGAGCTCAAGCGCATGTACGTGATCGAGCAGATGCGCGGCAGGGGCCTCGCCCGCCGCATCCTGGCCGCCCTGGAGGAGGACGCCCGGGCCGCCGGCCGCGTCCGGATGGTCCTGGAGACCGGCACCAAGCAGCCCGAGGCCATCGCCCTGTACACGTCCAGCGGCTACGAGCCGTGCGCCAAGTTCGGCTACTACCGCCACTACGAGTCGAGCCGCTGCTTCGCGAAGCAGCTCCGGCCCGCCGATTGACGGGTGCTCAGCGACCGTCCCGGCCGCGGCCCTTGTCCCGCGGGGCACGCCGCCCCCTTCGGTGCCGCCACCACTCGGTCACCGAGCCGGTCTCGCCCCGCATGTGCGGCGGCACCAGCACCTTCGGCCAGTTGAACCACGCGATCGTCACATGCAGCAGCAGCCAGGGGTACGAGCCCAGGAGGAAGACCGCGCCGACATCGAACGCGGCGGGTCCCGCGCCGTCCGCGGCGACGGCGATGGCGGCGACGGCGACCGTCAGGCAGACCAGCCAGGCGGCGAGGGCGACGATGCCACGCTCGTGCCCGCGCACGACCGAGGGGTTCCACGAGTACCCGAAAGGGATGTCGGGCGCCCGGCCGGAGCCGGTCCAGTGCAGCCACGCCGCCCGGACGAGGAACACGTTCATCCCGCCCGCGACGACGGCGGCGACGGTGTCGGGAACGAGGTGAGCCACAGCACCTCCGCGGCGAGCGCATCGACCGGACGCCCCAGTATCCGCGGCGAGATCGTCAAGAAGATCCACGGCCGGACCAAGCTTGGGCAAGCATGTGGCGCTGAACACACGTCAGAGCCCGGTCGGTTTCCCGACCGGGCTCTGAGCTGCGTGGACCTGAGGGGATTTGAACCCCTGGCCCCCTCGATGCGAACGAGGTGCGCTACCGGACTGCGCCACAGGCCCTTGCAACGAGTGAAACTCTAGCACCCCGATCGGCCTGCTTGGAAATCCGTTCCCCAGGGGCGGTCACCTGCGGGTTCGCGGGCTATTCGTTGGCGGCCCGGGGCCGCTCCCCGTCCTCGTACTGGTCGAACAGCGGCGTGCGCCCGCGCTCCCGGGCCCGTCGCGCCGAGGCCGCCCGGCGGGCGTCGGTGCGCCCGTCGTCGTCCGTTCTGTCCTGCGGGCGGGGGTCCGTCTCGTCCTGGTCCGCGGCCTCGGCCTCGCGCTCCGCGTCCGGGGTGACCGCGCTGGAGCGGGCCGAGCTCCACGTGTCGGGGGCGCCGAGGTCCACGTCACTGGTGGCCCGGGGTGCGACGGGTGCGGTCACGTACGTCGGCAGGGGCACCGGCACCGGCTCCCAGCTGTCGCCCTGGCCGGGCCGCCGCTGCCGCTCGCGCTGCTGGTCGACCCACTCCGCGTGGTCGGTCTGCTCGACGAGCGCGCGCCGGTCCGCCGCGAGGGCCGACAGGCCGGGGTCGGTCACCGGCTCGGGTCCCTCCTCCGGGTCGTCGCTCTCCTCGTCGGCCGAGGCGCGCCGGCGGGGCTGGCGCTGCCGCTCCCGCAGCCGCTGGGCCGCGGCCTCGGCCCGGCGGCGGTCCATCTGGTAGGCGAAGCGGCGGCGCTCCTGGGTGCGCAGGTACGCGATGTACACGCTGAGCATGACGGCGGGCACGCCGGGGGCCCACAGGAACGCGAGCCCGCCGACCGCGGCGACGATCGCACCGAGGGTGAACGCGAGGAACAGCATGGTGGTGGTGCGCCGACGGCGCGCGAGCACCTTCGAGCGCCGGGCCCGTGCTGCGGCCGCCTGGGCCTGCGGTGACACACCGCGCCGGGCCGCGGGCACGCGGCTGCCCGCGCGCTCGGGCCCCGCCGCGTTCGGTGCGGGCGGTGCCGGGCGGGCCGGCTGCTCGGGTACGGGCGACGGGAGGGGCGCCTGGGTCTGCGGACGCGTCTTGGACACGGCGAAGGCCCGGACGTCCACCGAGTCGGTGACGGCGTCCAGGTCGTCGGCGTCCTGCTCCCCCTCCTCGGTGGAGCGCGCCCGCAGGTCCCTGGCGTACCGGCGCTCCATGGCCGCCTTTCCGGACAGGAGCCGGATGGCGGTGCTGAAGCGTTCCGTCGGACGGGCCTCGTTCAGCTCGTCCTGCCTACGGAGCCACATCGGCACCAAGTAGGCGGCCCAGGCCCCGACAATGACTGCGTAGATGAGGCCGCTGCTGCTCACGCCTCACACCGTAGAGGGGTTTGCGTGAGGCCATCCGCCAATTGAGCCGGTGTGTCGCACGATCTGGCTGATATTTCGAACTTTTTTTGTGATCGATGCGATCAGCAGACCGCCCGGGGCGGGAATTCATTGCCCCGAGACGGTCATCGGGCGATCAATTTCGAACATGCATTCAATTTCCGGGGTGGTGCCGGATTCCCGGATTACTCTCCGATCGTGCCCGGTGCCAGCGCCTCAGCAACCCGTCCGGCACCTCTTCCGCCGTCAGCGCGAAGACGAGGTGGTCGCGCCAGGCCCCGTCGATGTGGAGATAACGCGGTCTGAGCCCCTCCTGACGGAATCCGAGTTTCTCCACGACGCGGCGGCTGGGTCCGTTCTCCGGGCGAATGCAGACCTCGATGCGGTGCAGTCCGACCGTGCGGAAACAGTGGTCCACGACGAGCGCCACCGCCGTCGGCATCACCCCGCGCCCGGCCACCGCCTCGTCCACCCAGTAGCCGACGTGCCCCGAGCACATCGAGCCCCAGGTGATCCCGGCCACCGTCAACTGCCCCACCAGCCGCCCCTGGTACTCGATGACGAAGGGCAGCATCCGGCCCGCGTTCGCCTCCGACCTGAGGTGGCGGACCATCTGGCGGAAGGTCGGGCGGTGCGCGAGCGGCCCGCCGGGCGAGGGCGGCGGAATGGTCGCCTCCCAGGGGCGCAGCCAGTCGCGGTTGCGCCGGTTGACCTCACGCCACGCCCGCTGGTCGCGCAGCTTTATCGGCCTGAGGACGATGTCGCCGTCCACCAGCTCGACGGGCCAGGATGGGCTGTTCAGCTCGCACCCCCACTGCCGGGTCTGGGGTGGTCGCCGCCGCGGAGCTGCTCGACGGCGTGGACCAGCAGCGGCTCCAGGACGGCCAGGCCGTCCTTCACGCCGCCGGTGGAGCCGGGCAGGTTGACGATCAGCGTCCCCGCCGCCACTCCGGCCAGGCCCCGGGAGAGCGCCGCGGTCGGCACCTTCTCCCGGCCGAACGCCCGGATAGCCTCGGCGATGCCCGGCACCTCGTGGTCGATCACCCGGCGGGTCGCCTCCGGGGTGCGGTCGGTGGGCGAGATGCCCGTGCCGCCCGTGGTGACGATGACGTCGTAGCTGGCCTCGACCCCGGCGCGCAGAGCCGCCTCCACGGGGTCGCCGTCGGGGACGATTTGCGGGCCGTCGACCTCGAAGCCGAAGCGCCTGAGGCCGTCGGCGATCAGCGGGCCGCCCTTGTCCTCGTAGATCCCGGCGGCGGCCCGGTTGGATGCCGTGACGACGAGAGCGGCGTACGGCGCGGTCAGTGCGCCGCCGACGGATGCGTCCCGTGTCATGCCCGGCTCCAGTCGCCCGACTTGCCGCCCGTCTTCTCCTCCACCCGTACGTCCGTGATGACCGCTCCCTTGTCGACCGCCTTGACCATGTCGATCACGGTGAGCGCGGCGACGGAGACCGCGGTGAGGGCCTCCATCTCGACGCCCGTGCGGTCCGTCGTCTTGACGGTGGCCAGGATCTCCACGGCGTCGTCCGCGACCGACAGGTCCAGTTTCACACCGGACACCGACAACGGGTGACAGAGCGGGATCAGGTCCGGGGTGCGTTTGGCGCCCATGATCCCGGCGATCCGCGCGGTCGCGAGGGCGTCGCCCTTGGGGACGCCCTCGCCGCGCAGCAGCTCGATCACGCGCGGCGAGACGAGGACGCGTCCGCTGGCGCGGGCGGTGCGCGCGGTCACGTCCTTCTCCGACACGTCGACCATGCGGGCCGCGCCGGCGTCGTCGAGGTGCGTCAGCCGGTCCTGCGTGGGGCCGTTCTGCGTGCGTGGGTCCTGCGTGCTCATGCTGTGTGGCGCTCCCGGTCCGGGCCTGCTGTGCGCGACACGGTACCCCCAACCAGCGCCTATCGGCCGAGCAGGACCACCTCGACCTCGGCGCCGGGCTCGACGGACTCGGTGTCCTCGGGGACGACGATCAGCGCGTCCGCGTGGGCCAGGGCCGCGACCAGGTGGGATCCGGCACCGCCGACCGGGGTGACCCGGCCGTCCGCGTAGGTGCCGCGCAGGAACTGGCGGCGGCCCTTGGGGGAGGTCAGCGCCTTGTCGGCGGCCAGGGTCGCCCGGGTCGTCGGCCGGTGGACGTCGTCGAGGCCCATGAGGGTGCGGATGGCGGGGCGGACGAACAGTTCGAAGGAGACGTACGACGACACCGGGTTGCCGGGCAGGGCCAGCAGCGGGGTGTGGTCGGGGCCGATGGAGCCGAAGCCCTGGGGCTTGCCGGGCTGCATGGCCAGCTTGCGGAACTCCACGCCGCTGCCCGGCTCGTCCTCGTCGCCGACGTGGGACAGGGCCTCCTTGACCACGTCGTACGCGCCGACGCTCACGCCGCCCGTGGTGACCATCAGGTCGGCGCGGACCAGCTGGTCCTCGATGGTGGAGCGCAGGGTCTCTGCGTCGTCGGCGACGGCGCCCACCCGGTAGGCGATGGCGCCGGCGTCACGGGCGGCGGCGGTGAGGGCGAAGCTGTTGGAGTCGTAGATCTGACCGGTGCGCAGTTCCGTGTCGGGCTGGACGAGTTCGCTGCCGGTGGAGAGCACCACCACGCGCGGGCGCGGGCGGACGCGGACCGTGCCGCGGCCGATCGCGGCGAGCAGGGCGATCTGGGGCGGGCCGAGGACCGTGCCGGCCTCCAGGGCGCGGTCGCCGGCCTTCACGTCGCTGCCCTTGGCGCGCACATGCGCGCGGGCCTCGGCCGGGCGGTACACGTGCACGTGCCCCGTGGCACCCTCGGGGCCGAGGCTGCGGGCGCGCATCCCGCGCACCGGGCCCTCGCCGAGCCCGCCGTCGGTCCACTCGACGGGCACGACCGTCTCGGCGCCGGGCGGCAGCGGCGCGCCGGTCATGATGCGGGCGGCCTGGCCGGGGCCCACCTGGAGCGGCTCGGCCTGGCCGGCGGCCACGTCCCCGACGACCTCCAGGGCCGCCGGGAACTCCTCGCTCGCGCCCGCGACGTCCGCGACCCGCACCGCGTAGCCGTCCATGGAGCTGTTGTCGAACGGCGGCAGGGACACCGGCACCGTGATGTCGTCGACCAGGACGCAGCCCTGGGCGTCGAGCAGGTGCAGTTCGATCGGCTCCAGGGGGCGGACGGTGGCGAGGATGTCCTCCAGGTGCTCGTCCACCGACCAGAGGTGGTCGGGGCCGAAGTGGTCCTGGCCGGTGACGCGGGGCGCGGCGCTGCTCAACGTGCTACATCTCCTCGGCTACGTAACTGCGAAGCCAGGTCCGGAAGTCCGGGCCCAGGTCTTCACGTTCGCACGCGAGTCGGACAATGGCACGCAGGTAGTCGCCACGGTCGCCGGTGTCATAGCGGCGGCCCTTGAAGACCACGCCGTGCACCGGGCCGCCGATCTTCTCGTCCTCGGCGAGCTGCTGGAGGGCGTCCGTGAGCTGGATCTCGCCGCCGCGGCCCGGCTCGGTCCGGCGCAGTATGTCGAAGATGTGCGGGTCGAGGACGTAGCGGCCGATGACCGCGTAGTTGGACGGGGCGTCGGCCGGGTCGGGCTTCTCGACCAGGCCGCTGACCTTGACGACGTCGCTGTCCTCGGTGGTCTCCACGGCCGCGCAGCCGTAGAGGTGGATCTGCTCCGGGGCGACCTCCATGAGCGCGATGACACTGCCGCCGCGCTGCTCCTGGACCTCGACCATGCGCTGGAGGAGGGGGTCGCGGGGGTCGATCAGGTCGTCGCCGAGGAGGACGGCGAAGGGCTCGTGGCCCACGTGCGGGGCGGCGCACAGGACGGCGTGGCCGAGGCCCTTGGGGTCGCCCTGGCGGACGTAGTGCATCGTCGCGAGGTCGCTGGACTCCTGCACCTTGGCGAGACGGCCGGCGTCGCCCTTCTTCTGGAGCGCCGACTCCAGCTCGTAGTTGCGGTCGAAGTGGTCCTCGAGGGGGCGCTTGTTGCGGCCCGTCACCATGAGGACGTCGTCGAGACCCGCGGCGACCGCCTCCTCGACCACGTACTGGATCGCCGGCTTGTCGACGACCGGCAGCATCTCCTTGGGAGTGGCTTTGGTGGCCGGCAGGAACCGGGTGCCGAGGCCTGCTGCGGGAATGACAGCCTTGCTGATCCGAGGGTGCGACTGAGTCATGCCCGCCACCCTATCCGGTGCCTTTGCATGGAATCTGCGGCTCCGGTTCATAGGCGCTCATATGAGCGTATTGCGACGGTACGGGAGCAACCATTGAGGCCTATCGCACGTCCGGGCGAGCCTGACAAGCGGAGTTTGCGGCGCGAGATCCTCGCGGTGAGGAACAGGTTGACGGCGGATGACCTGCGGGAAACCTCGGCCGCGCTGGCCGGGCGGGCCCTGGAGCTGCCCGAGTTGGCGCGGGCCGGCACGGTCGCCGCGTATGTCTCCGTGGGGAGTGAACCCGGGACGCTCGCGCTCCTGGACGCCTTGCGCGCCCGGGGCGTGCGCGTGCTGCTGCCGGTCCTGCTGCCCGACAACGACCTGGACTGGGGCGAGTACACGGGCGAGGGCTCGCTGGCGCGCGTCCGGCACGGCGGCCGGATGGCCCTCTTCGAGCCCGCGGGCGAGCGCCTGGGCCCGGACGCCGTGACGACGGCCGACGCCGTGCTGCTGCCGGGTCTCGCGGTGGACGCGCGCGGGATGCGGCTGGGGCGGGGCGGCGGCTCCTACGACCGGGTCCTGGCACGGCTGGAGCGGGCGGGGGCGCATCCCGCCCTGGTGGTGCTGCTGTACGACTCCGAGGTCGTCGAGCACGTCCCGGAGGAGCCGCACGACCGGCCGGTGCACGCGGTAGTGACGCCGTCGGGGATGCGGAGGTTCCGGCGGGAGCCCTGACGCGAAACGGCCCTCCACGCGCGCGTGGAGGGCCGTTTCCGTGACCGGCGTCAGTGGCTCACGGTTTGAGGACCAGCTTGTCGGCCGTGCTGTCCTCGACCGCCCGGTCCGAGAAGGACCACGGCAGCAGTTCGCCGTCGGCCCACTTGTCGGTCTGGTCGACGTAGTGGGCGCTGTAGGCGTGCCCGGAGGCGCCGGAGAGGTTGATCCAGCGGGACTTGTCGAGGTCGCCGAGGTTCACCACCATCCGCATCGACGGCACCCACACGACCCCGTAGCCGCCGGCGGCGTTCCAGCCGGTCGCGTTGACCGTCGCCTCGCCGCCGCTGAGCTCCCAGGGGCCGCGGTTGAGCGCGTACTGGAGGAAACCGGGGCCCTCGGTGCCGAGGGTCTGGTTCTTCAGGAACAGGCGGTGCAGCCGGCCCCAGGTCCAGGTGTCGATGTCCTTGCCGAGCTTGGCGGTCAGCTCCCAGCGGGCGTCGATCATCGCGCGCTTGAAGAGCTGGTCGCGGTTGACGGCGCCGGGGCGGGTGCCCGACTTGGGCGTCTTCCACCAGTCGCTGTCCGGCTGCTCCATCAGCTTGCGGACCACCTCGAACCAGCGGTCGCCGCCGTCCGGCTGCGCTTGGTCGGGGTCGCGCTGGCCGCACTCGCGGACCTTCTCCGCCTCGTCGGCGGGCCCTGTGGTGTTGACCGGCTCGACCCACAGGCACTGGCCCTTGACCCGCAGCTCCTTGGGGAGCTTGTTGCCGAAGGCGAGCTTGAGGATGTTGCGCCAGACCGCGTTGAAGTAGGCGGCGGCCGCCGAGTCGGCGTCCTGGGTGTAGTCCCAGCCCTCCAGGAGCTTCTGCGCCTCGCGGACGTCCTTGTCGCCGGTGTCGATCTTCAGCAGCGTGGGCACCAGCAGCCGGGCGATCTCACTGCTGTTGTCCAGCTGCATCTGGCGCATGTCGTCCGTGGAGATCTTGCCGCCGTCCTTGATCTTCGACTGGATCAGGTCGGTGATCCGCTGGCTGCGCGTGCCGTAACCCCAGTCCTCGGTGAGCGTGTAGGGGTACTTGTCCGGGTCGATCACGGCCTGGTTGGCGGTGACGATGTAGCCGCGCTCCGGGTTGTACTCGTAGGGCAGCGCGTCCTGCGGGATGTAGCCGGTCCAGCGGTACTTCGGGTCCCAGCCGGGCGCCGGGAGCGAGCCGTCGTCGCCCTCCGCGCGCGTGGGGATCTTCCCCGGCAGGGTGTAGCCGATGTTGTCCTCGGTGTCGGCGTAGACCAGGTTCTGCGAGGGCACGTCGAACAGGGCGGCTGCCTTGCGGAAGTCGGTCCAGTTCTTCGCCCTGTCCATGGCGAAGACGGCGTCCATGGTGGTGCCCGGCTGCAGGGCGGTCCAGCGCAGCGCGACGCCGTAGCCGTCGCCTCTGTCGGGTGCCGCGGTGTCGACGGTGGCCTTCTTGCCGACCTTCACGAGCTCCTCGTCGCGGTCGGACAGCAGGGGCATCCCGTCCTCGGTCTGGCGGACGACGATCTTCTTGGACGCGCCGCCGGCGACCTTGATGGTCTCCTCGCGCGTCTCGAACGGCTTGACCTTGCCGTCGTAGAGGTAGCCGTCGCCGGTGATCTTCTCCAGGTAGAGGTCCGTGACGTCGACGCCGGAGTTGGTCATGCCCCAGGCGATGTCCTGGTTGTGACCGATTATCACGCCGGGCATGCCGGCGAAGGTGTAGCCCGTGACGTCGTACTGGCAGGTGCTGGAGACGCTGCGGCAGTGCAGGCCCATCTGGTACCAGACCGACGGCAGCGAGGGCGACAGGTGCGGGTCGTTGGCCAGCAGCGGCTTGCCGGTGATGGTGTGGTCCCCGCTGACGACCCAGGAATTGGAGCCGATGCCGTCGCCGTTCACGCCGACGGCCGGCGGGAGGTCGTCCAGGACCCGGGTGAGGCCGCCGAGCTGGCTGTCCAGACCCGCGGTGCCCGAGGCCCCGGAGGCGGTGCCGCCCGCGCCGGACGCGCCGGAAGCGGCGCCCTGGGTGCCCGCGGTGCCGGTGGAGGTCCCGCCGGTCCCGCTCGTGCCGGACGTACCGGAGGTGCCCGACGCGCCCGACGCGCCGCTCGTGCCGCCCTGTTCGAACGCGCTCGTCAGCTCGTTGTACTGGCCCTCCTGCACGATCGCCTTGTTCCGGTCGTACGGGTACTGCGGGTACAGGTCGGCGATCTGCTTCGGGCCGAGGCGGCTGGTCAGCAGGGCGCGGTCGATCTCGTCCTGCATGTTGCCGCGCAGGTCCCAGGCCATCGCCTTCAGCCAGGAGACCGAGTCGACCGGCGTCCACGCCTGCGGCTTGTAGTCGTTGGTGAAGCCGAGCGCCGCGTACTCCAGGGAGATGTCCTTGCCGTCCTTGCCCTGGAGGTAGGCGTTGACTCCCTTGGAGTAGGCCTGGAGGTACTTCTTCGTGGCGTCCGACAGCTTGGTGTCGTACTCCTCCTTGGCGACCCGGTCCCAGCCCAGGGTGCGCAGGAACTCGTCGTTGTCGACCTGGCTCTTGCCGAACATCTCCGACAGGCGCCCGGCGGCCATGTGACGCCGTACGTCCATCTCGTAGAACCGGTCCTGCGCCTGGACGTAGCCCTGCGCCATGAACAGGTCCGCGTCCGAGGAGGCGTAGATCTGCGGGATGCCGTAATTGTCGCGTTTGACCTCGACCGGCCCCGAGAGGCCCTTGAGTGTGAGGGTGCCCTTGGTCTGCGGGAAGGAGGCCCGGACGGTGCTGATGGACCAGTAGGCCCCGAAGGCGACGCCCCCGATGAGGGCCAGCACCAGGACGAGGACGATCAGGCGGGCTTTACGCCCTTTTCTCCTGCCGGACTTGCCGGGCTGCTGACCCGTGGAGGCGGTGGTGTTCGGGGGCATCGCTGTCCTTGCTGTCCTAACGCGAGCGGCAGGTTCGGCTGTGCTTTTAACTGAGCGCTGGAGCAACGATAGGCGCAGGGCCTTGCGCCCCTTGACGCGGAGTCGGGAACCGGCACGGACGGACGTTCGATCTTGCCCTCAGAAGCGTCAAGAAATCGTCAAGAGTTAGGTAAGGTAACGAAGTAGTTGGCGCGGTGCGCCACAGCTTCATGTGCGATGTACGTGAGCCCACGCGCGGGTGCGCGCGGGCCAGGGAAGGATTCGGCCGCTGACTGTTCACCACCTCAACCAGCTCCTGCTCGTCTGCTCGCTCGTCCTGCTCGTCGCCGTCGCAGCGGTACGGATCTCCTCGCGCAGCGGGCTCCCCAGCCTGCTCGTCTATCTGGGCATAGGCGTCGCCATGGGCCAGGACGGCATCGGCGACATCCACTTCGACAACGCCGAGCTGACCCAGGTCATCGGGTACGCGGCCCTGGTCGTGATCCTGGCCGAGGGCGGCCTGGGCACGAAGTGGAAGGAGATCAAGCCGGCCCTGCCGTCCGCCACGGCACTGGCGCTGGCCGGTGTCGCGGTGAGCGTCGGGATCACGGCGTCGGCCGCGCACTACCTGATCGGGCTGGAGTGGCGGCAGGCGCTCATCATCGGGGCGGTCGTCTCCTCGACCGACGCGGCGGCCGTGTTCTCCGTGCTGCGGAAGATCCCCCTGCCCGCGCGCGTGACGGGCACGCTGGAGGCGGAGTCCGGCTTCAACGACGCCCCGGTGGTCATCCTCGTGGTCTCGCTGTCCACGGCGGGCCCGGCCGAGCACTGGTACGTGCTGCTGGGCGTGATCCTGCTGGAGCTGGCGATCGGCGCGGCCATCGGTCTCGCGGTGGGCTGGCTGGGCGCCTGGGGGCTCCGGCACGTGGCGCTGCCCGCCTCCGGCCTCTACCCGATCGCCGTGATGGCGATCGCCGTGGTGGCGTACGCGGCGGGCGCGCTGGCCCACGGCAGCGGCTTCCTCGCGGTGTACCTCGCCGCGATGGTGATGGGCAACGCGCGGCTGCCGCACTGGCCGGCCACGCGCGGGTTCGCCGACGGGCTCGGCTGGATGGCCCAGATCGGCATGTTCGTCCTGCTCGGACTGCTGGTCACCCCGCACGAGCTGGGCGACGACATCGTGCCCGCGCTCGTCATCGGACTGGTGCTGACCATGGTGGCGCGGCCGCTGAGCGTGGTGCTCTGCCTGGTGCCCTTCCGGGTGCCGTGGCAGGAGCAGGCCCTGATGTCCTGGGCGGGGCTGCGCGGGGCCGTGCCCATCATCCTGGCGACCATCCCCATGGTGGAGGGCGTCGAGGCCAGCCGCCGCATCTTCAACATCGTCTTCGTGCTGGTCGTCGTCTACACCCTGGTCCAGGGTCCGACCCTGCCGTGGCTGGGCCGCAAGCTGCGCCTCCGCGACGGCTCGGAGGCCGCCGACCTCGGCATCGAGTCGGCCCCGCTGGAGCGGCTGCGCGGGCACCTGCTGTCCGTGGCGATCCCCCAGGGGTCGAAGATGCACGGCGTGGAGGTGGCCGAGCTGCGCCTGCCGCACGGCGCCGCCGTGACGCTCATCGTGCGCGGCGGCGAGTCCTTCGTCCCGCTGCCGACGACGATATTGCAGCGGGGGGACGAACTCCTCGTGGTCGCCACGGACCCCGTCCGGGACGCGACCGAGAGCCGGCTGCGGGCGGTCGGGCACGGCGGCAAGCTGGCCGGGTGGCTGGGCACGGACGGGGCGAGCCGCTGAGCAGCGTTTTGCGCTGTTTGTGTTTGTAAGGTGAGCGGGTTTCTGGTGCTCTCTTTCACAGGCGCACCAGCACGTGACCCCTGTACGATGAAGGCCTACCCAGATCGAACCAACTCTGCCTGACGCAGAGCTGGCGCGACCGTATGGCGGTCGGGTCGCCCCTCCTCACCGGGCCCCGGCATCTACCGCAGTTCCGCGCAAGAGGACAGCTCTCGGCGCCGCCCGCTGGCCGGGCCGCGCTACCAGGCGGCAGAAAGGCACGGGCCGTGGCGTCCACGGTCACCTCGAAGAAGTCGAAGAACTCGACGGCTTCCGCCCGCCCGGGATACGGCCGGCTGCTGCGCACCCGCGGCGCCTGGACGTTCCTGCTCCCCGGTTTCGCGGCGCGCCAGCCGTTCGCGATGCTGACGATCTCCATCGTGCTGCTGGTGCAGCACACCACCGGCTCCTACGGAGCCGCGGGCGCGGCCGCCGCCGTCACCGGCGTCTCCATGGCTCTGTTCGCGCCCTACAGCGGCCGTCTCGCCGACCGGTACGGCCAGCGCGCCGTGCTGATCCCCGGGGTGCTGCTGCACGCGCTGTCCGGGCTGACCCTGACCGCGCTCGCGCTGTTCGACGCCCCCTTGTGGGCCGTGTTCGTGGCGGCCGTCCCGACCGGTGCCTCGGTGCCGCAGGTCGGCCCCATGGTGCGGGCCCGCTGGGGCGTCAAGCTCAAGGACTCGCCGCTGATGACCACCGCGGCGGCCTTCGAGTCCGTCACGGACGAGCTGACCTTCGTCGTCGGACCGCTGCTGGCCACCGCCCTGTGCACGGCCGTCGACCCGGCCGCCGGCCTGGTGACGGAGGCCTCGCTGACCCTGATCGGCGGTCTGCTGTTCGCCGCGCAGAAGAACACCCAGCCCTCGGTGTCGGGCAGCGGGCACGCGCGCGTGGAGCGCGCTTCCGCGCTGCGCGTCCCCGGTGTGCGCGTGCTGATCGTGGCCTTCCTCGGCATCGGCTCCGTCTTCGGCGGGATGCAGGTCTCGCTGGCCGCGTTCACCGAGTCGATCGGCGAGCCGGGCCTGAACGGCGTCCTGTACGGCGTCTTCGCCGCGGGCAACATGCTCTCCGGCGTCGTCTGCGGCGCGATCGCCTGGAAGACGGCCCCGCAACGGCGCCTGGTCGTCGGCTACACGGCGCTCGCCCTCACCGCGTCCGGCCTGTGGGCCGCCCACTCGGTGCTGGTCCTCGCCGGGCTCGGCCTGCTGGTCGGCATGTGCATCGCGCCCGCCCTGATCACCGGCTACACCCTCGTCGAGGGCCTGGTCCCGGCCGGTGCCCGCACCGAGGCGTTCACCTGGCTGACCGGAGCGGTGGCACTGGGCCAGGCCGCCGCCGTCACGGCCGCCGGACAGCTGGAGGACCGCTTCTGGGACGGCGCCGGTTTCCTGGTGCCGATGGGCGGCACGGTGCTCGCCCTGGCGACCCTCCTGGCCCTGCGTTCCCGGCTGTCCCCGAAGGCCCAGGGCCGGACCGTCGCACGTGGCGTGGGTCACCGCGTCCCGGTGGCAGTGGACTGAACGGCCGGAATACGTCAAGATGGACCGTCGTTAGCACTCATCGAGTGAGAGTGCCAGGAGGAAGACAGTGCCCACCTACCAGTACCAGTGCACCGAGTGCGGCGAGGGCCTCGAGGCGGTGCAGAAGTTCACCGACGACGCCCTGACCGAGTGCCCCAGCTGCCAGGGCCGCCTGAAGAAGGTGTTCTCGGCGGTCGGCATTGTCTTCAAGGGCTCCGGCTTCTACCGGAACGACAGCCGCGGCTCCTCGTCGAGCAGCTCGCCGGCGTCGAAGTCGTCGAGCTCTTCCTCCTCGTCGTCCTCCTCCGACTCCGGCTCGTCGAGTTCGTCGAGCTCCTCGACGAGCTCCAGCAGCTCGGCCGGCAGCACCACCGCCGCATAGGAGCCACTGCTCACGGGACCCTGTCGTCGTCCGGCGACGGGGTCCTCGGTGTCTGCGCGTGCGGTTAGGGTCAGGGGCATGGCGAACAAGGCGAACGCCGGGATCGGCGTGATCGGCGGCTCCGGCTTCTACTCCTTCCTCGACGACGTGACCGAGGTCCAGGTGGACACCCCCTACGGGCCGCCCAGCGACTCCCTCTTCCTCGGCGAGGTCGCCGGCCGGCGGGTCGCCTTCCTGCCGCGGCACGGACGGGGCCACCACCTGCCTCCGCACCGGATCAACTACCGGGCCAACCTGTGGGCCCTGCGGTCGGTCGGCGTGCGCCAGGTGCTCGCCCCCTGCGCGGTGGGCGGTCTGCGCCCCGAGTACGGGCCGGGCACGCTCCTGGTGCCGGACCAGCTGGTGGACCGCACGAAGTCCCGCGCGAACTCCTACTTCGACGGACTGCCGCTGCCCGACGGCACGGTGCCGAACGTCGTGCACGTGTCGCTGGCCGATCCCTACTGCCCCGCCGGGCGGGCCGTCGCGCTGAAGGCGGCGCGCGGCCGGGACTGGGAGCCGGTGGACGGCGGCACGCTGGTCGTGGTCGAGGGGCCGCGCTTCTCGACCCGTGCCGAATCGTTGTGGCACCAGGCGCAGGGCTGGTCGGTGGTGGGCATGACCGGCCATCCCGAGGCGGCGCTCGCCCGTGAGCTGGAGCTCTGCTACACGTCCCTGACCCTGGTCACCGACCTCGACGCGGGGGCCGAGACCGGGGAGGGCGTCTCGCACGACGAGGTGCTGCGGGTGTTCGCGGCGAACGTGGACCGGTTGCGGGGGGTGCTGTTCGACGCGGTGGCCGGGCTGCCGGGGGAGGACGAGCGGGGCTGTCTGTGCGTGAACGCGCTGGGTGGGATGGATCCGGGGTTCGCGTTGCCGTAGGCCGTTGCCGGACAGACTCGGCCGAGCCGGGCAAGGACCGGAAGTCGCCGTTCGGGTGAGGGAGTTGTCCACAGGGCGGCGGTACGTCCACAGGCCTGAGCGGGCGGGGCGGCGAAGCCTCATCGTGGGGAGCGCAAGCCGGTCCCTCGTCGCAGGTGGTGGTCTCCGTGTCCCTCGCTCGGTCCTCGTACGTGCCCTCGTCCCCCTCGTGGTCCGTCCCCGCCTGCCCGCCCGGGCCGGAGGTGCCCGCGACCCGCGAGGTACCGCGATTCGATCCGGTACGGGTGGGCGGGCGCTGCCGGTCCGGCCGGCTGGTCCGGCACCGGCGCAGGGCCCTGGCCGTCGGGCTCGCGGTCACCGCGACCGCACTCGTGGCGGCCGGACCGCGTGACGCCGAGGGAGCCCGCGGTCATCCCCGGCCCCGCCCGCCCGCGCACGCGGCCTCGGTGTCCGGGGAGCGGCCCGCTCCCCCACGCCGCGCGGCGGGAGCGGTGACGGCCCCGGTCCGGATCGCCGACGCGGCCACGGTACGGCTGCTGCGGCCCGGCGACCGGGTCGACGTCATCGCCGCCGAGGAGACGGTGTCGGGCGGCGATGCCCGGGTGGTCGCGCGCGGGGCCAGGGTGACGAAGGTGCCGGAGCCCCTGGAGGGCGCGAGTGACGGCGGGGCGCTGGTCGTGCTGTCGGTCCCGCGTGCCACCGCCGCCCGGCTGGCCGGCGCGAGTGCCACGGCACGCCTGGCGGTGACGCTGTGGTGAGGGGCGGGGTGGCGATGTCCGCGGTGGCTATGTCTGCGGTGGTGAGGGGCGCGGGGGTGATGTCCGCGCCGGTGAGGGGCGCGGTCGTGGTGCGTGCGCCCTCGTCGGGCCCCTCGCTCGCGGGACCCAGGTGCTCGGTTCGGCGCAGCGTTGACGTAGGTTGCGGAGCGTTTTGTTCCACACGCTGCTCGTGCGAGGAGAGGCCCCGAGGTGAGCGAGAAGAAGGATCCGAGTGTCTGGGAGGGCTTCAAGGCCTTCCTGATGCGCGGGAACGTCGTCGATCTGGCGGTGGCGGTGGTGATCGGCGCCGCCTTCACCAACATCGTCAACGCCGTGGTGAAGGGCATCATCAACCCGGTCGTCGGCGCCATCGGCACCAAGAACCTCGACCACTACAGCTCCTGCCTCAGCTCGGCCTGCGAGGGCGAGCAGGGCATCCGGATCCTGTGGGGTTCCGTGCTCGGCGCCACGCTGAGCTTCGTGATCACCGCGGCGGTCGTCTACTTCCTGATGGTCCTGCCCATGGCGAAGTACCTGGCCCGGATGGAGGCCCGCCGGAAGGCCAAGGAGGGCACGCAGGAGGTCATCGAGGTGACCGAGCTGGAGGTGCTGAAGGAGATCCGGGACGCGCTGGTCGCCCAGCGCGGTTCGGGGCACGACCGGCCGTAGCGCTGCGGGCGGCTGTAGTGCCGCGGGCGGCCGCCCGGCTGCTTCAGAGGTGGTGGGGCGGCTTCTCGTCGAGGAAGCGCCTGAGGTCGGCCGCGCCGCCGCCGGAGTCGGTGCGCTCGCCCCAGCCCCGGTCGGTGTCGTCGGAGGACTGCTGGTCGAGCGGGTCGTCGAAGACCAGCGCGGGCTTCGGCTCGCGCGGCTCGGAATCGGGAGCGGTGCTCATGCGTCCAGGGTACGGTCGCGGAGAAAAACCCCGCGCCTTCTGTTGTGCTGGGAATCATGACCTCCAGCACCACTCCCCCGCCCGCCCCCTCCGGCGCTTCCGGCGGCCGGGGCCCCCTGCGCAGGCTCCGGGCCCGCGGCCGCGACGAGGCGCACCGGACGGCCTCGCCGCTGGAGCTCTTCTTCGACCTGTGCTTCGTCGTGGCCGTCGCCCAGGCGGGCGTCCAGCTGGTGCACTCCGTGGCCGAGGGACATGCGGGCGAGGGGATCCTCGACTACGCGATGGTGTTCTTCGCCCTGTGGTGGGCGTGGATGAACTTCACGTGGTTCGCCTCGGCGTACGACAACGACGACGTCCTCTACCGGGTCGTCACGCTGGTGCAGATCGCGGGTGTGCTGGTCCTCGCGGCGGGGGTCTCACGGGCGTTCGAGGAGCACGAGTTCCTCGTGGTCTGGCTGGGCTACGCGATCATGCGGCTCGCGCTGGTGGCGCAGTGGCTGCGGGCGGCCCGTTCGAGCGAGGGCCCGGAGCGCACGACGGCCCTGCGCTACTCGGGTGGGGTCCTGCTGTGCCAGGTCGGCTGGCTGGGGCTGCTGTTCCTGCCGGAGGGGGCCCGGCCCTGGTGGTTCCTGGTGATGGCGCTGCTGGAGATGTGCGTACCGCCGTTCGCGGAGCGGGGATACACCACGGCCTGGCATCCGCGTCACATCGCCGAGCGGTACGGGCTGTTCACCATCATCGTGCTGGGCGAGACGATCGCGGCGGCCGCGATCGCGGTGAAGTCGGGCGTCGACGAGAACGACGCGCTGGGCGAGCTCCTCCCCATCGCGGCGGGCGGTCTGCTGGTCATCTTCGCGGCGTGGTGGCTCTACTTCGTGGTGCCCGTCCACAGCCATCTGCGTTCCAACCGGCAGGCGTTCCTGTGGGGTTACGGGCACTACCTCGTCTTCGCCTCGGCGGCCGCGATCGGCGCCGGACTGGAGGTGGCGGTGGAGCAGACGGTCGGCGAGGCGCACATCTCCACGCTGGCGGCGTCGGCCGCCGTGACCCTGCCGACGGCCCTCTACCTGCTGACGTTGTGGGCTCTGCACTCGCGCCACTTCAAGGCGGGCTTCACCCAGCAGCTGGTGCTGCCGACGACGGCACTGCTGGTGATCTGCTGCACGTTCCTGGGTGACTGGGCGGTGTTGGCGGCGGGCGTGGTCTGCGCGCTGTCGGTGGCGGCGGGTGAGACGTCGGCCGTGCGCCGGGACGCGCGGGAGAGCGGACCGGCGACGCCGGCCGGGTGAGGGGCGCCGCGGTGGTGGGCCGACATCGCCGAGCGGCTCGGTGCGCCCGCCGACGCGGGCGGCTGGACGAGACTGTGCGCCATGACAGTTGAGGCTCTGGTTGACGCTCTGACGGATGTCCCCGGCCTGCGCGTGGGGCACGCGACCCGCGCCGGTGACGGCTGGCTCACCGGCACCACGGTCGTGCTCGCCCCGGAGGGCGGCGCCGTGGCCGCGGTGGACGTGCGCGGCGGCGGTCCGGGCACGAAGGAGACGGACGCGCTCGATCCGCGCAACGTGGTGCGCAAGGTCGAGGCGGTGGTGCTGACCGGCGGCAGCGCGTACGGGCTGGACGCGGCGTCGGGGGTGATGGCCTGGCTGGAGGAACGGGGGCGCGGGATCCGGGTCGGGGCGGACCCGGCGCATGTGGTGCCGGTGGTGCCCGCCGCCTGCGTCTTCGACCTGGGGCGGGGCGGCGACTTCCGGGCCCGGCCGGACGCGGCCACCGGCCGGGCAGCGGTCGAGGCCGCCGCGGCGAGCGAGGCCGGCGCGCCGGTGGCGCAGGGGTGCGTGGGCGCCGGCACGGGGGCGGTGGTCGGGGTGGTGAAGGGCGGCGTCGGCAGCGCGAGCACCGTGCTCGGCTCAGGGATCACGGTGGCGGCGCTGGTGGTGGCCAACGCGGCGGGGTCGGTGGTGGATCCGGAGACGGGGGTGCTGTACGGGGAGTTGTTCCAGGGGCGGGTGGAGTACCCGGAGGCGCGGGTCCACGAGGCCGCGCGGCGGCGCCTGGCCGAGACGGCCGCGCGGAGTGCTCCTCCCCCGCTCAACACGACGCTCGCGGTGGTCGCCACGGACGCGGACCTGACGAAGGCGCAGGCGCAGAAGCTGGCCGGTACGGCACATGACGGCATCGCCCGCGCGGTACGTCCGGTGCACCTCCTCAACGACGGGGACACGGTGTTCGCCCTGGCGACGGGAGACCGCGCCCTGGACGCCGCGAACCCGCTCGCCCTCAACGAGGTCCTCGCCGCGGGCGCGGACGTCGTGACCCGGGCGATCGTGCGGGCCGTCCGGGCCGCCGAGTCGGTCGACGGGCCGGGTGGGGCGTGGCCGTCGTACGGGGAGTTGTACGCGGGCCGCTGAACCGGCCCGGGGCGCACAGCGGATGCACAGCGGACCGGGACTTTGTCGCGGTTCTGTCACGTGACGGCGTTCACCGCGCACGGACGGAACCCGACCGGCCGCCCGTCCCCTCTTCCCTCACGTACTGGAGCGGATCACGCACATCACATGAACTGGGAGCAGCCCGTGACAACGCCGGACATTGCAGCGCGGCGCACACTGACGGCCTGTGCCGCCCTGATGGTCGGCGCCCTGACGCTCACCGCCTGCGGTGGCAGCGCCAACGCCAAGGACGACGAGAAGGGCGGCAAGGGCGCCGCCAAGACGTCCGTCGCGAAGATCGCCATCTCGGCGAAGGACGGTTCGACCGGCGCCTCCATCAACACGACCGGCGTGAAGGTCAGCGACGGGAAGCTGACCGACGTGAAGATGACGGTGGCGGACAGCGGGCAGACAGTGCCGGGCTCGGTCTCCGCCGACGGCAAGGCGTGGAAGCCGAAGGAGCAGCTGGAGCGCGGCACGAAGTACCAGATATCGGCGACCGCGAAGGACGCGGACGGACGGACGGCCGCGGCCAACTCGATCTTCACCACGGTGACGTCGGCGAACAGCTTCATCGGGACGTACACGCCGGACGACGGCACCACGGTCGGTGTGGGCATGCCGGTGTCGTTCACCTTCGACAAGGCCATCACCGACCGCAAGGCCGTGCAGTCGCACATCACGGTCGTCTCCAGCAGCGGGCAGAAGGTCGTGGGGCACTGGTTCAACGGGCAGCGGCTCGACTTCCGGCCCGAGGAGTACTGGAAGGCCGGCTCCAAGGTCACGATGAAGATCGACCTGGACGGCGTCGAGGGCGCGAACGGCGTCTACGGCGTGCAGAAGAAGACGGTCACCTTCACGGTCGGGCGTGCGCAGGTCTCCACGGTCGACGCGAAGACCCAGACCATGACGGTCGTGCGGGACGGCAGGACCATCAAGACGATCCCGATCTCGGCGGGCAGCCCGCAGCACACCACGTACAACGGGCAGATGGTGATCTCGGAGAAGTTCGTCCAGACCCGGATGAACAGCCAGACGGTCGGGCTGGGCGGTGAGTACGACATCCCGGACGTGCCGCACGCGATGCGCCTGACGACGTCCGGCACCTTCATCCACGGCAACTACTGGTACAACAAGGGCAATCCGCCCTTCGGCCGCCAGGGCACCAGCCACGGCTGCGTCGGCCTCGCGGACGTCCAGGGCGCCGGGGGCAACACGCCCGCCAAGTGGTTCTACGACAACTCCCTCATCGGGGACGTGGTGATCGTGAAGAACTCCCCCGACAAGACGGTGGCGCCGGACAACGGGCTCAACGGATGGAACATGGCGTGGAGCCAGTGGGTCGCGGGCAGCGCCTCATGATCGACTCCAAGTACCGCCCCAACTGGGGTTTCTGACGGACAGACCGGGCCGCGCGGGAACTTTTCGCGCGGCCCGCGCGTTTTCCCGGACGTACGTTTTCTCGGTTCCCGGACATGATGTCCGACCGAGGGGCTACGGTATGCACCCACAAGGTGACATGCAGCAACGCCGGGAGAAACCTTGAGCGTTCCGTACGAGACGGCAGCGTACGAACCCCACGACTCGCCCGAGTCTCCGGAGGAGCACCTCGCGCGACTCCTCGGCCGTGCCCTGAACTCCTTCGAGTTGCCGGACGAGACGATAAGGCTGCTGGACTGCGCGCTGGCGCACGACGGTTCGCTGCACTCCGCGCACCACAGCGCGGGTCTGCACCGCGAGACGTACCGGCACACCTGGCTGCTCGCCGACGGCTCGGCGCTCACCCTGTGGGAGCTCGTCCACAACACCGCGCCGGGCAGCGAGCCGCAGCACGAGGTGTACGTCGACGAGGAGGAGCTGCGCGCCGCCACCACGCGGCTGCCGCTGCCCCCGGACGCCCCGGACTTCGAACTGCCGGTGACGGTCCAGCTGTCCCCGGTCGCCACGCCGCGGCACGCCTACGCCCGGGACGACTCCGCGGACCACGCGCGCCGTTTACTGCGCCGGGCGGAGAACGCGGACCGGCCGGGCGCGGACACGGCGGCCCTGCTGGCCACGGCGTCCGGGCACCAGATCACCCAGGCCTTCGGCCGCCCGTGCCGCGCGGGGCGGGCGGGGCTGGGCTTCTCCCTCTACGAGCACGCGTTCCTGCTGCGTGACGGCGCGGAGATCTCCCTCTGGGAGGTCGAGCACACGGCGACGCCGGACGGGCGGCACATGTGCGAGGTGTACGCCAGCGAGGACGCGGCGCGCGAGGCGATGGAGCGGCGGGCGGCCCAGCTCTCCTGAGGCAGGCCCCGGGCGGGCCCTAGACGTCTCTGTCGCCGAGCTGACGGACCAGCTCGGCGAAGGCGTCTCTCTCCTCGGAGGTCAGCTCCACGGACTCCGACCGGGGGCCCGACTGCCGCTGCTGCGGGAGGGCGGGGAGGGGGTGGCCTTCGGGCCACCGGGAGACGTGCTCGGGCATGCGCCCCAGTAGACACCACGGCCCGGGACTTCGGTCCCGGGCCGTGATTTTCGTGATCTATCTCGCAGGTGGCATGAACGGGTCACAGTGCCCCAAAGGGGCCCAGGTCCCTACGCCGCCACCGGCTGCTTCTGCTCCGCCGCCTGGGCCGCGGTGGTCTCGCCGGAGGCCGGTGCGGCGCCGGGGGCCTGCTTGCGCATGCCCTTCAGGACGATCACCAGGGCGGTGGTGACGCAGACGCCCGTGGCGATGGCGACCAGGTAGAGGAGCGGGTTGCCGATCAGCGGGACCACGAAGATGCCGCCGTGCGGGGCGCGCAGGGTGGCGCCGAAGGCCATCGACAGGGCGCCGGTGATCGCGCCGCCCGCCATCGAGGCGGGGATGACGCGCAGCGGGTCGGCCGCGGCGAAGGGGATCGCGCCCTCGGAGATGAAGGAGGCGCCGAGCACCCAGGCCGCCTTGCCGTTCTCGCGCTCGGTCTGCGTGAAGAGCTTGCCGCGCACGGTCGTCGCCAGGGCCATCGCCAGCGGCGGGACCATGCCGGCCGCCATCACCGCGGCCATGATCTTCATCGCGGAGTCGCTGGGGCTGGACACCGCGATGCCGGCGGTGGCGAAGGTGTAGGCGACCTTGTTGACAGGACCGCCGAGGTCGAAGCACATCATCAGGCCGAGCAGGGCGCCGAGCAGGATGGCGTTGGAGCCGGACAGGCCGTCCAGCCAGTCGGTCATGCCCTTCTGCGCCTCGGCGATGGGCTTGCCGATGACGACGAACATCAGGAACCCGACGATCGCCGAGGAGATCAGCGGGATCACCACCACCGGCATGATGCCGCGCAGCGCCGCCGGGACGTTCACCTTCTGGATCGCCAGCACCACACCGCCGGCGATGAGACCGGCCGCGAGACCGCCGAGGAAGCCGGCGCTGATGGTGGACGCGATCATGCCGCCCACGAACCCGGGGACCAGGCCGGGCCTGTCCGCCATGCCGTAGGCGATGTACCCCGCCAGGACCGGGACGAGGAAGCCGAACGCCACGGCGCCGATCTGGAACAGCAGGGCCGCCCAGCTGTCCGCCTGGGTCCACACGAAGTGTTCCATGACCGAGGGCGCCGTCTTGACCTCGTAGCCGCCGATCGCGAAGCCGAGGGCGATGAGCAGACCGCCCGCCGCGACGAACGGCACCATGTAACTGACGCCGGACATCAGCCACTTGCGCAGCTTCGTGCCGTAGCCCTCGCCGGAGTCGCCGGAGCGCTCCACCGGGGTGGCCGGGGCGGAGCCGGAAGTGACCTCGCCGCGTGCGGCCTTCTCGCGGACCTCGGCGATGAGTTCCGCGGGGCGGTTGATGCCCGCCTTCACGCCGACGTCGACGGTCGGCTTGCCGGCGAACCGCTCCTTCTCCCGCACGGGCACGTCGTGGGCGAAGATCACGCCGTCCGCCGCCGCGATGACCTCGGGGTCGACGCGGGTGAAGCCGGCCGAGCCCTGGGGCTCGACGGTGATCTCGACGCCCGCCGCACGGCCGGCGTTCTCCAGCGACTCGGCCGCCATGTAGGTGTGGGCGATTCCGGTGGGGCAGGAGGTGACGGCGACGATGCGGAACGGGCGCTCCTCACCAGGAGCGGCGTCGTCGTCGGTGACCGTGGCGGCGGCGGAAGAGGCCGCTCCCGCCGACGCCACGGGGTCTTCGGCACCTGCCGGAGCAGGCGTCTCGGCAGGTGCTTCGGCAGGCGTCTCGGCAGGCGCTTCCGGCTCGTCGCCGCGGATCAGCGCCGCCGCGGCCGCCGCGTCGCCCACCGCGCGCAGTGCGTCGGTGAACTCGCTGTTCATCAGCTGCCGGGCCAGGGACGACAGGATCGTCAGGTGGGCGTCGTCGGCGCCGGCCGGCGCGGCGATCAGGAAGATCAGATCGGCGGGGCCGTCCGCGGCGCCGAAGTCGATGCCGGCCGCGCTGCGCCCGAAGGCGAGCGTCGGCTCGGTGACGTGCTCGCTACGGCAGTGCGGGATGCCGATGCCGCCGTCGAGGCCGGTCGGCATCTGGGCTTCGCGGGCGGCCACGTCGGCGAGGAAGCCGTCCAGGTCGGTCACCCGGCCCAGGGCCACCATGCGCTCGGCGAGGGCACGCGCCGCCGCTTCCTTGGTGTCGGCGGACAGGTCGAGATCGACCAGGTCCGCGGTGATCATGTCGCTCATCGCGGGCTCCTTAGCACGCGTATCGCCCGGTCAGTGGGGTGGGCGGGGGTGGGGACGGGGGTGCGGTGGGGGGTGACGGGGGTGGGAGCGGGGAGTAACGGGGAGGCTCGCCGCTCACGGGCCGGTCCGGGCAGCTCGAGGTACGTCATGACACCGGCTCCTTCAACACGCGGTCCGCCGGGATGTCCGCCGTGACCGTCACCGCGGCCGGGTCCAGGTCCCCGGGCTCGGGCATGACACTGCCGGGCAGCTGGACGGCTGCCGCGCCGTGGGCGACCGCGGAGGCCAGGGCCTCGGGGCCGCTGCCGCCGGCGATCAGGAAACCGGCGAGGGAGGAGTCGCCGGCGCCCACGTTGCTGCGGACGGCGGCCACCCGGGCGCTGCCGAACCAGGCGCCCTCGTCGGACACCAGCAGCTGTCCGTCGGCGCCGAGGCTGGCGAGGACGGCCCGGGCGCCCTTCTCGCGCAGCTCCTCGGCCGCCTTCACGGCGTCACCGACGGTGGCGAGGGGGCGGCCGACGGCCTCCGCGAGTTCCTCGGCGTTGGGCTTGACGACGTCGGGCCGCTCGCGCAGGGCCGCGAGCAGCGCGGGCCCGGAGGTGTCCAGGGCGATCCGCGCCCCGGCCGCGTGCGTGCGGGCGACCAGCTCGGCGTACCAGGAGGGGGCGAGGCCGCGCGGGAGGCTGCCGCAGCAGGCGATCCAGGAGGCGTCGCCGGACTGCTGCCGTACGGTCTCCAGGAGCAGTTCCCGCTCGGCGTCGGTGAGTTCCGGGCCGGGCGCGTTGATCTTCGTCAGGACGCCGTCGGCCTCGGCGAGGGCGATGTTGGAGCGGGTGGCCCCGGCGACGGGGACCGGGGCGACCTCGATGCCCTGCGCGTCGAGCAGGTCGGCGACGAGCGCGCCGGGGGCGCCGCCCAGGGGCAGGACCGCCACGGTGCGCTGCCCGGCCGCGGCGACCGCGCGCGAGACGTTCACGCCCTTGCCGCCCGGGTCCATCCGCTCGCCGGTGGCGCGGATGACCTCGCCGCGGTCGAGGGACGGCACCTCGTAGGTGCGGTCCAGGGACGGGTTGGGGGTGACGGTGAGGATCATGCGCGCACTACTTCCGTGCCGCCGCGCTCGATCGCGACGGTGTCTTCGGGGCTCAGCCCGCTGTCGGTGATCAGCAGGTCCACATCGCTCAGGTCGCCGAAGCGGGCGAAGTGCTCCTGGCCGTGCTTGGAGGAGTCGGCGAGCAGCACCACGCGGCGGGCGGCGGCCACGGCCGCGCGCTTCACGGCGGCCTCGGCGAGGTCGGGCGTGGTCAGGCCGTGTTCGGCGGAGAAGCCGTTGGCGGCCACGAACAGCACGTCGGCGCGGATCTCGCCATAGGCCCGCAGCGCCCAGGCGTCCACGGCGGCGCGCGTGCGGTGCCGTACGCGCCCCCCGATGAGGTGGAGCTGGAGGCCGGGGTGGTCGGCGAGGCGGGCCGCGATGGGCAGGCTGTGCGTGACGACGGTGAGCGAGGCCTCCAGCGGGAGGGCGGCGGCCATCCGGGCCACCGTCGTACCGGCGTCGAGGATCATCGTGCCCTCGCTCGGCAGTTCCGCGAGGGCCGCCTTGGCGATGCGGTCCTTCTCGTCGGCCGCCGTCGACTCGCGCTCGGCGATGTCCGGCTCGAAGTCGAGGCGCCCGACCGGGATGGCTCCGCCGTGCACCCGGCGGACGAGTCCGGCGCGGTCGAGGGCCTTCAGATCCCGGCGGATCGTCTCCGCCGTCACCTGGAACTCCTCGGCCAGCGACACGACATCCACTCGGCCGCCGTCACGGGCGAGCCGGAGGATCTCCTGCTGCCGCTCCGGTGCGTACATGTCTGTTCGCCTCCGCCTCGTGCCCGAACGTGTGGTTTCAGCGGGAGGCTACGCCGAGATTTCCGCAAAGTAAACAGGTTCGGACCCAATCGGGCATGATCAGAAATACAGACGGGCCCGGCACCCGAGGTGCCGAGCCCGTTCCCCGCCGAGCCTGTTCCCCGCCGTCAGACCAGCGCCGGTTCCTTCTGCTCCACCGGCTGCTCCCCCTCCAGGTGCTGCGCGGGCCGCTTCGGCAGCGCGAACATCAGCAGGAAGATGGCGCCCATCACCACGGCCACCCAGCCCAGGGCGTTGCGGAAGGCGTCCGCGAAGGCCGGACCCACCTGCTCCGGCCGCAGGTGCTCGGAGATCGTGCCGAAGAAGACCACCGACACCAGCCCCAGCCCGAGCGCGTTGCCCATCTGCTGCACGGTGTTGATGAGCCCCGACGCCGAACCGGCGTGCTCGCGCGGCACCTCGGAGAGGATGGCGTCGGTCAGCGGCGCCACGATCAGGCCCATGCCGACGCCCATCACGACGAGCGGCAGGGCCATCTGCCACGGGGTGACGGCGAGGCCGAAGTGCGCGGACTCCCAGATGTAGAGCAGCACCCCGGCCGCCATCACCAGCGCGCCCGCCTGGAGCACCTTGCGCCCGAAGCGCGGCACCAGCTTCTGCACCGACATCCCGGCGGCCACGGACACCGCGATCGAGAACGGCACCCCGGTCAGCCCGGCCTTCAGCGGGCTCCAGCCCAGCCCCACCTGCATGTACAGCGTCCACACCAGGAAGAACACGCCGAGCCCGACACCGAAGACCGTCTGCACGGCGATCCCCGCCGCGAAGCTCTTGACCCGGAACAGCGACAGCTCGACCAGCGGGGAGCCGTCCCGTGCGCTCTTGCGCCGCTCGTACGCCACCAGCGCCGCGAGGACGACGAGCGCGCCGGCCATCGAGACGTACCCCCACACCGGCCAGCCCAGCTCGCGGCCGCGGATCAGCGGGTAGAGCAGCATCAGCAGCCCCAGCGTCACCAGCGCGACGCCCACCAGGTCCAGCTTCAGGGCCCGCGGCGCCCTGGACTCGGTGATGAAACGGCCGCCGAGGATCAGGCCGGCGACACCGACGGGCAGGTTGATCAGGAAGATCGAGCGCCAGCCCCACCCGAACAGGTTCCACTCGGTCAGCAGCGCGCCCAGCAGCGGACCGGACACGGCGCCGAGTCCGACGACCGCGCCGAACAGCCCGAAGACCTTGCCCCGTTCGTGCGCCGGGAAGGTCGCGTGCACGATCGACAGCACCTGCGGCACCATCAGCGCCGCCATGCCGCCCTGCAGGAAGCGGGCCGCGACCAGCATCTCCGGGTTCACCGCGAGACCGCAGAGCGCGGAGGCGACGGTGAAGCCGCCGATGCCGACGAGGAAGACCCGCTTGCGGCCGTGGATGTCGCCGAGCCGTCCGCCGGTGATCAGCCCGGCGGCGAACGCGAGGGCGTATCCGGCGGTGATCCACTGGATCTGGCTGAAGGACGCGCCCTCCTCCCGCTGGATCGACGGGATCGCGATGTTGACGATCGTGACGTCGACGAGGTCCATGAAGGCCGCGGTCATCACGATCGCGAGGGCGAACCAGCGGCGGCGGTCGCTCCCGCCGCCCGCGGTGGTGCTGTGGGTCTGCTCGGTGGAGGTCATACCGCGAAGCTAGTGGCCCATTAGGTCAGATCTTGTCCTACTGCTACGGCATCCTCATCGGTATGACGACGGACACTCCGGCCCGGCTGCTGACGCTCCTCTCCCTCCTCCAGACGCCCCGCGAATGGCCCGGCGGCGAGCTCGCCGACCGCCTCGGGGTCTCCCGCCGCACGGTCCGGCGGGACATCGACCGGCTGCGCGAGCTGGGCTACCCCGTGCAGGCCAGCAAGGGCGCCGACGGCGGCTACCGGCTGGTCGCGGGCAAGGCCATGCCACCGCTCGTCCTCGACGACGAGGAGGCGGTGGCCATCGCGGTCGGGCTGCGCGCCGGGGCCGGGCACGCCGTGGAGGGCCTGGACGAGGCGTCGGTACGGGCCCTCGCCAAACTGGAGCAGGTGCTGCCCGGCCGGCTGCGCCACCGCGTGACCACCCTCCAGGCCGCGACGACCCCGCTGACCAGTGGGGACGGGCCGAGCATCGCGCCCGAGACGCTGACCGTCATGGCCTCGACGGTGGCCGGTCACGAGCGGCTGCGGTTCGCCTACCGCGCGGCGGACGGCGCCGAGTCCCGTCGCCTGACGGAGCCGTACCGGCTGGTGTCGACCGGGCGGCGCTGGTACCTGGTGGCGTACGACATCGACCGGGACGACTGGCGGACGTTCCGGGTCGACCGGGTGAGCGAACCGTTCGCCACCGGCGCGCGGTTCGTGCCGCGCGAGCTGCCGACGGGGAGTGCGGCGGAGTACCTGCGGCAGTCGATGCAGCGGCAGCAGGAGTCCTACGACTTCGAGGTCGTGTTCGCCGCGCCGGCCGACTTCGTCGCCGCCCGGCTGCCGAAGTGGCTGGGCACGCCCGAGCCACTGGACGAGAACAGCAGCCTGCTGCGGGGATCCGTGGGGGACGCCGTGCAGTGGGTGGCGTTCCGCCTCGCGATGCTGGAGTGCGACTTCACGGTCCGACGCCCGGAGGAACTGGTGACGGCGGTACGGGAGTTGGGGGCACGGCTGAGCAGGGCGGCGGAAGGTACGACCGGCAGGGCCTGACCGTCGCGCCGGGGCTCCCGAGTCATGGTCCGCGGGCCGCTGTGGTGCGGCGTCGGCGAGGCGTGAGCCGTGCGGCACGGCCGGATGGGGCCCTCCGCCCCCCCCCTCCCCGGAACCCCGGGAACCCCGCGAACCACTGGCCCCCGAGCCCCCCGGGAGCCTCCGGAACGCCCTGCTGCTGCTCTTGGCCGTCGACGACGTCCGGGCGGAGTTCGAGCGGCTGTATCAGCCCCGCCTCACGCCCCCCACGGAAAGTCCCGAAGCGCCGCGAGGTTGCGCAGCGCCAGTTCCGCCGGGCTGCCCGGGCCCTCCACCGGCCCGTCCCCCTCCGCCCAGCCCTCCAGGGCGGCCCGTACGGCGGCGCTCGCGACGGCTGCGGCGAAGCGCGGTTGCGGCACGGCGCGGGCCTCGGGTCCCGGCGTGGGGGCAACGTTGTCGCCGTCGCCCTCCCCCGCAGAGCCCTCGGCGGCAGGCCCGACACGTGTCACCCGTTCCGCCAGGACCTCCCCCAGCATGCGTTCCGACCCCTGGCACACCTCCGCCCACACCCTGCGCAGGGACGGGTTCGCCTCGGCCAGGCGCAGGAGCGTGCGGACCCACTCCCAGGAGGACGCCGAGACACCGACGCCCGGCGTGAGGGTGTGGCGGACCCCCTCCTCCAGGGCCTGGAGGACGCCCGCCTCGGCGGGAGCGGCCCGCACCGCCGCCACCCAGCGCTGGGCGCCGGCCGCGTAGAGCGGGGCGACGGCCTCCTCCTTGGTCGCGAAGTACCGGTAGAAGGTGCGCGGGGCGATACCGGCGGCCTGGGCGATGTCCTCCGCGCGGGTGGCACGCAGGCCGTGCCGTACGAAGAGACCGGCCGCCGCCCGGGCGATCTCCATCCGCGTCTCGGCCTTGCGCCGCTCGGTCAGCGAGGCGTGCGGCGGGGTCGGGGTGGTGCTGCTCACGCCCGGCAGGCTATGCCCATGTGACACAATCTGCCATCTGGTGGGCCACCCCGTGGTTCAGGTACGGGGTGGCCCGCCTTCCAGCTCCCTGTCGAACGAGGACTGCCGGGCGGCATGAAGAGAGCCGGGCCCCGGCGCCCGGGGGGAGGGACGCCGAAGCCCGGCCTTGGGAGAGTCCCGGCGCCGGGGGGAGTGCGACGGGACTTGGCTCTGCGGGGGCCAGGGGGGATGGCCCCGGGCCCGAACTGGTGGGCCCGGAAGTCTTGTTCCCGGAGCCCCGGGGGTTGAAGCGGCGTTACAACGCCATGTTTGCGCGGTCTTTCGCCACCCGGCGTACGCGGTGGCCACCGGGCGTACACTGCCCGTCACCCACAGGCCATGGGAACGAGCGGTACGCCCGGAAGCTCACCATGATCGCCGGATCGCCGCCGCTCACCGTGCTCGCCGGACCGTGCTCGCCGGACTGTCCCGACGTCACGCCGCCGCGTCGAACCCGGTGCTGCGGGCCAGCTTCTTCAGCTCCAGCAGCGCGTGCTTCTCGATCTGGCGGATGCGCTCGCGGGTCAGGCCGTGCTCCTTGCCGACCTCGGTCAGCGTGCGCTCCCGGCCGTCCTCGATGCCGTAGCGCATCTTGATGATGGAGGCCGTGCGCTGGTCGAGGCGGCCGATGAGGTCGTCGAGCTCCTCGCTGCGCAGCAGCGTGAGCACGGACTGCTCGGGCGACACCGCCGAGGTGTCCTCCAGGAGGTCGCCGAACTGGGTCTCGCCCTCGTCGTCCACCGACATGTTCAGCGAGACCGGGTCGCGGGCCCAGTCCAGCACGTCGGTGACGCGCTCCGGCGTCGAGCCGAGCTCGGCGGCGATCTCCGCGGGCTCCGGGTCCCGGCCGTGCTCGCGGTTGAACTCGCGCTGCACACGGCGGATCCGGCCCAGCTCCTCCACGAGGTGGACGGGCAGGCGGATCGTACGGGACTGGTCGGCTATCGAGCGGGTGATGGCCTGGCGGATCCACCACGTGGCGTACGTGGAGAACTTGAAGCCCTTGCGGTAGTCGAACTTCTCGACCGCGCGGACGAGGCCGGCGTTGCCCTCCTGGATCAGGTCCAGCAGCGGCAGGCCGCTGCGCGGGTAGCGGCGGGCGACGGCGACGACCAGGCGGAGGTTGGAGCGGATGAAGACGTCCTTGGCCCGCTCCGCGTCGGCGACCAGGGCTTCCAGCTCCTCGCGGGTGGCGTCCGCCTTGGTCTCCTCGTACCCGTCGAGGACCTGCCGCGCGAACACACCCGCCTCGATGACCTGGGACAGCTCGACTTCCTTGGCGGCGTCGAGCAGCGGTGTGCGCGCGATCTCGTCGAGGTACATGCCGACCAGGTCGCGGTCGGCGATCTCGCCGCCATGGGCGCGAACACTGCTTGCCGCGTCGGCCGTCTCGCCGGTGGCGGACTGACGACGGGCGACGGCACGGGTTGCCATGCGTGCTCCCTTGCGATGTGAGGTCAGCGGGTGGTCCTTCGGACGCTGGACTCCGTCTCCGGGACTCTCCGGACTCTCCTCGGGTGCCCTGCATCCGATGGAAACAACGACTGGAATCAGGACAGAATTCCCAACCCGCCCCCCGATTTTTCTGATCATGCAGTACCCTGTCCGGCCACACCGGGAGGCGAGATGCTGTCGGAACGTACAGAGGTGCAGGTCAGGCCGGGAGTCGAGGGTGACCTCGAAGCCCTCACGGCCCTCTACAACCACTACGTACATGAGACAGCGATCACATTCGATACCGCGATCTTCACTCCGGAGGAGCGCCGCCCTTGGCTGCTCTCCCACCCTGAAGACGGGCCGTACCGCCTGATGGTTGCCGTGGACCGCGACACACAGGGGATTCTGGGGTACGCCACCTCCAGCCCCTTCCGGGCGAAGCCCGCCTACGCGACCTCCGTGGAGACGACGGTGTACGTCGCCCCGGACGCCGGCCGCCGGGGCATCGGCACCCTGCTCTACAAGGCGCTCTTCGAGGCCCTGTCCGGCGAGGACCTGCACCGCGCCTACGCGGGCATCGCGCAGCCGAACGAGGCGTCGACCCGGCTGCACGAGCGCTTCGGCTTCCGGCACGTCGGCACGTACCGGGAGGTCGGCCGCAAGTTCGGGCGGTACTGGGACGTGGCCTGGTACGAGAAGCCGCTCTAGGGGCGGTCAGCCGAACTGCACCGACCGCTTCGCCAGCCCCATCCAGAACCCGTCGATCACCGACTTCTGCGCGTCCAGCTCACCGGCCGCGTCGGCCGCGCCCATCGTGACGAACAGCGGGGCGAAGTGCTCGGTGCGGGGATGGGCCAGCTGCCCCGCGGGCGACTTGCGGGTGAAGTCGAGCAGGGCGTCGACGTCCCGCGCCTCCAGGGCCCGCCGGCCCCAGTCGTCGAACTCGGCGGACCAGGCGGGGACGCCGCCCTGCCGGAGCGCGGCCAGGTTGTGGGTGAAGAAGCCGGAGCCGACGATGAGCACGCCCTCGTCGCGCAGCGGGGCGAGCCTGCGGCCGATCTCCATGAGCCGGACCGGGTCGAGCGTCGGCATGGAGACCTGGAGGACCGGGATGTCCGCCTCCGGGTACATCTCGACCAGCGGGACGTACGCGCCGTGGTCGAGGCCGCGGTCGGGAACGTCCTGGACGGGCATGCCGGGGGCGCGCAGCAGCTTCCGCACGGACTCGGCGAGCTCCGGTGCGCCGGGGGCGTCGTACGTCACCCGGTAGTAGTGCTCCGGGAAGCCCCAGAAGTCGTAGACGAGCGGGACGGTCTCGGTGGCGCCGAGGGCGAGCGGGGCCTCCTCCCAATGGGCGGAGACGATCAGGATCGCCCGGGGGCGGGGCAGGCCGGCGGACCAGGCGGCCAGCTCACCGGGCCAGACCGGGTCGTCCGCCAGGGGCGGGGCGCCGTGGCTGAGGTACAGAGCGGGCATGCGCTCCTGGGTGGCGGCGGACATGCTGCGGCTCCTTCCAGAACATGGTTCCCTACAAAACTGTACGGGCCATTTGTTTAAAGTTCAAGGAGGGTCCGCGTAGAGTGGACGACATGAAGGCACCCGCATCCGCACCGGCAACCGGCTCCACCGCGGAGCCCCAGGAACCGCGCTGGCTCACCGACGAGGAGCAGCGCGTATGGCGTTCGTTCATGGAGGGCGCCACCCTCCTCGACGACCATCTCGACCGTCAGCTCCAGCGCGACGCGGGCATGCCGCACGTCTATTACGGCCTTCTGGTCAAGCTCGCCGAGGCGCCGCGGCGGCGGCTGCGGATGACCGAGCTGGCGATGCTGGCGAAGATCACCCGCTCCCGTCTCTCGCACGCCGTCGCGCGCCTGGAGAAGAACGGCTGGGTGCGCCGCGAGGACTGCCCCGACGACAAGCGGGGCCAGTTCGCCGTGCTGACCGACGAGGGCTACGAGGTGCTGCGGCGGACCGCGCCGGGCCATGTCGAGGCCGTGCGCCAGGCGGTCTTCGACCGGCTCACCCCGGAACAGCAGAAGTCCCTCGGCGAGATCATGCGGATCATCGCCGAGGGACTCCAGCCGAGCGAAGCGGGTGCGGACCTGCCCTGGCTCCGCTGACGCGGGAGCCGGGGCAGGTCCTGGAATCCGTAGGTGCGAGGCGTCCCCTTCCTCGCGCCTACGGGTGGCCCGAAGCGGGTGCGTGTACGGGTGAGGGTGCCGGTACGGCCGTCAGTGGGCGACGACCGGGATCTGCACCTCGTCGGCCGCGCCCTCGCCGGAGCCGGTCACCGCGGTCATGTTCGGGCGGCCGGCGTTGACGAAGGTCAGGGCGATCGCGGCGGCCACCACGAGGATGCCGACGGCGACCCAGATGGCGCTGGTGTAGCCCTGCACCATGCCCTCCAGCTGGACCAGCTGCTGCTGGGACCGGCTGGTCGCCCCCACGATGTGGTCGGCGATGTAGGAGGTGGTCGCCGAGGCGGCGATGGTGTTCAGCAGGGCCGTGCCGATCGCGCCGCCCACCTGCTGCGAGGTGTTGACCATCGCGGAGGCGACACCGGAGTCCCGGGGCTCGACGCCCTGCGTGGCCAGGGACATGGCCGGCATGAACGCCGTACCCATGCCGAGGCCGAGCAGCAGCATCGCGGGCAGCAGCAGCGCCGCGTACGAGGAGCCGATCTCCAGCTGCGTCAGCAGCAGCATGCCGAGCGCGGCGACCAGGAAGCCCGGACCCATCAGCAGGCGCGGCGCGACCCGGGTCATCAGGCGGGTGCCGATCTGGGTGGAGCCCGTGATCATGCCCGCGATCATCGGCAGGAAGGCGAACCCGGTCTTGACCGGCGAGTAGCCCTTCACGATCTGCAGGTAGTAGGTCAGGAAGAGGAACAGGCCGAACATCGCGATGATCGCGAGACCGAGGGAGAGGTAGATGCCCCCGCGGTTGCGCTCGGTGACCACGCGCAGCGGCAGCAGCGGCGCCTTGACCTTGGACTCGACGACCACGAAGGCCAGCAGCAGCACGGCCGAGGCGACGAACATGCCGACGGTCACGGAGTCGCTCCAGCCGTCCGACTCGGCGCGGGTGAAGCCGTAGACGAGGGCGACCAGGCCGAGGGTGGAGAGGATCACGCCGGGGATGTCGAGCGGGGAGCGGTTGCGGCCGCCCTCCGGCTCACGGATGACGAAGTAGGCGCCGGCCGCGGCGATGACGGCGAACGGGATGTTCACGAAGAAGGTCCAGCGCCAGTCCAGGTACTCGGTGAGGAAGCCGCCCAGGATCAGGCCGACGGCACCGCCGCCGCCGGCGATCGCGCCGTAGATGCCGAACGCCTTGGCGCGTTCCTTGGCGTCGGTGAACATCACGGCGAGCAGGGAGAGCGCGGCGGGCGCGAGCAGGGCGCCGAAGACGCCCTGGAGGGCGCGGGAGCCGAACATCATGGCCTCGTTGGTGGCCGCGCCGCCGAGGGCGGAGGCCGCGGCGAAGCCCGCGAGACCGAGGACGAAGGTGCGCTTGCGACCCCACAGGTCGGCTATCCGCCCGCCGAACAGGAGCAGACCGCCGAAGGCCAGGGCGTAGGCCGTGACGACCCACTGCCGGTTGCCGTCGGAGATGCCGAGATCCTGCTGGGCGGAGGGCAGGGCGATGTTCACGATGGTGGCGTCGAGGACGACCATCAGCTGGGCGAGCGCGATGAAGACGAGCGCTTTCCAGCGGCCGGCGTCCGGTGCGGCCGGAGCGCCGAGAGCCTTTGAGGCTGTTTCAGACATGAGGGTACCCACTTCGGGACTTCGTGACGGAAAAAGAGCGACAAAAGGGATGGCTCGCCTAAGGGGACGGCCATAGGGACTGTTGCCTGATCTTCAGACGGTCGGGAAGGTCAGGGTCGACGCAGGTCCTCCAAGGTCACGGCCACGCCCGGCAGAGCGGAACGAGCGGGAGCCCGCAGCCCGTCCAGGAACAGCTGGAGATGACGGTGGACGAAGCGGTCGGCATGGACGCAGTCCGTACCGGCCGGGGGCCTGCTGAGCTGGGCCACGGCGATCATGACGTCCCCGACGTCCACGTCGGAGCGGAGCTGACCGGCCGTCCTGGCCCGGTCCATGACCTCGGCGACCAGCCGCTCGACCCGTTCGCGCGCGGCCTCCAGATCCGGGTGGTGCTTGTCGAACGTGCTGGAGATCATCGGGCACAGCGCGCTGATCCGCTCGTCGGCGGCGGCGTGCACGAAACGCTCCAGCGCCTCGAACGCGTCGCCGGTCTCTGCGAGCGCGACCTCCGCCGCGGCGGCCGTACGGTCCATGACGGAGCAGACGACCTCGCGGACCAGCGCGTCGCGGTCCGGGAAGTTGCGGTACACCGTGGCGTTGCCGACGCCGGCCCGGCGGGCGATCTCGTCGAGCGGCACCTCGGGGCCGTGCTCGACGAACATCTCCCGGGCGGCGGTGACGATCCGCTCCCGGTTGCGCAGGGCGTCGGCGCGCGGCCGGGGCGCCTTGCGCTGTACGGGGGTGGCGGTCTGCACGGCGTACTCCTGGCGTGAATGCGAAGTGCGTATCCGGGGAGGGGCTCCCCGTTTCGCTCGGACACAGGTCTAAACGGGGACTGCCTCCCCGGTATTTCCCGCTCCGACGGCAATTCTTTGTGACCTGGCTCACACTTCTGTCGATGCGGGGCTGCTGCACTACGTCCGCACCGGGCCTACTGACGGGAAACCCACGATCGGTCTCCTCCAACGCGCGCCCCCGCACCCCGCGACGCAGGGTGAGCGCAAGGGTGCAGTCGGAGACCGGCGGCTGCCACGGCGCGGGAGGTCCCTTGCAGGTCACGTCCATGCAGCCGCAGCCCCGACGCTTCCGGTGCTCCCGGCGCTTCCGGCGCCTCCGGCGCTTCCGGCGGGGCAGCGCGGGGCCGCTCGGCCGTCGGATATCCCGGCGCCGCCTGGCCGCGCTGGCCTGCGTGACCTCCCTGACCTTCACGGTCAGCACCTCGACCGGCACGGGCCGCCTCGACCCGGGCACCACGGCGGCCGGAGCGGGCCCGATCGCCCTGTCCCGCAGCTCCGCGCACGGCCCCTGCCTGATCCGCGGCGCCCGCGAGGTCCAGATGTCCGAGGGCATCCCCACCTCCGAGGGCTACTCCCGCTCCACCGGCACCGTCCGCGCCCTCACCCTGATGATCGACTTCTCCGACGCCCCCGGCGAGGGCAGGGCCCTGGACCGCTTCCGGGAGTTCTTCCCGCAGACCCGCCACTGGTTCCGCACCAGCTCCTACGGCCGCCTCGACTACCGCCCCGAGACCCCGATCCCGTCCTGGCTGCGGATGCCGCGGTCCTTCCGCGAGTACGGCATAGAGCGGGGTGCCCCCTTCGACCCTGGCTACCGCGCGCTCGTCCGGGACATCGTCGCGGCGGCCGACCCGAAGGTGGACTTCCGCGGCTTCGACCTGCTGAACGTGCTCGTGACCCCCAATGCCGGCCCCTCCGCCCTGGACACGGTCCTGTCCGTCACCTTCGCAGGCAACCCCGAGGCCCCGCTGGCGGACGGCGTCCCCGTCGCCAACGCCTCCTTCGTCTACTCCCGCCAGGACGACGGCTCGGGCTCCTACGACCGCACCGGCTACCGCGTCCTCCCCCACGAGAACGGCCACGTCTTCGGCCTGCCCGACCTGTACACCGCGGAGGGCGGGGGCGCGGTCGGCCACTGGGACATCATGAGCGAGGACTGGGGCGCCAACAACGACTTCCTCGGCTGGCACAAGTGGAAGCTGGGCTGGCTGGACGCCGGCCAGGTGCACTGCGCGGCCTCCCCCGGCACCACGGAGTACACCCTGACACCGCTCGCCCGGGCCGGCGGCCCCAAGCTGGTCTTCGTCCCCCTGAACGGCAGGACCGGCTACGCCGTCGAACTGCGCACCCGCGCGGGCAACGACGAGGCCGTGTGCCGCCCCGGCGTCCTCATCTACAAGGTCGACGCGGAGGTGGACACGGGCATGGGCCCGGTCACGGTCTACGACTCCCGCCGCGACAGCGGCGGCTGCACACGCGCACCGAACGTCCACGCGGAGCTGTCGGACGCGCCGTTCAGGGCCGGGGAGACGTTCAGGGACGCGCGGAGGGGGGTCGCGATCAAGGTGGTGGGGGCGGAGGCGGGGGCGGACGGGGGATACCGGGTGCGGGTGACCAGGGAGTGAGGCGAACCGCGTCCGGATTACCGTAGGCGTGCCGCGACCGCCGTACCGGAGAGCCGATGCCAGCGAAGCCCACGCCCGAGACCCCCGAGGGGCCCGCCCGACCGGCTGATGAGAACAGCGAGCCGGGCGGGGGGACGACCAAGGACGGGCCGGCACCGGTCAGCGGGACGGCCGAAGGCCGCTCGGCCCCGACCCCGGAGACGGCCAAAGGCCGCTCGGCACCGGCCGCGGGAACGCACACTCCACCACAGCCCGTACCCGCGGAGGCGGTCACCCCACTCATCCGCGGGATCGCGGTCCTGCGGGAGCTGACGGAGGCGGACGGCACGCTGAGCCTGAGCGGTCTGGAACGCGCCACCGGCCTCGCCCGCTCCACGGTCGACCGCATCACGGCCACGCTCGCCCGCATGGGCTACGTCCGCCTGGACGGCCGGGACGTGCACCTCTCCCCCCGCCTGATGGAACTGGGCAACGCCTACCTGTCGGCCCTGCGCCTCCCCGCCCTCCTCTCCCCGCTCGCGGACGCCCTGGCCGACGAACTGGACGAGTCGGTGTCCCTGGCGGTCGCCGACCGCGACGGCATCCGCTTCATCCACCAGGCGACCCGCCGCCGCGCGATGTCCCTGAGCTTCCGCATCGGCGACCTGCTCCCCGCCGAACGCACCGCGCCCGGCCCCCTGTTCGCGACGGAGTGGACGGCCGCGGACTGGCAGCGCTGGCGCGAGCGCAGGGCGGCGGACCCGAGGGACCTGTCCTTCACGGCCGTACCGCCACGCAGGTACGGCGCGGACGCGAGGGACGACGAGGACTTCGTACGCCGCACGGAAGAGGCGTCGACGAACGGCTGGGCCGTGGACGACCAGCTGATCGAACCGGGCCTGGTGGCGATCTCGGCACCGGTCCGCTCCCCTCAGCCGGACGACGAAGCGCCCACCGGCGACCGGATCGCGTGCGTGGCAAGCATCGTCAGCCACACGAGCCGCCACACGGCACACCACCTGCGGACGACGCTCCTGCCGAGGCTGCGGTCGGCGGTGACGGACATGGAGGAGGAACTGCGCCGCACCCCACCCCCGGAGCCCGGTCCACCCCCCTCGGACCTGGCGCTCTGGACGGGCGAGTCCAAACTGCGGCTCGGCCGCGACTTCATCGAGTCCCTGGCGCGCGGCCTGACGGTCCTCACGGCGTTCGGCGAGGGCAGGCCGGAGCTGACGCTCACGGAGGTGGCCCGGGCGACGGGCCTGGCCAGGGCGACGGCCCGGCGGGCCCTGATCACCTACGAGCACCTGAACCTGGTCACGCCCCGGGAAGCCCGCACCTTCACCCTCACCCCCCGGGTCCTCTCCCTGGGCTACCCGCCCCTCTCCCGTACATCTCTCCCCGAGATCGCCCAGCCCCACCTGGCCGACCTCACCTCCCGCATCCACGAGTCGACGTCGCTCGCGGTGCTGTCGGACTCCGGCGAGGAGATCCAGTTCACGGCGAGGGTGGCGACGGGCCGGGTGATGAGCGTGAACATCACGGTGGGCACGCGCCTGCCGGCCCACGCGACGGCACTGGGCCGGGTCCTCCTGGCGGACAGGGCCGATGACCACCCGCTCCGGCATGCCCTGGCCTCGGTCCGCTCCCAGGGTTACGCCTTGGTGGACGAGGAGTTGGAGGAAGGCCTCCGCTCCCTGGCGGTCCCCATCCGCGACCGCGCCGGGCGGGTGGTGGCGGCCCTGAACACGGCGATGCACGCGAGCCGCCGCTCCCTCCGGGAGTGCGTCACGGACCTGCTCCCCGACCTCACGACGACAGCCACCCGCATCGAATCGGACCTCCACACCGCCACCCGCTTCACCCACGTCCCCCTGACCTGACCCCCACACCCACCCGACCCACATCCGGTACGCTGACGCCTGTGGTCTTCCCGACCACAGGCATGCCGCTCCATGCGTCCGCTGCCACCGCCTTCGTAGCTCAGGGGATAGAGCACCGCTCTCCTAAAGCGGGTGTCGCAGGTTCGAATCCTGCCGGGGGCACCAGCCAAAAGGCCCCGGACCGATCATGGTCCGGGGCCTTTGACATCCACATCTGACATCAACGCGGGCGGTCACTCGCGGATGCGGCGCCTCCTGAGCAGCCGGTCCATGTGGCTCATGGCTTCGCGCTGGGTGTCCTGGACGACGTGGGTGTAGACGTCCATGGTGATGCTGATCTGGGAGTGACCGAGGATCTCCATCACGACTCGGGGCGCGACTCCGGCCGCCGTGAGCAACGTGGCCGTCCCGTGGCGAGCGTCGTGCAGTCGGATCACACGGAGGCCAGCGGACTCGGCGACGCGGGTGAAGGAGCGGTACAGGTTGCGCGGCTCGACCGGGCGGCCGGTTCGGGTGGCGAACACGTAGTCCGACTCCTGCCACCTCTCCCCCGCCTTGGCACGAGCGTCCGCCTGCCGTAGGCGGTGCCAGCGCAGGGGCGCGATGCAGAGGGCGGGCAGAGGGACTGCGCGGCGACGACGGCTCTTGGGGTCGTCGTCGTACAGGACGCCACGGCGGCGCTGGACCTGGTGGCGGACGTACAGGACACGGTTGTCGAGGTCGAGGTCCGACCAGCGCAAGCCCACGATCTCTCCTCGGCGGAGCCCCATGGCGATGGCAAGCACGAAGGCCGCGTAGAGCGGGTCCTTGCGGGAGGCAGCGAGGAAGTCGAGCGTCTCGTCGAGGGTCCAGGGGTGCAGCTCGGGCTTGTCCGTGCGGGGCGACTCGACGAACTTGGCGACGTTGCGCGCGATGAGTTCCTCGCGGCAGGCGGAGGACAGTGCCGAGCGCAGAACTCGGTGCGACTCCTTGGCCGTTGCGGCGGTCGTCTCCTTCTCCAGGCGGACGAGGAAGCGGCGGACGTCGGCGACGCCGAGGGATTCCAGCCGTTTGGCACCGAGCAGGGGCACCAGGTAGAGCCGGACGTGTGCCTCGTACTTGTCGAACGTGCTGAGCTTCCGCCGGGGCTTGATGACGTTGTCCAGCCAGTACGGGAGCCAGTCCGAGAGCTTGGCCGACTTGGTGGGCACGGGCACACCCTGGTCCACCTTGTCGAGCAGCTCGCGACGCTTGGCATCGCACTCGGCCCAGGTCTTGCCGTAGGCGAACTTACGGGCGCGGGTGCCGTCCGGCTGGAGGACGTAGACCGCGCACTGGAAGCGGCCGTCCTTGCGCTTGGTGATGGTGCCGGCGCCGTTGGGGTTGCGCTTGCGTTGCTGGGCCATCAGGCGGCCGCCTCCAGTTCGTGGGCGATGTACTCGCGGACAGCCCGCGCGGGGATGCGACGGCACCGGCCGATGGTGATCGAGGGCAGACGACGGGAGCGGATGAGGTCGTAGACGGTTGAGCGGCCGAGCTTCAACCGCTCCATCACGTCAGGCACCGTCAGCAGTTCGTCGTCATGCACGGGTGGGCTCTCCTTCCGTTCCGGGGGCGGGTTCGAGGGATGCGGCCAGCCAGGCTTCGGTGTCCGAGAGGCCGGTTCCGGCGAAGACCCAGTGCGCGAGGACGTACGTCGTCTCGGGCTCGGGGCCGTTGGCTGCGGCGGCTTGCGCGCGGCGCCATTCAGCGCGCGCGTCACGGAGGGCGCCGAGGGTGGTGGAGTAGCGGCGGGACTTGGTGGAGAAGTGGCCGCGGAAGCCGAGCATGTGAGCCCAGGCGCGCAGGCGGAGGTGTTCGAGGTCCTTGCGTGCGCCGAGGAACCATGCGGTGCGGATCAGGCGGCGGGCGTGGTCGCTGATGTCGAGCTGGGCGAGTTCGGCGGCGAACTTGAGTGGGCGGTCGAGAGCTCCCGTCGCGGCCTCGGCGCCCTTGGTGGCGTATTTGGCGATGTAGGCGGCGACGGCCCGCTCGGTGAGCTCCTGGCCGTCGTCGAAGTCGGCCGAGCGGATGGTGCGGACGTCGAGTTGGCGGCCGAAGGTGAAGGTGTGGGTGCGGCCGTCGATGACCGGGCCGTCCACGCAGACCTTGGCAGCGGCAGCGCGGATGGCGTCCGTGAGCAGTTCGGCCGTGGCCCAGGTAGGGGGTGGAGTGTCGCCGCCGCTGGGACCGTCGATGCGGATGACGGCGTGGAAGTGGACCGCGCCGCGCTTCTGGTACTCGGCGACCTTGGCGAAGCTCACGCGGGCGTGCTCGCGGAAGCGCCGCTGGGACAGGCCTGCGCGCTTGGCGACCTCTCGGCGCAGGTAGGTGGAGAAGCGCCGCCAGAGCGGACCGGCGTGGGCGTTCCAGAGCACGGCGGCTTCGTAGTCGTAGGTGTCCGGGTCGAGTGCGGTGCCGAGTACGTCGTCGTCCTGGTCGTGGTGGGTGCCGCAGTTGCAGGGGCGCCCGCTGGAAGGGCGGTTGTGGACCGGGCCGAAGCTCGGCGCGGTGAAGGTGGCGAACACGCGGGGGTGCGTGGCGACGTGCTCGGGGGTGCCCTTACCGCCGCGCAGGCCGGAGGTGATCAGGTGGAAGGTGTCGCGGCGGTAGACCTCGGCGCAGGCCGCGCAGCGGGTCGTGCGGCGGTTGTTGCAGCGGACGAGGAGCTGTCCGGCCGGGAGGCTGGACGAGTCGAGGCGTTGGAGGACGTTGCCGATCTCGCCGGTCGTGGTGTCGACGTCGTACTCGGTGCGGTGGCCGTCGAGGCGGATCGGATGGGTGCAGCCGCCGAGTCCGGAGAGCTGGCGGAGGATACCCGGCAGCGTGCCCTGCGCGGCCAGGTTCGCGAGTTCCGGAAGTGGTGCCGGAGTGGTGCGGGTGAAGATGGCGTTCCCCTTCTGACTTGCTGGGTCGGGAGGAGCAGGCGCCGGGGCGGCGAAATGCTTGGTCGTGTGCCGCCGCCCCGGAGGCCAGCGCAGTTCAGCGGCGGTGGTGGTCGCGGAGCATGGAGCGCAGGACGACGGCGGCAACGGCTACGGAGATGGCCGTGACGGCGACGGCCGCCAGGAGCGCGGTGAGGACGACCCCGCCGACGACCAGGGCGACGACGGCCTTCTGATCGATGGAGACCGACGGGAGCGAGCGCCGTACGGGTGTCGGCTCAGTCGGGGTGTGGGTGTGCGCGGGCGGCGGGGTCGGGCTGTCGGGGTACTTCGGGAGGAACACGGGCCAGGTCTCCTTATCTACTCGTCTAGGTGTGTGAGCCGTTTATGACGGTCACGCCGGAGCGCGTGCCGGACTCGATAGCGGGGGCGAGGAAGGTGCGGGAGAGCCAGAAGCCGAAGAGAGCGATCAGGACGACGATCCAGACGCGGACGCCGAGGTACCTGACTGCTCCCCAGGCGAAGAAGCCGAGGACGACGACAAGCGGAAGGCTGACGGTCACGGGTCGGGAATCCTTTCAGCGCACGGGGCAGCGGTGGGTGCGGGCGGCCAGCTCGGCGGCGGCGCGGCTGTCGTAGTCGGCGGAGAAGCCGCAGCGCGGGGCGGTGCAGGCGGCGGTGTGCTTCTCCCGGCCGCGACCGTCGTAGGAGGTGCCGACCTGGACGGGGCCGATGCGGCTGACGTGGCGGAAGCGCTTCGGTGCGGGCATGGTCAGTCCTCCTGTCGCGGGCTGGGGCGGGGGAAGTCGCGCAGGATCCGGGCGGCTTCCTCCGGGTCCGGCGTGCGGTCGGCGGCTTCCTCGGCGAGAAGCCGGGCGAGCGCCGATCGGCCACTGACGGCCATGTCGCGGGCGGCTGAGAGGTAGTCGGCGGCCGTGTTGAAGCAGAAGAGCGGCATGATCTCCCTTTGCTGGTCAGGTGAGTTGGGCGGCGATGGCTTCGGCCATGGGCGGCGGGACACCGAGTCGGGCGCGCAGGGTCGGGGTGTCGATGGCCCTTCCGGTGCGGCTGTGGTGGTCGGCGGCGACTTTGCGGGCGTGCTCGACCAGGGCGGCCGGGACAGCGACCGGAGGCGGGGCCAACGGTGGGGCCGGTGCCGGTTCGGCCGCCGGTGGCGTCGGGGGGTCTGGTGTGGGATCGGGCGCGTTCTCTTGGTCCTCGATGCCGTCGAGTTCCTGTTGGTCTACGGCGTCAGTGGTCGCGTCGTGCGCTGTCGGCGGCGAGTGGACCAGGAGGGTTCCGCCGAGGAAGGCGACCGCGGGCCAGCCCGCCACGAGGATGCGCAGCCAGGCCGGTACGTGGTCCAGGTCGAGCAGGCCGGCGGTGGCGACGTTCGCGCCCAGGGACGCGGCGAGTGCGATCAGGAACCAGCACCACCCGGCCGTCTTCGCTTCTCCGGAGCGCAGGCGGCGCCAGGCGGCGACGAGCAGCAGGTCAACGCTGATCGGATAGGCCCACGCCTTCCACCCGTCCTGTCCGGCCGCCGAGGCGACATCGTGCAGGTGGGCGAAGGACAGCGCGGCGGCGATGACCGCCTGAACGAGCACCGCATCGACGCGGGCCAGGTGGGCGCGCATGCTGCGGCTCCTTCCGAATTCGGGCATGGGAGGGGTAGGGACGTGGCGTGAGGCGGTCACGCCGACCGGGGTTGAGTGGGGGCGCGGGTCAGTCGGTCACGGGCCGGGGCCGCACGGCCGGGCCCGGTGTCTCGACGGGCCGTACGGGCACGTCGGGCCGGAAGGGCTTGAGCACGGGCAGGTCGGGGACCAGGTGGGCCGACTCGCGGCAGGTCTCGGCAGCGTCGCCCAGCGACAGGTACGGCGTGCGGATGCGTGACCAGCCGCCGGAGGTGTCACCTGCCACGGCGAGGCCGGGCCGTTCGGGGGCGATGGCGCAGGCGGCCGTGACCGCTTCGGGTGCGATGTCGCCGAGCGCCATCTTCGCGGAGGCTTCGTCGTTCACTCGGTGGCAGACGCGGCCGGTCAACTGGGCGCGCAGCATGGTGGCGCCCTTGCCCAGCTCGGCACCGAAGCGCTGGCCGCAGACCTCCAGGTAGATGCCGGCCGCGCGGCCGAGCTGGGCGAGGCGAATGAGCTGGGTGACCATCTCGTCCCGGCGTTCCTCGTCCTTCCTGGTGGCGACGAGGAAGAGTTCAGCCACCTCGTCCACGAACAGCACGATCGGGACCGGGCGTTCGGACTCGGGCAGTCCCCAGACGTCCGAGGTGATTTCCTCCGCCGGAGTGTTCGGGGCGATGCCTTGCCGGGCCTTGATCAGGTCGTATCGGTCCTCCATCTCCTTCACGAGCACGGGCAGCAACTCGGCAGCCTGCTCCGGATCGGTCGCCAGCGCGGAGAGGCGGGGGGCGAACGGCGCCAGCTCCACACCGCGCTTGCAGTCGATGCCGACCAGGGCGACCGACTGAGGGGCGAGTCCGGCGATCAGGTGCCGCAGGTACATGGACTTACCCGACAGCGTGGCCCCGAGGGTCAGTTGGTGAGGCACAGTCCGGTAGTCGCGCACGAACGGCATGGCGTCCTCCCGCAGCGCCACCGGCACCCGAAGGAACCCGGCGTCCACCTTGCGCGGCATCCGCACCTGCCGCAGCACGTCGAAGCCGACCAGCCGCAGCTCAACCACACCGGGCTTGATCGTGGTCACGTACACGGCGTGGACGCCCCAGGCGTGCCGCAGTCGTTCCGCCGAGGCGGCGACGTCGGCGGGTTCCTGCCCCGGAGCGAGGCGGAGCCGGAGCCGCAGCCCGGTCGAGGTGGGCCGGATGATGCCCCGACGCGGCGGTACGGGACGGACCTCTCGGCGGATGGTGGCCTTGACCGCCAGCATCCGCAGCCGGGAGGGGGCCACGGTCAGGCCGCAGGCTTCCATGACCGAGCCGTAGGAGCTGAGGAGCCGGGCGGTGGAGATCGACAGGCCGACCGTGGACCAGTACACCCCGGGATGGTTGGCCCGGGCGTAGGCGGCCCCGCCGCCGAGTGCGGCGACAGGACCACCAACTTCCAGGAGTGTCGTCAGATCGGTCATCAGGCAGCGGCTCCGGTGGCGGCCGGGAACGCGGCCGGTGTCACGGCGGCGGCTCGGTAGGCGATGCCGTGTCGCTGCTGGCCGTTGAAGACGCTCTCCCACGGCCGGGCCACCAGACCCGGCAGGGAGACCGGAGCCCCGAGGGTGAGCCCTTCGGAAACTCCGCTCTCGGGAACGGTGACCTTGATCAGCGACGACTCGCCGTCCTCCAGGTAGACGACGCCGAGCGTCATCAGGGCCTCTCCGCTGGTGGCGTCCTTGGCGATCTCGCCCGTCTGCCGGTCGCGGACCTTGGGCTCGGGCGCCTCGGTCAGCAGGATCGTCGCGGCCGAGGTCTCTACACGGATGGTGCGCAAGACTTCTTCCCATCTACTCGTCTATACAAGATGCGGCGTTCGAACCCGATCTCCGGGAACGGCAACCACCTTGCCACACAACTCGCCCACTCGTCTATACGAGTAAGCCTGTTGGGGTGTACGAGTTCGGAGAAGCACCCCGCGCACCACCACAAGTCAGGCACTCATGTCGCCGGGAGCTGGTACGACAGGACATACGCATCCGCCGCCATGACCGTGTCGCAGACCTCCACGGCCCGCCCCTCCTGGTCGAACGCGGTACGGATCAGGTGAATGACCGGCACACCGGAGGCCAGCCGCAGCGTCCGGACCTCATCCGGCGAGGGCATCCGGGCACGGATCTCTTCCTCGAAGTGGTCGAGGCGGTGCCCCAGCTCCTCAAGCCGGGCGTAGATGCCCCCAGGCCCTGGGTTCGGCTCGGCAATCGGTGTACCCCGTGCAATGTCGAGCGGCAGATACGAGGTGGCGAACTCCACCGGCCGCCCGTCCAGCAGATACCGGCGACGCCGTGCGAGCACCCGCCGCACGGACCCGAGCCGGGTGGAGACGTCCTGGCTGGCCTTCTCCTCCTTTACCTCCAGGCTGTCCACCTGCGGGTGACTGCCGGCGGCGTCGGCCTCCACGATGAACGCGGACTTCCCCTGCTCCCGGTGGCGCCGGGCGAACCGGTCGGAGGCAAGCCGCCTCACAGGCGGTCGTGGTCGCACGAAGACGCCCTTGCCGTGCTCAGCGTGCACCAGGCCCTCGCCCTGGAGGACGGAGAAGGAGTTTCGAACCGTCATACGGGAAACCCCGTAATGCTCGACCAGTTCGGCCTCGGAGGGCAGCTTTTCGCCCTCCTTGAATCGCCCACGGTCGATTGCCTCGCGCAGCTGGTCGGCGATCTGCCGGAAGACCGCACGATCGCTCGTGGGGTCGAGATCGCCGAGGAGGCCGGAGGAAAGAGAGGGCACGTGTACTCCTTTAGGTATCTAGACGAGTGGGCGAGCTTTGTTGCTACGGTGGAGAGCCTAGCCATCCGAGAGGGCAGAGGAACGTGAGCACCGACCGTCCGCACTCCGTGAGCGTCGCCGGAGTCATCGTCGACGACCAGGGCCAGGCCCTCTTGATCAAACGCCGCGACAACGGCCACTGGGAACCCCCGGGCGGAGTCCTCGAACGCGAGGAGACCATTCCCGAGGCCCTCCAGCGCGAAGTTCTCGAAGAGACCGGCATCAAGATCGCGCTTCCCGCGATGCTGACCGGGATCTACAAGAACATGAAGGGTTTGATCGTCTCCATGGTCTTCCGCTGTGAGGCCGCCGACGGCACGCCCACCACCGGGGACGAGACCCGCGCACTGCGCTGGGCCACCCGCGAAGAGGTCATCGAACTCGCCGACGAGGCATACGCGATCCGCGTCCTGGACGCACTCGACGCGGTATCCCCGCCGGCCATCCGCGCCCACGACGGCGTGAAACTCGTCTAGCCCGAACCCGCTGCACATGGCGGCCTACCAGCACGAAGGAACTTGTATGCACGAGTATACGAGCACCGCCCGGGTCTGGGGACTCACTTGCCCAGGATTTCCGGAAGAGGTCAGCCGGGCCCGCCGCTGGACGCGGGACATCCTGCGCGGATCTCCCCTGGCCGACGACGCCGAACTGATCGTGAGCGAGCTCAGCGCGAACGCGATCCTCCACACGGCAAGCGGCGGGCTGGGCAGCTTCCACCTGGCCCTGGCGGTCTCCCCCAAGGTGGTCGCCCTGTCGGTCACCGACGAGGGAGGGACGGGCACCGCACCGAAGGTCGAGCAGCCGAGCGAGGACGCGGTACACGGCCGCGGCTTGGGAATGGTCAGCGTCATCGCACACCGGGTCATCGTCCACGGCAGCCACAGCGGCTACACCGTCACCGCGGAACTCTTCACGGACACCCAGCCCGGAGGGCACCGGTGCTGATGGCCAAGCTTCAGCGGGGCTTCTGGTGCGAGTGCTGGACGCAAGACATCAACGACGAAACAGGACGGCCGGCACTCCGGGCATCCTTCGACGCCTACGCGGCCCCTCAGGCAGACAGATGGGTAGCGGTCGCCCTGCGCACGATCTCACCAGCACTCGACCCGGACGCCTCCGATGAGGCCTGGGCCTGGCTCTACGACGGCCGCATCGACACGCGACGAGCCCTCTTACGCATGGAACCCTGCACGGTCTCTGTGACCCACGCCAGCACCCGCATCACCTGGACGATTCGGCCAGTGGTCTTCCTGCCGTTGGCCCACCGTCAAGGTGTCGAACTCCCGGCCTGCGCATACGACTTCACCGACCACGCCACGATGTCTAGTCCCAGGTGATGTTTAACGTTCTGGTCCCAGCTGATGCTTGACGGTGGGCCTAGACACGCCCACGCCACGGACTGAGTTACAACTTTCTCTACTGGTTCAAGGCGGCTCGCTCCGCTCCCCGCGCGCGGCCCGGCCCCCGGCCGGGCCTGCGCTCCTGTCTCCGCCCCGCTCCAGCCCGGCCGGCACCCGTGCCGCGCACACTGCAGTCATTGCCTCACACCAGGGCTGCGTTGCCCGACAGAATGACGGCGTCACTTCGCTCCACAACCGACCGAGCCCTAACAAGACTTTGCGCCTTTGTATTGATCCTGTGGCGGAGAGTGACCACGGGTCGCTATCGTTCCTACCTCAGGGCTAGAAGAGGGAGGACGCGTGGCTGAAGACAGCACGGAGAGCGTCACAGACCGGAAGCTCGTGCGAGTGGAGGTGTCGCAACTCCTCGGGCGCTTCGATCACGAAGTCCCGTTCCCTGCCGACAAGGACTTCGTAATTCTCCACGGCCCCAATGGCATCGGAAAGACCAAGCTACTTGAGCTGATCGATGCAACCTTCTCCATGAACATCCAACTAATCTCCGATATTCCCTTCCGATCGGTGCTGTTCCAGTTCAGTGACGATAGCGTGATTACCATTGAGCGCACAGGGCAGGAGGCGCTGCCCGGTCTAGGGGAAGAGGAAAGCCTCAGCGAAACCCTGCGTTTTCTACTGAAACAGCCCGGAGGCCGAGAAATCCCTTGGGATGCCTCGAAATCCCTAAATCGCGGAGAATTCCCACCAGGATTTCTTCGAGTAATGGAAAGCGAGCTACCCGTCAGGAGAATTTCATCTGCGCGATGGCGTGACATGACTGTAGGAGATGTCGTGTCTCCACGCGAAATCTACCAAAGGTATAGCGACTATCTTCCTCGACCTGGGCTCATGCTGCCACCGGAGGACGTTCCATCAGAAATTTCCGATGTACTCGTATCGACAACTGTTCATCTCATCGAGACCCAACGCCTAATCAATCTCCAATTGGTACGACCTAGCCGTACACCACGGGACCCTGAAAACGTCCGCCGACCAACTGTGGTGAAGTTTTCGGAGGACTTCTCCCGTAGATTGGGAGATGCGTTGGCGCAAAATTCGCGAGTGTCACAAGGGCTAGATCGCTCTTTCCCTCGTCGACTTCTATCGGAGACTCATCTTCTTCCACAGATCACCGAGAATGCGATTCGCACTCGATACTCAGAGCAGAGCGAGATTAGGCGCAGACTAACTCAGATTTCGGTTCTGGATGCCTCCGGAGAGCTCCCATTGCCTGACCGCACCTTGGCAGACTGGGAAAAGAGAGTACTCTGGACCTACCTCGATGACACCGAAGAGAAGCTAAACACTTTTCAAGATCTACTTAACCGGGTTGCCCTTCTACGTGAAATCGTGAACTCTCGCTTCCTTTACAAAGAACTGGTCCTCGACCGAGACGGGTTTCATGTTGTCACGGCCGGAGGGAAGGAAATTCGAGCCGAGAAGCTAAGCTCAGGCGAGCAGCACGAACTCGTCCTCGCCTATGATCTACTTTTCAACGTGAAACCAAATAGCCTCGTACTGATCGACGAGCCAGAGATCTCTTTGCATGTCGTTTGGCAGAAAGAATTTCTGAACGACATCGTCCGAATCGCCGCAATCAACTCGGCTCGCTTTATGGTTGCTACTCACTCTCCTCAGATCATCCACAAGTACTGGTCCGACACAGTCGGCCTTGAGCCCGGTTACGCCAATGAGGAGATGTGGGGTTAGGGATGCTGCAAGGCCTCACTGGTGACGATCTGTTCTCTTACTTGCTCCTGTTGGGCGCAGGAAGGAAAGACCAAAAGTATCTGATTTGCGAAGGTGATTCCGACTGTGCCGTCTTGGATCCGCATCTAGTTGACGGAGCATGTGAGACGGTTCCTGGGTATGGGAAAGATTCCGTGGTCGAAGCTATCAATTTGGTCGACCAACAGGGTATCAAGAACGTCGGCGCATTAGTGGATCGAGACTGGTGTAAGTCACGGAAGCCGATTAGCGCTCTGGCTGCGCGCACGGATTTCTATGATATAGACGCGACGATCTTCTTTACAGGGGAAGTTTGCAGGCGGATGGTGTCCGCCTTCTGCGATCGCGACAAGGTACAAGATTTTCTCGATACACATCAAATTTCCTCCCCAGTAGACGCCGCGATTACCCTAAGCCTGCCCCTTGGAGTACTACGCAAGCTCTCACACGACCATGGCTGGGGGTTGCGAGTGGCTGGTACCCCCATCAAAGAAGTGGCATACGCAGATGGAAGCGCCATTGACATCGATGAGCTATTCGATATGAGCTTGAAGCGATCAAAAAAGGCGCGAGTCAATGAGTTCGATAAAGCTCAAATAGTAACGTCAATTAGAACGGTAATGCGCTCCGAAATTGACGCAATGGAGTATTGCTGCGGTCACGATCTAAACTCCGTCATGGCATACCTGATGCAGACCCACTGGGCGGCAAGGATAAGTAAGGACACGCTGGAACGTGCAATGCGCGGCGGATTTTCGTGCCCCGAGCTCATGTCAACTCAGCTTTATAAGGACCTACATTCTGTCTTGAAGGTGTCCAAGTCAGAATTGTTCACCTGCGAGGCAGCGACTTCGTGAAGTAGGTGCCGCCCCGCCGGCTTCTCCGGTCACATACAGATATCGTGGCTGAGGCAAGTGGGGGCACAGCGAGGCATACGCGCGCCTGGTCGGTTCGACGCACTCAGCGTCGTGGCTGACTGTCGTCAGCTGAGGTTCGTGCCACAACCATGCCAGATGCAGAGGTCAGTCACGGTCAACGAGGGCGTCTTGGGGCCGACTTGCCGACCGCCTCAGGCAGAGCGGTATCACCCGCTCGGGCCGATGACGCTGTCGCGGATCTTCCTGCCCTGTTCGACTACTGCAACGGAGCCCTCCTTCACGGCCAACCCCAGGGCAGCGCTAATTGTTGTGTCGTTGGCAACGCCGTACACGCCCTCGAAGACAGACCAGACCTCGTCCACCAACTTGGTCCGGTTCCGCCGGGTGACGATCTTCTGAAGGTTTTCCCGGACGCGAATGCGAGCCCTCTCCTGCTCCTGTGCCACCACATCCTTCACCACGTCGCCGAAGCTGAACAGGGCGTCATCGGAATCGTCAGTCTGCGGCCCCAAGGCCTCGAGCCATTCGTTCCTTGCTCTGGCTATGGCGTCGGCGAACACCCAGATACCGAATGGGCTCCGAGTTAGGAAAACAAGGTGGTACACGGGCTGATGGTGAACCCGCCGCTTCACGGGAACTGTGATCCCGTGCATACCTGTCATCCGGGCCAGACGGTCTGTATACGCGCGGGCGACTGCTTCAGCGCAGGGTTCGAATGTGGAGTCCGGTCCGAGTGCCTGTAAGGCGACGTCCCGCCACCAGGTACCCCCACATACACGATCAAGCGCCGGCAGGCTCTCGTGGCTGTGCTGTCCGGCAGCTAGCGCGCCGGTTGCTCGCCGAGTGAAATCGGCACTGAAGTTGAGCAGGACCTCTGTACTTGGGCGCACCCGACGGCGCTCGCCGTCGAGGACACGTGCCAGGTCCATGAAAGGCAGGCCCGCGCCACAGGGGTCGAGGAAGAGGAAGAGCGGAATTCCTTTGGCTGCTGCGACGATGCTGCTTAGATGTTCGTGAACGAGCCCTTGGTGGGCAACGGCTCGCACACCTCGGGCCTGGTACTCACCAACCACTTGGGCCAATTTTTCGTAGTCGGCACGCTTCTTCTCCACGAGAGTTGCTTCCACGACGGCTCGGCTTGCCTTGGCTGCAGCTCGAAGGATCAACTCTCCTGACCCAGGCGTTCCGTCGGGGTAGCGCCCCCGGCCGGCGAACCCGTCAACGATCGCAACACGATGTCCCGGCGAACTTGATCCGACCATCGCGGCATACGGAGTGACGTACCGACGAAGGATCGCGTGCTTGAAGATCGACTGGCTGTGGTTCCGGTCGAGTAAACCCGCCGACGTGCTGACCGCCATGACTCTCCCCCTCTGCTACCGCCTTGCTGGCGGTATAGCGGAAGAAGATGGTCACACGTAGTCAGCGCATCGCAACAGACCACCGATCGGTCAATCGCTTAGGAGACGCTAGTCAGGCGCGGTGGTGTGCTGTCCCAGACGCGGCCCTGCAGCTCTCGCCCACCTGATTTAGGGGTTCGTCCTCCCCACTGCTTGAAGAAGAAGGGGACGCCTGAGACCTCGCAGTTGTCGCGGATCTCAACAACCCATGCTTCATCAAGCGGCCGATGGCGTGGACCAGACTCCCCACCGACAATCACCCAGCCGATGCCGTCTAGATCAAGTCCGGACAGCGGCCCTAGTAGAGGTTCACAAGACAAGAACCGTACATCAGCGGGCACTTGCCGCAGGTCATCCACCCGAGACAGTTGATCTTCTCCTTCGACAGACACACCGATCCAGACGTTGTCAGGCCAAGTCAGGCTGCTCGCGAGTCGGCGGAGTCGGCGGCCACGCTTGGTTAGGACCTGATAGGTGTGCTGTGGCGTATCTGCCATGACGTCGAATACTTGCTGTACGAACTCCAGTGGCACCCGGGCGTGAAAGAGGTCGCTCATGGAGTTCACGAAGACGGTGCGAGGTGACTTCCAGCGGTAGGGGAGTGACAGCGAGTCAGGATGTAAGGCAAGACCGAAACCAGGACCCGAGGTGACAGGGTTTCCGTCGGTTTGATACTTTTCGGCCCCCATCGCCTTAAGGCGTTTGGAAAGCGTGAGGGCGTAACAGTTATCGCAGCCAGGGGAGACGCGATCGCATCCAGTGGTTGGGTTCCAGGTCGCCTCTGTCCACTCGATCGAGCTTCCGTCACCCATACCTCAAACCTCCAAAATCGAAAGCATGTTCTAATAATAGATTCCGAGACGCGAAGTCTCCACTCCTGCCACGCAGCTTACGTGGGTTGCAGCTGGACAGGTGCCAGCTCGAAAGTAGGTCGTTCGGTCGGCAGCCGTGGGCACTTTTCCGCGGCCACAGTCCCTCCATGTCTGGCCTGATCAGCCCAAGTTGCCGCTGTTCGAGGCCGTTGGGGACCTAGCTCTGACGGTACTGCTGAGGGGCTTTGCGCTCGCCCTGCCGCCAAAGTAGTAGCCAGGTCCTAGTGGACCATCTGTGGCCGGAACCGAGCCGAACGAGCACCTGCGCGGCCCTGACCAGCCGCGTTGCTTGAGACTCATACGGTCTCAGGAGCGTTGCAGTATCTGGCAAATGCGGTGGCACCACTGCACACAGGGCGAGCACCATAGGCGCATGACAGATGAGTACGATCTGGGCGCCCTCCCCGATGACGTAGTACACATGGGGCGCTTCCTCGAAGCCTCATCGGAGTGGCCTGAGAGCGCCTGGTTCGGGCGCGCCATGGCTCTTCTCCACTCTGGCACGTTCCGCGTTGATCGCTTTCCCTTTGAGGAGACCTTCGAGAATGAAGTCGCTGCCGCAGCGGCGCTGGCTCGAAGCTTCACCCAGCTGCGGGCAGCTTGGGTGGTCACGAGCCACGGCTTCCTAGCAGAGATGCGCAACTTGCTACGCTCGGTGTATGAGTCTGCCGGCCTAGCCAGAGTGTTGGCCAAGGACCCCAAGATGGCCGATCAATGGCTTCGTGACGGCAGGTGGTTCCCCGACGCGCGTGTACGACAGTGGCTCAGTGACGTACGAGGGGACTCCGCACGCGAGGTTGATATGTACAAGAACTTCTACGCGGAGTCTTCGGCTTGGGCCCACCCGACGGCGGAGTCTTGCATGGGCCAGTTCACGGTAGAGGAAGATCATTTCTTCCTTAACTCGGCGATCACATTCGATGAAGAGGCCTGCCGGCAAGCCGTTGGTCTGCTCGCATCCACAGCACTCTTCGCGTGCTTCGCCTTTCGTAACGCGGTTGTCAACGAGCGGGCCATTGACCCGGCCTGGCGACGGGAACTGTATGACCTCGCCCGCGAGATGTCGGGCGAGGCGATGCCCCACCTCGACCGGGACTGGGTGGCTGAGCAAGCTCACTATGACGCTGTTATGGCGAACCTGCGTGATCGGCGCTATCTAAAGGGTCAGTTGCGCACCCACCCCAGGGCATACGACAACCTCAAGCCTCAAGATTCGGACTAGCTAGGGGCGTGTTCTGTCTTGGGCGACGTCCGCAATGCAGCCAGTGTGAGCGGAGGAAGTCCGTGCCAGACCCGTGCCAGATCGTGGGGGGAGCCACGGGGAGTACCGGGTAACCAGTGGACCACCCGTCAGGGGCCGACGCCGCTCCGCTGCAGGTCAGCTCAGCAACCACCCGCAGACAACCCAAGCTTCCCAAGCTAATAGCCTTCCAGGGCGGCTTCTGCCGTCCCTTCCCTGCCGAGCAGAAAGCGTCGGCACCACAACGGGCGCCGACGCTGCCCCTGCTAGGTGCCGCTTGACCGCAGCGCGAGATGCGCAGCCGGACGGCACGGACGACCTACTCGGGCGCACCGTTGCTCGAAATCCGGAGGAAGCCAACCGCGGTTGAGTAATCGCGGGTGGGCAGGGAACGCAGTGATCGCAGCGAGAGCGAAGGCAAGCGAAGCCCACGGCGTCTGCACTCGAACCATCGTCTGGGAACCGCGTGTGTCGATGAAGCTCGTCTGGAACACGTCAGGAGCCGCGAGCTCGATGGAGCTCAACGCCCGCCAGTCAAGGTCCAGTTCGGCAGCATGCGCAAAGTGGAGCCTCTGCAGTGTGAGGGTGACTTCGCCGGTACCGTCCACCACCCACCGTGGCTGAGCATCACGCGCTGCCTGACGACGTCGGGCAGAGTTTCCGATGGCAGAGCCCACCAAGGAGCCGACCACAAAGCCAGGGCTGCCGAAGGCAACCAAGTTGGTGTGTGTGTACCTCCCGCTACCGAGGGCCCTCCAGGTCATGCGTTGGCCCGGCCCTACTGCGAGTGCACGATCACCGTGCTGCAGTCGCGCGGTCGTGGCCACGATGGGCCGGCGGGCCACTTGTCCTTCGAGGACATCGGCGAGGATGTCGCATGAGTGCCAGAGGTACTCATCGACCGGCGACCATGACGGTTGCCCCGAGTTCTCTGGCGGCGGTGCAAAGGGATTAGCCACTGTCGCTCCAGTCTCCCATCAGGAGTCGAGGACTGCCGTTCGCGATCAAGCCTATGGTGTCGCAGCTTCCCCAGCTGAGGGCCTGCGCATAGGTGAGACCGCGTACCGTGCCGCATCAGCAAGTAGCCTGCGGCTGACCGCCCGTGGCTCATCTGGAGGCTTCGTGGAAGCTACCGCTCTCACCACTCCCGTTCGACTGTGGTCGGCGCAGGAGGTCTTGAACCGCCCGAGCCCAGTTCCAGCGGTGGCAGGGGTCTACGGGTGGCACTTCGAGCAGGCGCCGCACCAGGAGCTGGACGCCGGCCGCCTGCTGTACGTGGGCATCGCCCCGCGGTACATGGCGAACCGGACCAGCACGCAGAACCTGCGGAAGCGAGTGCGGTACCACTACCGAGGTAACGCGGCAGGGTCAACACTGCGGCTTACCCTCGGCTGCTTGCTCGGGCTCGAGTTGCGCCGTGTAGGCAGCGGGAAGCGCCTGACCTTCGGCAAGGTCGGGGAAGCCACCCTCACCCAATGGATGGCCGAGAACGCCCGAGTGTGCTGGATCGAGCATGCCGAGCCGTGGGCCCTGGAATCGGAGCTCATATCTCAACTCGACCTGCCGCTGAACCTCGACCAGAACCGCCACAACGCGTTTCATGACCGCCTCAAGGAGCTGCGGGCCCAAGCCCGCCAGCAGGCACGAGCGTTGCCCATCAGCGCATAGCCCGTCGCTTTGACATCACCAGGTGACATCAACGGCGACGAACGATGGCACACCGAAGCAGCCTCAGCCGGATCGACGAGCGACCGCCGAACCCCGTTCAAGCAGGCCGCTCCACAGAGGGATCGAACTCCTAAAGCGGGTGTCGCAGGTTCGAATCCTGCCGGGGGCACAACGCGTTGCCGCTCTGACCTGGGGCTTCTTCCTCTGGGAGGGCTCCTACTCGGCCTCGGACTCCTCGTCCGGGGCCGTTTGCGTGAGCGGACAGAGTTTGATCCCCAAGAATCCGACGGATCAGCATGACCCAACGCGAGCGGTACGTCGCGCGGCTCGACTGGGCGACCGGTGCGGCTAGTGAAGACGTAAGCCGGCTCCTGCCACCGCTCCCCCGTCTCGGCTCGGGCAGCGGCCTGGCGTATCCGGAACCCACCTGCTACCCGGGCGGCCCGTGTGCGTACGCGGTGTGGGTGCCCCACCGAGCTGCGGGCGGTGCGCCCCAAGCCCAAGTCCGTACTCCGTACTTCGTACACGACCAGGTGCTACGCCAGGTCGAGGGCGACGGCCTCGCCTGCGACAGCTCACCGCGACCTGTTCGCCCACCCCGACCCCGGCCCTGCGACACCTCGAAGCACGCGCCGCTGGGAGCCAGGTCGTCCTTCTTGACGTCGGCGGCTGCTTCTCCGGCCAGATCCTGGGTGTCGTCGAGGGCACCGGGAACGGCGACCGCCGCTGTGCCAACCACGACAAACTTCGCTGCCCGGTGATCTCCGTAACCCGATCTCCGCTGAAGGATGCCGAGGACTTCCTTGTCGGCCGTTCCGTCGTCTTCTCCGCCGAGGCGCAGGCCCTGCACGGCCGTCTCAGTCCCGTGCTGCCCCGGCCCGGGACAGGTCCCAGTACGCGGCGTATCGGCCGGCGCGTCGCAGCAGCTCCTCGTGGTTGCCCTGTTCGACCACCCGCCCGGCGTCCAGGAAGGCGACGCGGTCGGCCCGGCGTACGGTTCCCATGCGGTGGGCCACCATCACCACGGTCCGGCCCGCCATCAGCTCCTCGATGCCGGCGTGCACGGCCGCCTCGTTCACCGGGTCCAGGGCCGACGTGACCTCGTCGAGCAGCACGATCGGCGCGTCCTTCAGCAACGCTCGGGCGATGGAGACGCGCTGCCGCTCGCCGCCCGACAGCAGCGCCCCGCCCTCGCCCACGTCCGTCGACCAGCCGCCGGGCAGCCGCTCGATCACCTCGTCGAGACGGGCCGCGGCTGCTGCTGCCCGTACCTCGGCGTCGGTGGCGTCCGGGCGGCCGAGGCGCACGTTCTCCTCGATCGTGCCGTCGAAGAGGTAGACGTCCTGGAAGACGATGGCGATCCGCGCCATCAGCGCCGCGGTGTCCATTTCCCGTACGTCCACGCCGCCGATCCGCACCGCGCCCGCGTCGACGTCGTAGAAGCGGGCGAGCAGGTGCAGCAGTGTCGTCTTGCCCGCGCCCGACGGCCCGACGACGGCCAGCCGCCGGCCCTCGGGTACGGACAGCGTCACCCCGTCGGCGACCGTGCGGTTTCCGTGCCGGAAGGTGACCGCGTCGAACTCGATGTGGTGGCAGGACGGTTCGCGTGGCGCCCGGGGCTCCGGCAGCGGCTTGGTGCTCAGGACGTCGTCGAGGCGGGTGAGTTCGGCGCGGGCGGCGCGGATGCCACCGCTCATCTCGGCGAGGGACAGCAGCGGGTCGGCGCAGCGGGCGGCCAGCACCAGGACCGCGAGCACCTCGGCCGCGCCGATGTCCCCGCCGAGAGCGAGGTACGCAGCGAGGGCGAGCAGTGCGGTGAACACCGCCTGCACAGTGACCGCGAGGCCCAGCACACCTGGCAGCGCCGAAAGGGTGGAGCGGCGCGAGGCGCGGCTCAGTTCCTTCAGGGAGTCGTCCAGCAGACCGAACCGCTCGCCGGTGCGGCCGCCGGCGCGCAGTACCGGCTGGGCTTGGAGGTACTCGATGACGCGGCCGGTGGCCTCGCGCTCGCGTTCCACGCGCTCCTTGTCGGTAGCCGTCGTCACGCGGGCCGTGCGCCGCTGGACCGCGGCCACCAACGGCACAGCGGCCAGGCCTGCCAGCCCCAGCTGCCAGTTGAAGACGAGCATCACGGCGACGATCGTCAGCGGCGTCACACAGGCGGAGATGAACGGCGCCAGCAGGTGCGCGATCACGCTCATCGCCTGCAACACGCCCTGGCTGGCGAGGACGGACACCTCGCCGGTGCGGCCGGGTCGATACCAGCCGATGGGCAGCCGGGCGAGGTGTTCGCCGAGGCGCTCGTACATGCCGTGCAGCATCGTCGTGCCCACGCGGAAACCGGAGCGGTCGCTGACGTACCGCAGCACCGCGTAGACCGCGACCGCCGCGCCGAAGGCGGCCAGCCAGGGTCGGGCGTCCTCGGGTGTGCTGCCGAAGAGCGCGCGCAGCACGGGCACCAGCAGGGCGTACGACAGTCCCTCGGCCAGGGCGGTCGCCGTCATCAGGGCGACGGTGCGGCGCACCGGCCCGGCGTACTCGTCGCCGAGCACACGCAGCAGTGTGCTGATCATCGGGCCTCTTCCCTTTCCATGACATCGGCTTCCACGGCACCGGCTTCCACGGCACCGGCTTCCATGGCACCGGCTTCCATGGCACCTGCGTGGATCTTCCAGAATTCGGCGAACGCACCGCCCCGCGCGAGGAGTTCAGCGGCCGTGCCCCGCTCCACGATCTCGCCGTCGCGCAGCATCACGACGGTGTCGGCGTCGGCGATCGTCTCCGGGCGGTGGGCGATGACCAGCGTCGTCCGCTTCTGACGGGTCTGTGCCAGCGCCTCGCGCACCGCCTGCTCGGTCTGCGGGTCGGCGAAGGCGGTGGCCTCGTCGAGGACCAGGACGGGGGTGTCCGCGAGCAGGGCGCGGGCGATCGAGACGCGCTGCGCCTCGCCGCCGGAGAGGCGGGCGTCCTCGCCGATCACCGAGTCGTAGCCGCGGGGCAGTTCGAGAACGCGGTCGTGGATGCTCGCCCGGCGGGCGGCGCGGACGACGGCGTCGCGGTCGGCGTGCGGGACGGCGAGGGCGATGTTGTCCGCGACCGAGGCGCGCAGCAGCCGGACGTCCTGGAAGACGAAGGACACCCGCCGGTACAGCTCCTGGCTGCCCACCTCACGCAGGTCGACGCCGCCGAGGAGCACGGAGCCGTGCGTCGGGTCGTAGAACCGCGTCAGCAGTTGCACCAGCGTGGACTTGCCGCTGCCGGACGGCCCGACCACGGCCGTGGTCGTCCCCGGCTCCAGCACCAGGTCGATACCGCGCAGCACCTCGCGCCCGGCCGCGGCGCCCTCGTACCCGAAGCGGACGTCCCGCAGCTCCACTCGGTGTCCCTCGGGCGCCACCGGCCGTACGGGCTCGGGCAGCGACGGCTCGGCGAGTACGTCCCGGATGCGGCCGAGGGCGCGCCGCGCGGCCTGCAGGTCGTCGAAGCCGTGCCCGAGCGCGGCCACGGGCGCGGTCAGCCCGAGGCCGAGAAGGATGAAAGGCAGCAGGTCCGCCGGGGCGAGCCCGCCCCCGGTGATCCGGTATGCGCCGCCGACCAGCACCGCCAGCAGCACGAACGGCGGCGACAGCGCCACCTGCATCCCGGCGGCGACCCCGGAAAGACCGCGCACCATGCGGTAGAAGCTCCGGGTGAAGTCGCCCACGGCGGTGCGGAACGTGCCGTGCGCCCGTTCCGACCCGCCGAACGCCTTCACCACCGCGATGCCGTGCACGAACTCGACCACCGACGCCGAGATCCGCCCCATCGCGGCGTCGAACTCCTTCTGCTCGCGCAGCCGCGTGGGGGTCATCATCAGCGGTACCAGCGCGACCGCCAGCAGGACGGGGATCAGCGTGATCAGCGTCAGTCGCCAGTCCACGGTGAGGAGGTAGCCGAGCGAGACCAGCGGCACCACGAAGGCGGAGACCAGCTCGCCCGGCGTGTGCGCGATGAGCGGGTGCACGGCGCTGACGTCCTCACCCACCAGTTTCGCCAGCTCCCCGTTGCGCCGCCGCGCCAGCCGGCCGATCGGCACCCGCCCGAGCCGCTCGGCGAGTCGCCGGCGCAGCGACAGTTGCACCCGGGTGTCGAGGAGGTGTCCGAGGCCGGACGAGGCGGCCGTGAACAGCAGCCGTACGAGCAGCCCTGCCGCGCCCGCGAGCACGACGCCCCGCACGTGCCCTTCGTCGGCCGGCCCCGGCGCCAGCAGCGTACGGCCGAGCTCGACGACCGCGAGGAGCGGCGCCAGGCCGGCGACAGCGCCGATGACCTGCAGGACTACGACGACGGCGAAGCCGCCCGCGTACGGGCGCAGCAGACGGGCCACGCCCGGTGGTGGCGGCGAAGTGGTTCCGGTGGCAGTCATGCGCTCACCTTCGCCGCGGCTGCGGCCCGCTGGATTGGAGAAATGTTCCGTCGGCGAAGAAATGGCCCTCCGGTCGGGCCCGTAGCATGGAGGCATGTCAACTGCCGTGCGCCAGCGCGTCGTTGTCCCCGTGTGGCAGGTCACGCGTCCGGCCCGGCCCGGTCGCGTACCCGGCGTCGTCCTGGCGGGGCTGCGCGACCGCGGCCCGGCTCCGGTCGACCACCGGCTCGACCCGCACCCCGTGCTGACGCTGGCGCTGGCCTGCGGTGAGGCGGCGCTCGGCATCGACGACTCGACGGGGCGGCAGCACCGCGGCAGCCTGGTCACCGGGCTCGGGTTCGGCGCCGGCGGTGCGGCGCGGGTGCGGGCCGCGAACGTCGAGTGGATGCAGGTGCGCCTGTCCCCCGCCATCGCGCGCGCCGTGCTGGGCGTCGGCCCTGCCGAGCTGGAGAGCTCCGTGGTGGCCCTGGACGACCTGTGGGGAGAGCGGCGGGCAGCCCGGCTGCGCGAGCGGCTGGCCCAGACCGCCTCGTGGGAGGAGCGTTTCGCACTCGTCGAAGCGTTCCTCGCCCGGCTGACCGCCGCGGGGCCCGCCATCGAGCCGGAGCTGGCCTGGGCCTGGGACCGTATCGTCGCCGAGCACGGCCAGGTGCGGGTCGAGGAGCTGGCCGATGAGCTGGGCTGGAGCCGCAAGCGCCTGTGGTCCCGCTTCCACGCGCAGCTCGGCCTGCCGCCCAAGCGCGCCGTGAAGCTCGTCCGCTTCGACTGGGCCGCCACCCGCCTGGCCGGGGGCCAGGAGGTGGCCAGGGTGGCGGCCGACTGCGGCTACGCCGACCAGTCGCATCTGCACCGGGACGTCGTGGCGTTCACCGGTGTGACCCCCGCGACCGTGGCCGGCCAGTCGCTCGTCACGGCGGCCGACATGGCGTGGGTGGACCACGTGCCGCGCCTCCCGGCACGATGGGGCAACGCCCCGGCCTCCCGTTTCGACGGGCCGACCCGGCCGCCGCCAACCGGCGGAGATACCCGAGGCGAACGAGGTCCCGGGCGGAGTACGGATGCACGGTCCCGTCACCGGCGCCGACAGCCCGCTCGCGCCGCCGATGCGGGTGGCTGTGGCTGACGGCGGCTTCGTGGGGCGGTGCGATCTGGGCATCGCGCATGAACGACCACCCGGCTACGGCCACGGCGGCTACCGGAGCTGATCTGCGGCACGGGAAGGGTTATGCCTGCACCCGGAGAATGGGCCTGCCTGGGCTGTTCGAATCCTGCCGGGGCACCACACGTCGAGCCGTTGACCTGCGGTTTCAGTGCGGTGGTGCGGAGAACCCGTCAACGACTCGGCGAACCTTGGCGACCGCGTCGCTTTCCCCCAGGCGCAGTGCGGTGTTCGCGGCGTTGAGCACCGCGTCGATCTGAAAGACCGTGAGGTCCACGTCCACCTGGACGATCTCTCCGGTGTCCACTGCGCGGCGTAGTTCACCGGCGAGGAGGGCGAGCCATTCGGACGGTACTTACAGTCCGAATGGCATGGCCACCGGCATGTTCTTCGAGCAGCTCACCGACGCCCAACTGGTCGGTGTCGGCGAGCAGGTGACCCTGGAGCGCACGTATCGCCCCGACTCCACGGCGACCGGTCTGCTGGGTCGTGGTTGGGCAACGCCCTTCGATGTGAAACTGACGGTCGCCTCCGGCAAGGTCACTTATCAGGCCGACGACGGAGCGAAGTTCGTCTTCACGCAGAAGAGCGACGGCACGTACACCGCGCCTGCGGGTTCGGCCGCGAAGCTGGTCAAGGGCACCAGCACCTATACCGTCACCACCCCTGATCACACCAAGCGCACCTTCAGCAGCACCGGTCAACTGACGTCCGTCGTCAACGGTGGCGGCCAGAGCCCTGACGCTGACGTACACGGCGACAGGCGTACGAAGCCGAGGAGTCGATCCTCAACTCGGGAGGGGTCGTCCCCCGAGATGCCAAAGGCAAGTACGCCAAGCGTGACGGCGAAGAGGGGCGCGACGGCTCGAACGACGAACTGACGACCTGGGAAAACCTTATGCTGGACGGTGCCACGGTCGTCGCCAGGGAAGTCTCGGTCAAGGCACCTGGATTCAAGGTCCGAAAATTCGATGGCCTGGTCAAATAAACGGCCACTGGTACGGGATCGAGACCAAGGGCGGCTCAGCCAAGCGAAACCCGGACCAAAATAATTTCGACGACCGGCTGAATCTCCCTGGAAACACGGTCACCACGAAGGACGGCCTCATACTGGAAGGCGTATTCGACTCATGGATTCCCCCGGTAGTATGAAGTCCCGAGAGCACCTGGACGAGTAACCGGTCGATTCCGGTCGGGTAAGTTCGAGTCGAGTGAGCGGCGTGGGCGCCTGAGCGACGGGCTCCCACGCCGTATCGCATGAAGGATGGTCATGAGCTACGACCTCGCATTCTGGCACGAGAGCGGTTCCCTTGACGCGGCGGCGGCATATCAGAAATACGACGCCATGACGGACGGCGAGTCCGGGGTGACTGCGGAGAGTCCGCGAGTTGCCGAATTCTACCGCGATGTCCTGAAGGATTATCAGGATCTGACGAAGGACACCACGGAGGAGGAAGCAGATCGATCCCCCTGGACTTCTCCCGTTTATTTCAACGGAGAGTGCGTACTGGTCAACATCGCCTGGTCCCGGAAGAGTGAAGTCTCGGACACCCTCATCATCATGGCGAAGAGCCGGGGACTTGTGACGTATGACCCGCAGCGGGAGCTGGTCGTCGAAGCGTGACGTGCGCGAGTGGCCGGCCGCATGCCTGGCCGTCGGCGATCGCTTGGGAGCCCTCGAATCCGCCGAGACAGACCTCTTTTGACCGGTCTCTTCGAGGTCTCCTCTGTGGCGGCGTTGGGGAATGGAACCGGTAGCGTATGACGTTCGCCGCAGGCCACGGTCGGCCTTCGGGCCTGATACACGAGGCCTTCACTCACATGTCTGCGTGAATGATGCGTGAGCGGACGGAGCGACTAAGAGCTCGTTTCATTCGGTGGCTTGTGGACCGGTATTCGACACGAGTTGAGCCAACTGCCGCAGGCGTTGGCAGTAGCAGAGGTCGTCTGTTTCGTTGAGCAACGACAGGATCTGGTCCAGGTCTGCGATGCAGTCGCGCAGGATCCGGTGACGTTCTGCGTCGAGAACGCCACCATTTTTTTGCCAGGTGGACACGCATCCGGCGATGCCAGCGTCAAGCAGCACCATGTCGATGCCCGCCAACTCGGCACCGCGCAGGCCAGCGGGGAAGGCGGCGTGCAGGTGTTCCTGCCACAGGTGGGCCACAACGGCGTCGTGCTCAGTAGGGCTGTTCACACGACTCATCTTCGTGCAGTGTTCTTCACGGCGGGTGCTGATCACCTGCTCAACCGGGCGGTGACAGATGAGGGCTGCGGCTATGTCCGGAGTCGTCCTCATCGGCTCTCTCGCCGGCCATGTCGCCCACCTGGCCTTCGCGCATGATTCCCTCACCGTGACCGAAGGCCGCAACCAGCACGCGCCATTGACCACCCTGTCCTGCACTGTCCTGGCGGAGCGTGACCCGGGCCGATACGAACGTCCCGGCTTTGTCGTCATGCCCGACGCCATCACGGCAGGCCCCTTCACCGCCCTCCTCGCTGCCATCTCAGCCCTGTTCGGGCTGAAGGAGGTCCGCGAACTCCGCGAGGAGCGTCGTCTCGCCCGAGAACGCGTCTGCGCCATCGCCCGCAGCCAGGGCATCGCCATCAAGCGCTGAGCCTGCGCGGGTACGGCAGCAGTCGTTTCTGTAGCGGAGGACGCGCAGCAGACACGGTGCTGATCGGCTGTCGCGCAGGGAAGTGCGCGGTTCACGACGAAGACGGACGGCGCAGCCGCCCTTTGCAGACAGCGTGTTGACCTGTCACGATCAAGCCGTGGCGAAGCTGTCGAAGATCGCAAATCGTCTGGACGCCGTGTTGGACCTCACGGGCCCGGTGATCGGCGTCATGCTCCTGGTGGTGGGCATCGAGACCTACCGCGACGGTGGATCCCTGGGGTGGCCCATCGCGGGAGCGGTGCTGCTTGTGATCAATCTCTGGGTGGCCTGGCGCCGGCTCGCAAGGTGGCGCCGAAATCCGACTCCGTCGTCATAGCAACGCCGCGCAGTCGCGCATGCTCCCGTAGGCGGGTGGAAACTCTATAGCTGCTGCTCAGAGTTGGCGCCGGGGCTGATCACGTTCTTACACCCTCGGCGGAATGTACACCGCAACATTCCCGCGGCGGTTGACTACTTCTCTGTCTTGCCCACCATGCCGAGGTCGACGACAAGAACCACGGCGAGGAGCGATATCCGCCTGACCTGCTTCGGGAGTGGAAGCGTGCTCACGAAGGCAGGAATGGCCCGGCGTTGGACCTGCTCCGAGGCGACCACCATGGAGCAGATCGCGGAGGCCGCCGATGTCGCCCGGGCCACGGTCTTCAACCACTTCTCGCAGAAGGTCGGCTTCCTCGAGGAATGGGGAGTCCGCCGCCGCGCCCGCGTCGCTGAGATCCTCGGCGCGGAGCACGCCGAGGACCTGCCGGTCGGCGACCGGCTGCGCCGGTACCTGAAGGAGATGGGCGACCTCAACGTCGCCTCCCGTGCGGAGACCACCGTCCTGATGGACGCCTCGGCGCGGTACGGGCACCTGTTGCAGGACCCCTCCCTGGACATCGAACTTGCCAGGATCGTCGAGCAGGGGCGGCAACGCGGGGAGATCAGGGCGGGCGTCGACTGCGACCAGGCCGGCCAGCTGCTGGCCGCCTGTTACTTCTCGACGATCCTGCGCTGGATCCGCGAGGAACCGGCCCCCTTCGACCTGCACGAGCGCCTCGCCGGGGCGCTCGACATCATCCTGCTGGGCCTTCTCGCCGAGGGGTCGCATCCTGCCGGGGGTCCGGCGCATTCGGTCTGACCTGGGACCCCAAGGAGGCGTTTCGCCCGGCCTCGGGCTCCCCTCGTCCGGGTCAGGGCGCGGCGATGTCGCCGAGCGCGTTCCGTACGTCCTCGAAGAGCCTGAACAGGTCGCGCCGGGGTGCGATGTGCAGCTCGTCCGCCTGCCATACGGTGAACGCCACGAGCGGGTGAGCGGCGAGAGCGTCGAGGTCGGCGGCCGCCGGGTCGCGCAGCCGGAACCGGAGGCGGACGAAGCAGTGCGTCAGCCGGGTGACGTTCTCCCGGCCGCCCACCCCCCGCAGGATGGCGTCCGCGGTGTGGTCGCCGCTAGACGTCGACACGATCGCCCTCCGACCTGTCGGGCTGTGCCGTCAGACGGCTGACGTGCAGCGCGAGGTAGAGGATCTCCTCCCGGCCGACCCGCCAGTCGAACAGCTCCTCCATCCGGCGGGCCAGCCGCTCGGCGCAGGCGTACTCCAGCGGCCTGGCGTTCCTGACCGCCTCGCCGATCTGGTCGTCGGCCGCGCGAACCTGCTTGCCGTCCCGGGCCCGCAGGAAGAGATAGCGCAGATGCGTGATGAACCGCGCCGCGTCCAGCGAGCGCTGGTCGATCGCGACTCCGAGGTCCTCACCGATCGTCTCGAGCGCGACCCTCAGCCACTGCGTCATCTGCATGGTCGCCGCGATGTCGCCGGATCCGATCTGCGCGTTGACGAAGTGCAGGGCCAGCGGCAGCGCCTCGGTCTCGTCCAGCCGCACCCCGAGCCGGCGCTCGATGATCTCCAGGGCGGCCGCGCCCATCTCCGTCTCCGCCGGATAGAGGTTCTCGATCTCCCACTTGAGCGGGTACTCGATCAGGGCTCCGGTGGCTGCGCGGGCGAGGGCGAAATGGACGTGGTCGGCCAGGGGCAGCAGGATGTGCTCGCTGATCCTCTCGCCGAGCCGCCCCCGGGCAGCGGCGACGACCTCTTCCATGACCTCGATCACACCGAGCGGGATCTCGGCGGCCAGGGCGGCGAGGCGTTCGGCGGGCATCGTCTTCGCCACGAACCGGCGCTCGGCGCGGTCGGCGTCCACGACCTCTCCGGGCTTGACCTGGAAACCGATCCCCCGCCCCATGAGCACGGTTTCGGCACCGTGCTCGTCGACGCCGAGCACGACGTTGTTGTTGAAGACCTTTTTTACGCGCATCGTGTGGAGTCCTTGCTGGCCGGGCCCCCGCGGCAGGGTACCTGGCCTTGGCGCCGGCCCGGCCCTGGCACACGGCCGGTGCGGTTGCGGGGGCTGTGGTCTTCTCCTCGCCGCGGAGGTTGTGGTCGTCCCTCGCCGCAGGGGCTACGGGGTCCCGTCGCCGCGCAGCAGGCTTGCCCCTCGGCTGCGGATGACGTCGGCGTACCAGTCGAACGACTTCTTGCGGTGGCGGGCGAGGGTGCCGTTGCCGTCGTCGTCACGGTCGACGTAGACGAACCCGTAGCGCTTGCTCATCTGCGCGGTGCTGGCGCTGACGAGGTCGATGCAGCCCCAGGCGGTGTAGCCCAGGACGTCGACACCGTCGGCGATCGCCTCCGCGACCTGGACCAGGTGGTCGTTCAGGTAGGCGATGCGGTAGTCGTCGTTCACCGTGGGCCGGCCGTCCACGTGGATCAGTTCGTCCTTGGCTCCGAGACCGTTCTCGACGATGAACAGCGGCTTCTGCCACCGGTCCCAGAACTGGTTCAGCACGATCCGCAGGCCGGTCGGGTCGATCTGCCAGCCCCAGTCGCTGGCCTGGAGGGCCGGGTTCGGCACACCGCCCATGATGTTGCCCTCGCCCGCCGTGCGCAGCTCGGGATCGGCGGTCTCGCAGACGCTCATGTAGTAGCTGAACGACACGAAGTCCACGGTGTGCTTGAGCAGTTCGCGGTCCTCGTCGGTGATGTCCAGCTCGATGCCGTTCTCCCGCATGTGACGCAGCGCGTACCCCGGGTAGGCGCCCCGGACGTGTACGTCGCCGAACATGAGGTTGGCGTGGTCGGCGTGCATCGCGGCGAGGGCGTCGGACGGGTGCGGGGTGAGCGGGTAGACGGGCAGGGCGAGCACCATGCAGCCCACGCGCGCGTCCGGCACCGTCTCGTGGGCGATCTTGGTGGCCAGGGCGCTGGCGACGAGTTCGTGGTGGACGGCCTGGTAGAGCTCCTGCCGGGACAGTTCCTCCTTCGGCGTCGTGATGGCGCCGCTCATGAAGGGTGCGTGCAGGACCGAGTTGATCTCGTTGAAGGTCAGCCAGTACTTGACGCGATGGCCGTAGCGGTCGAACAGGACGCGGACGTAGCGCTCGTAGCAGCCGATCATCTCGCGGCTCGTCCAGCCGTCGTACTTCTCCGCCAGCGCCAGTGGCGTCTCGTAGTGGGAGATCGTGACCAGCGGTTCGATGCCGTGTTTCTCCAGCTCGTCGAGGACGCGGTCGTAGAAGGCCAGGCCCTCCTCGTTGGGCAGTTCGTCGTCGCCGTGCGGGAAGACGCGGCTCCAGGCGATCGAGAAACGGAATACGGAGAAGCCCATCTCGGCGAAGAGGGCGATGTCCTCGGCGTAGCGGTGGTAGAAGTCGATGCCCTGCAGTTTGAGGTTGTCGGGCGTGGGGTGGGGGGTGCGCGGCCCGGTGAGGCCGCGGGGCAGGACGTCCTGGAGGGAGACGCCCTTGCCGCCCTGGTCGTGGGCGCCCTCGATCTGGTTGGCGGCCGTCGCCCCGCCCCAGAGGAAGGTGTCCGGGAAGGCGTCCGGGAAGGGGCGGGGGGCGGTCGGGTCGGTCATGCGTGTCTCCTCAGCCGACGAGGTCGAGTGCGGCGCGGCGGGGCTGTACGTCACCGGTGGCCGTGGGCACGACGGCGGTGTGGGCGCCCGGGTCGGTCACGATCAGGACGGTGATCGGGTCGTAGCCCGCGTCCGTGATCACCTTCAGGTCGACGTCGGTCAGCAGATCGCCCGCGTTCACGCGCTGCCCCTGGGCGACGGCGGGGGTGAAGCCCCTGCCCTGCAGTTCCACGGTGTTCAGGCCGATGTGGACGAGCACCTCGACGCCCGAGTCGCTGCGGATGCCGAACGCGTGCGGCATGACGCTGACGAGGGTGCCGCTCAACGGCGCGTACACCTTGCCCTCGCTGGGAATCACCGCCAGGCCGGAGCCCATCGCGCCGGAGGCGAACACCTGGTCGGGGACCTCGGCGAGCGGGACGACCTTCCCCCCGACGGGTGCCGCGAGGGTCGCGATCCGGCCCTGGGACGCCATTCCGCCCTCGGGCGCCTTGCCGTCCTGGGACGTCTTGCCGTCGGACGCCACGTCCGAGGGGCCGGCGGCTGTCCCGCTCGCCGCGGGCAGGTCCTTGAATCCGACGACGAGGGTCAGCGCGAAGGCGATGACCATGCCGATCGCACAGCCGAGGAGCTGGAGGGCGAAGCTGCCGACGTTCAGGGTGGAGGTCACGGTGATCGCGCCGGGCAGGACGAAGCTCGTGGCCGCCGAGCCGCCCGCCGCCGCGATGCCGCCGCCGACCGCGCCGCCCACGCAGGCGAAGACGAACGGGCGCTTGAGCCGCAGCGTGACGCCGTAGACCGCGGGCTCGGTGACGCCCGCGAGGAAGCCCGACAGGGCGGCCGGTCCGGCCACCGCCTTCAGGTCGCGGTCGCGGGTCCGCAGGAACACCGCGAAGGCGGCCGCGGCCTGGGCGAGCACCGGTGCGAACAGCGCCCCTGCCAGATCGGTGTGGCCCGTGGTCGCCAGCTGCTGGAACGCGATCGGGATGAAGGCCCAGTGGAGGCCGAAGACGACGAGGACCTGCCACAGACCGCCGAGCAGGGTGCCCGCCGCCCAGGGGGACAACCCCCACAGATGGTCGACACCGGACGCGAGCGTGTCGCCGATCCAGGTCGAGACCGGCCCGATGGCGAGGAAGGAGGCGGGCACGACGAGCGCGAGCGCGACCAGCGGAGTTCCGAAGTTGCGCACCATGGCGGGCAGCACGCGCTCCGCCAGGCGCTCCACGTGCGACTGGACGTACACCGCCAGGATGGTCGGGACGACGGCGGACAGGTAGTTGGCCATGACGACCGGGATACCGAGGAAGGTCAGCTTGCCCCCGCCCTGGGCGAACGCCTGCAGCGTCACGCTGGCGCCGTGCGCGCCGGGCATGACGGCGATGGTGGCGGAGTAGACGAGGGCGCAGGCGATGACGATCGCCGTGAACTGGTTCGCCTTGAAGCGCTTGGCGGCCGTGACGGCCAGCAGGATCGGCAGGAACTGGAAGACGGCGTCGGCCGCGGCGAACCAGATGGCGTAGGTCGACGTGGCGCCGAAGCCGGGGCTGATCTTCACCGCGACCGTGAGGAGCGCCTTGAGCAGTCCGGCCGCCGCCAGGGTCCACAGGAACGGGATGAAGATGCTGGTGACGAGGTCGATCACGCGGGAGAGGGGACCGCCGGTGGAGCCGCCGCCCGCCCCGTCCACGCCCTGGGCGACGACCGCCTCGTAGACGTGGCCGACGGTGTTCCCGATGACGACCTGGAACTGGCCGCCCGCCTCGACGACCGTGATGACACCGCTGGTGGATTCCACGGCGGCCTTGTCGGCCCTGGACGGGTCGACGAGAACGAAACGCAGCCTGGTCGCGCAGTGGGCGAGGGATCTGACGTTGTCCTTGCCGCCGACGCCCCGCAGGACCTCTTCGGCGATCGATTCATACGTGCTTGTGGTTGTCACGGCTCCTCCTCGAGCCCCGCTGTCCTGGAACCGCGTGCAGATCGTCGTGCCGACCGTCGTGCCGATCTTCGGCAACAAAAAAACCCAAGCCGTGACCCTGCGAGCCGCTTGGAAAGCGGCGGGTCTCAGCTTGGGTTTTGCCTGTGGTCCAGTAACAATCCCAGCTTTGGTAAGACGCCCTTGGGGTGTCTTGGGGCGAGACAGTAGACGCCGTCTTTCACGACTGTCCAGACGCTGGGCATCACATTTTTCCGCTGGGTGATCCATATGGTGTGGCGGTCGTCTCATTGACGCCTGGGCGGATACGCGGCTAGCGTGCGCGACACGGATTGTGACCGGCGTGAGCCGGGCAAGACCTGGGACGAGTTGCCTTGAGGCGACCGCTCCCGGGTCTTTTTTTATGCGCCGGCCGGTCCGGCATTGACGGACCTCTTCCCTTTTCCGGCTCCGTGAAATGAACGGCGCACACGCAATGGAACCCAAGGAGTGGAAATGCCGGAACGCTACGCGACCGTCCAATGCTCGCAGGGACTGCACGCCCGCCCCGCGGCCGCCCTCGCCCGCGAGGCCGCGGCGACGAGCCACCGCATCACCATTCGCAGACCCGACGGCAACCCGGTACCGGCGAGCAGCACGCTCATGGTGCTGAGTCTGGGCCTCAAGGAGGGCGAGAAGGTCATTCTCACCTCCGACGACGAGACAGCCGGCCCCGCACTCGACCAGCTGGCAGCCCTTCTCGCCACGGAACTCGACGCACAGGGATGACCCCTACGCCCCCGGACGGTGGCGGTCGGCGTGGCCCGTGGGCGTTCAGCGTGTGGTCGTGGCCAGGCGCAGGCCCAGGGCTACGAGTACGCCTCCGCTGACCGCGTCGACGCGGCGTCGGATCCTGGGCCGGCGGAACCAGGCTCCGGCGCGGCCCGCGACGGCGGCCAGGCCGAAGTAGAACGCCGTCTCGATGAGCACCTGCACGGCGGCCAGCAGCGCGGTGGTGGCGAACAGGGGGCGGTTCGCCGGAACGAACTGCGGATAGAACGCGATCATGAAGAAGGCGGCCTTGGGGTTGGCCAGCATCACCACGGTTCCCTCGCCGAAGGCCGCCCACCATCCCCCTCGGCTGACGGGCGGCGTGATCGACGCGTCCGTGTCCGCCGGTGCGGCCTCGGGGCCGGTGCGGCTGCGCCACGCCGTGCGCCATGCCTTGACGCCGAGGTAGACGAGGAACACCGCGCCGACCACCCGCAGCACGACGAACGCCACCTCGGAGGCCGCCACGAGGGCGGCCAGACCGGCGCCGGCGGCCAGGGCCCACAGGTACAGGCCCGCTTCGAGGCCCAGGACGGTGGGTACTGCCGCCCGCCGGCCGTGGAACGCCGCCTGACGGAAGACCAGGAGCATCGCCGGACCCGGTGACGCCGAGATGAGCAGGACGGCGACCGCGAACGCGGGTAACAACGCGAGGAGGTCCATGAGTTGATCGTGCCAGCGGCCCCCAGGCCGCTCAACCGCTAACGGACGTCGACGCTGTAGCGGAAGTAGCCGTCGCTGGAGGCGGTGACGGTCGCCGCCTGCGGGTCGAAGGTCAGCGTGCCCGTGCAGGTCGACGTGTGGTCGGAGGGAGAGTAATTCGTTGGCCAAGGGTTCACCACCGCGATGTTTCGACGCCTCCCCCGAAAATTCGTGGCAGATCCGTGCGGCGTTGCGGAAGACTCGAGGGCTGACCGATGAGTTCTGCCGGGTGCGCCGGTCTTCATCGGTGTCATCGATCCATCGATCCACTTCCGGCCGGCGGCCCTCGGCTGCGAGGCGACTGTGATCAGGAACCCCAGCGAGGAGCTGTCATGTCAGCTGTGATGCGAGAACGACCGGCCGTGCGGGCGGGCCGCACACCGATGGTGGTGCGGCTGCTGGTGCTGGCCACGTTCGTGGTGATCCTCAACGAGACCATCATGATCAACGCGATCCCGCGGCTGATGGAGTCGTTGCACATCACCGAGCAGTCGGCGCAGTGGGTGTCCACCGCCTTCATGCTGACCATGGCGGCTGTCATCCCGGTCACCGGCTGGTTCCTGCAGCGGGTCACCACCCGCCAGGCCTACGCCATCGCCATGGGCGTGTTCCTCGCGGGTACCGCCCTGTCGGCCGTCGCCCCGACCTTCGAGGTGCTGCTGCTGGGCCGGATCGTGCAGGCCGCGGGCACGGCCGTGATGATGCCGCTGCTGATGACCACGTTGATGATCGTGGTGCCCGAGCACGACCGCGGCCGGGTGATGGGCAACGTCACCCTGGCGATCTCGGTGGCGCCGGCGCTCGGTCCGGCCGTGTCCGGGCTGATCCTTCAGGTCGGGTCCTGGCGGCTGCTGTTCGTGGTCGTCCTGCCGATCGCGGCTCTGGTGACCGTGTTCGGGCTGCGCAAGGTGGAGAACATAGGCGAGCCGCAGGTCAGCTCCATCGACTGGCTCAGCGTCGGCGTGGCGGCGCTCGGCTTCGGCGGGCTGGTGTACGGCCTGAGCCTCTTCGGGGACACCGACGGCAGTGTCGCCTCGGCCATCGGCATCGCCGTCGCCGGGGCCGCGGCCATCGCGGTGTTCGTCGTCCGCCAGCTCAAGCTGCAGCGCACCGGTGTGCCGCTGATGGACCTGCGCACCCTCGGGCACCGCACCTACGCCTTGTCCCTGGCCCTGATGTCCATCGGGTTCCTGGCGATGCTCGGGTCGATGATCCTGCTCCCGCTGTACCTGCAGAACCTGCGCGGGCTCAGCCCGCTGGAGACCGGCCTGCTGCTCATGCCGGGCGGTCTGGTCATGGGCCTGCTGGGACCGACCGTCGGGAAGGTGTTCGACAAGTTCGGCAGTCGTCCGCTGGTGCTGCCCGGCTCGGTCGGCATGGTGCTCGCCCTCGGCGGGTTCACCCAGGTCTCGATGACGATGCCGTACTGGCAGGTGCTGGGGCTGCACGCGCTGCTGATGGTCAGCCTGGCGGCGACGTTCACCCCGGTCTTCACGCTCGGCATGGGCGCGCTGCCCCCGCACCTGTACTCCCACGGCAGCTCGATGCTCGGGACGTTGCAGCAGGTCGCCGCGGCGTTCGGAACCGCGCTGGTGGTGACCGTGATGTCCGCGCGCACCAGCCACCTGGTAGCCGACGGCATCGCCGCCGCGCCCGCGCAGGTGAGCGGGATGAAGCTGGCCTTCGGCGTCGCGGCCGCCCTCGCCCTGCTGACGATCGCCGTCGCGGCGAAGCTGCCCCACCGCATCGCGGACGCCGGCGCCCAGGAGCACGACGGCGCCGACACGGACGTGCCCGCCGACGGACACCCCGGCCCCGGGGAGCCCGCCACCGCCGACAAGGACGTGCCTGGCGACGGACGCCCCGGCCGGGGCGAGCCCGTCACCGCCGACGAGATCTGACGGGCGTGGGCGTCCCGCGCGGCGTCCAGGGAGCAGCGTTCCTCCCCCACACCGCGGCCGGCCACCCCCCACACCGGCTCACCGGGCCCCTGCCGGATCAGCTGCGCCAGCGTCGT